>DAMDEB010000007.1:0-11262 GCA_032090075.1 Caproiciproducens sp.
TCCACTATGGATTTATCGAAAGTTTCATTGAACAACTTGGCCTAAAGTATAACATCCGCGAGATTGCCTTCGACCGTTGGGGCGCGGTGCAAATGACGCAGAATCTTGATAATCTTGGTTTCACTGTTGTACCTTTCGGTCAGGGGTTCAAAGATATGTCGCCGCCTACCAAAGAACTAATGAAACTGGCTTTAGAACAAAAGCTGGCACACAGCGGTCAACCTGTGCTGCGCTGGATGATGGACAACATCTTCATTCGCACCGATCCAGCCGGAAACATCAAGCCGGACAAAGAAAAGTCCACCGAAAAGATTGACGGTGCGGTTGCGACTATTATGGCGCTTGACCGGGCAATTCGGCATCAAGGTGTCGATGAATCGGTATATAACGGAAGGGGACTTTTGATACTTTAAAAATTTATTTTACTGTGGTATACTAAATTCGACATATTATGCTTTGCTAGGCTGGAATGAAAGGAAGCGAGGAATATGGTGCCTTCAATCAGTATGGATGTTTTTGCAATTGTTTCACTTTGTTTTACAATAAGTATGGCCAAGCGGCACGTTGCTGATAAAAAGACAAATATAAATTATAGAGTTGCGTGCGTGATTACAATTATTTTGCTGGTTTTAGAAATAGCTACTATTCTAATGACATTTCCAAATAATAGCAAACTTATAGTACCGAACCGTATAGTAAACATACTAGGATTTTCTTTAAGCCCAGCAGCTCCTTTTACCTTTTTATTGTTTTACTATAAAGGCCAAGAAAAAATTTGGCGTAAGAGATTTTTGAGCATACCGTTATGCTTTAATGCTTTGATGTGTGTTTTAAGTTATAAAACAGGCTGGATCTTTTTTATCGATTCTCAGAATCAATATACGCGAGGGAATTTATTTTTATTGCCCACTATTATTGGCCTTCTTTATTATGCGTTGATGATAAGAGATGCAACTAAAAATTATGATGAATACGAAACAGAAGATAAGAAAGCTCTTATTTCAATTTTTTTAATACCTTTGCTTGCAACCGTACTCCAAATTATATTTGGAGATTTAATCTTAATTTGGAGCAGTGTTGCTCTGTCTTTGCTCCTATACTATGTCTTTTTGCGGGAATTATTATTTACACATGATATACAAACTGGGACTAAAAATCGCACAGCATTTGAAAATGAAATGGAGCAATGTGAAAATAGTAATAAAAATGCAGCAATTTTTATGTTCGATCTTAATAACTTAAAAGAAACGAATGATGTATATGGCCATAAAGCTGGGGATGAACTGATTTTAGATGCCGCAAGATCAATAAAGGAGTGCTTTATGGGCATTGGTAAGACATATCGGATCGGCGGTGATGAGTTTTGTGTTATTTGCGATGAAATCCCGAATCAATTGGCGGAAGGTACTCTATCTCATTTAGACGACTTGTTAATTAAAGTAAATCAGAACCGCCAAAATAAAATTGTACTTGCTTATGGATATGCTTTTTACAATCAAAAGGAAAGTGAAAGTATATACTCAACATTTTCCCAAGCTGATGAGGCTATGTATGCTCACAAAGCAAAATTAAAAGGGCTTTATGGCAGAAGGTCTAATGATCAGAAAACAGTATGATTACGGTCAATTCGCAAGTTTACAGTATTACATAATTCAATAACGGCATATACACCAAAGCATCTCAGAAATGAGGTGCTTTTCTTTTACCCACTTTTAAGGAGTTGATGACAATATGAGCATTTTTAAGAGCCTGTTTCACTCCCGTGACAAGCCACCACAGAGGTTCTCTGCTCAAAACAGCCTGCCCGGCAGTTCATACAGCTTTTTCTTTGGCGGCACCACAAGCGGGAAAAACGTTAATGAGCTCAGCGCCATGCAGACAACGGCAGTGTACTCCTGCGTGAGAATTCTGTCAGAGGCGATCGCAGGGCTGCCGCTTCACACCTACCAATATAAGCCGGACGGCGGAAAAGAAAAAGCAATCGACCATCAGTTATATTATTTGCTCCATGATGAGCCAAACCCTGAGATGACTTCATTTGTGTTTCGAGAAACGCTGATGAGTCATCTTTTATTATGGGGAAATGCGTATGCGCAGATTATTAGGAACGGCAGGGGAAACGCCTTAGCGTTATATCCGCTGTTACCGGACAGGATGACGGTTGATCGAACCTCTGCCGGAAAACTTTATTATGAGTACAGAGCTGATTCAGGCATAGCGATTTTTCGCAGCGAAGAAATCCTGCATATTCCCGGCCTCGGTTTTGATGGCTTGGTTGGATATTCGCCCATCGCCATGGCGAAAAATGCAATTGGCTTGGCAATCGCCTGTGAAGAATACGGTGCAAAGTTCTTTGCGAACGGTGCCAGTCCAGGCGGGGTTTTGGAACATCCCGGTGTGGTAAAGGACCCGGCACGGGTTCGTGAAAGTTGGAACTCCGTGTATCAGGGCAGCAGTAATGCCCACAGAGTAGCTGTGCTTGAGGAAGGCATGAAGTTTCAAAGCATCGGAATACCGCCTGAGCAGGCACAATTCTTGGAAACAAGGAAGTTCCAAATCAATGAAATTGCACGAATCTTCCGTATCCCGCCGCACATGGTTGGCGATCTTGAAAAATCCAGCTTTTCTAATATTGAGCAGCAGTCGCTGGAGTTTGTCAAGTATACACTTGACCCATGGGTAGTACGGTGGGAACAGGCAATACAGAAATCATTGATTCTGCCATCGGAAAAGAGGACGTATTTCGTTAAATTCAACGTGGACGGATTGCTTCGCGGCGATTATGCCAGCCGCATGAGTGGATATGCTTTTATTTTACATGCCCTTAAAAAATCTGTCTAGTTTATTGTAGCCTATCCAATTTTATTATTGGGAGGGCTTTTTATGAAAAAGGTTTTTAGCATCATTTTATCAACAACTTTGATCATTTCTGTATTCGCAGGATGCAACAACACCCCCAGCACCCCCAGCACTGCCAGCACCACCGTTGCCTCATCCTCTTCTGTGGAACGTATTAAAATGAGGGTAGCTTATATGCCCAACATGAACAGTGCGAGTACGATGATTACCGCCATAAAAATGGGCTACTTTAATGAGCAGGGTATTGATGTGGAGCCCGTTAAATTTGAAAAAGGACCGGAAGAAATTGCAGCTATGGGCAGCGGAAATATTGATGTTTCTCAAATCGGGCATGGCGCACACGCACTTTGTGCAAAAGGTCAGGCTCGTATTTTCACAATTGACAGTAACAGTAATTCGGATGAAGTTTTGGCGAATAAAGAGAAAGGCATTAATGGTATTGCTGACTTAAAAGGCAAAAAGGTTGCTACTTCTCTCGGGACTTCCAGTGAAATTATCTTAAATTTGGCACTTCAATCTGTAGGAATGACAGAAAAAGATATAACTATCGTTCAGATGGATCCTGCCTCAGCGGTTACGGCCATGGTCACGGGAAAAGTCGACGCTTGTGCAATATGGTCTCCTTCTACGATCACAGTTAAAGAAAAAATGGGAGATAAGTGTATATCGTTGGCGGCCAATAAAACCTTTAGCGATAAAGTAGTATTCCCATCCAGTTGGATATGCACAAACGATTATTATGCAAAAAATCAGGACAAGCTTGTACGGTTTACAAGCGCTCTGCTAAAAGCACAGGATTATAAAAAAGCTCATCTTGAAGAAGTTTCCGGTTGGCTGGCAACATTAATTGAACAGGATCCCGCGACTCTAAAAAAATCTACAGGTGAGGGAATTTGGCTGTCTTCTGATGAAATTTATAAGATGGCAAAAGATGGTACCCTGAAGGTATGGTATGAAAATCAACAAAAACTGTTTTTGCAGAGTAAGGCATTGGAAGTTGCTGTCGATGTAAGCAAATACTATTCCCCTGATATTATTACGAAGGCATATGTATACAGAGCCATATCAAAATGATGGGAATGTTATACTTGGCTTAGTCAAGGCGGTATATGATGGAAATAATGTTTTGGGTGTTTCAGGAATTGATGTCAGCCTTGATTCAATGACAAAAATGCTGAATCAAGTGAAAATCGGAAAAAGTGGATATATTATCCTTGTTCATCAAAACGGAACAATTATTTCCGACTCCTTAGACAGCAAATACAATCTTAAAAAGATTGAAGAGTTAAAAATTACGGGGCTTGAAGATATCAAGAAAGCAACTGATGGGGTAAAAACCACAAAACTTGGCGGTGAGCAATTTCTGACAAATATTTATACTTCTCCCAACACTGGTTGGAAAGTAATTGCAATGATACCTCAAAAAGAAATTTCCAGTGCAACATTCAGTGTTTCCGGCATTGTGCTGCTTATTGCGCTTTTGACCCTCCTTGCTGGGCTTATCTTGGTTTGGAAATTTACAGATGATATTCAAATTCCCCTAAGAAAACTAAGCAAACGATTAGAGCTGCTCTCGCACGGCGATCTTCATTCCGAAGTACCTTCCGTTAAAACGAAGGATGATGTTGGAATATTGGCAGACTCGCTTAGTAATACAGTTGAGAACATCAATGGTTATATTAGTGAAATTGATTCCTCATTAGGGAACATCGCAAACGGACAGCTTGATGTTGAGCTTCAAAAGGAATACATGGGCGACTTTGTTTCAATCAAGGAATCAATACAGAAGATTTCAGGTTCGCTCAACCAAACGCTAACGGAAATCAATCAAGCATCCGAGCAGGTTTTAAGTGGCTCCGAACAGGTTTCCGATGGAGCGCAGGCGTTGGCGCAAGGGGCGACGGAACAGGCAAGCTCTGTCGAAGAACTTTCTGCAACGATCACCGATATATCTTCACAGGTCAGGGAGAATGCGGAACATGCAGTTAATGCAAATGAAAATGTAAACCATGTTCGCAATGAAATAGAAACAAGCAATCAGTATATGAGTGAAATGATTTCTGCTATGTCTCAAATCAACGAATCATCCAATCAAATCGGTAAAATTATTAAAACCATTGAGGATATTGCTTTCCAAACAAATATCCTTGCATTGAACGCGGCTGTTGAAGCGGCAAGAGCGGGAGCCGCAGGAAAAGGCTTCGCTGTTGTAGCGGATGAAGTTAGAAACTTGGCCAGTAAAAGCGCAGAAGCTGCTAAAAATACAACGTCTTTAATCGAAACTTCCGTGAAACAAGTGGAGAATGGCGCAAAAATTGCAGATGAAACTGCGAAATCACTCCTGCGCGTTGTGGATAGCGCAAAAACTGTCTCTGATACTGTCGAAAAAATTTCACAAGCATCCAGTCGCCAATCAGATGCAATTGCTCAGGTAACATTGGGTGTTGATCAAATTTCAGGCGTGGTTCAGACCAATTCCGCTACTGCTGAAGAAAGTGCGGCAGCAAGTGAGGAGCTTTCCGGACAGGCGCAGGCACTAAAGGTACTTGTTGGTAAATTTAAATTAAAAAACTAAACCAACGAGAACCAGAATATCAAAGGAAAACTGCAAGATTTGGAAAGTAAGAAAATCTATTAAAATAGTAGTGAGTATTCGTTCTTTATACTCTGAGAAAACCAATCTGTGCATTGCTATTGTATTTCACGTTTACTACACTTTTTTTATGCCGAAACAACGGAAAAATACAGTTTGCAGATCAAATAATAAGAGAAGAGGCTTTGGATTTTAAAACAGTCCAAAGCCTCTTCCTATAAACAAAATATCGCAAAGCAGCATGGGGAGCTTCGGCCCCGCAGGAGGGTAACGATTACGAGTCCCCAAATCATGAATTACGATAATAAAAGATTGCAAGTTGGGTTCTGTCACGAAGTTTCAGCTTTTCCAGAATCACACTAATATAGTTACGCACGGTTCCTTCACCCAAAAACAATTTTTCGGAAATTTCTTTGTTGGAAAGTCCGTTTGCAACTTGCGAAAGAATTTCAATTTCCTTATCGTTTACGCCGAATTTACTGAAATCCACCTTGTTTCCATCACTGATCAGTGATGGGATTTTCGTTATGATTTCGTCGCCGAACACTCGCTGACCGATAAAAACGGTTTTTACCGACGGAGCGATGCTTTCAAAATTCTGTTTTAAAATATATCCTTTTGCACCAATCTGAAGTGCTCTGATAATATAATCGTTATCGGAAAAAGTTGTCAGAAACAAAATTTTTGCAGCAGGATCCTGTTTCAGCAATATTTCTGCAACTTCTATGCCTGTCATGCCATCCATTCGGATATCCATCAGAAGTACATCCGGCTTCAGGGTGCAGTACAGTTCGATCGCTTCTTTACCGTTGTTTCCCGTTGCGACCACCTCGATTTCGGCATCTGCTTCCAATATGGGCTTCAGTGAATTGGAAACCAACCGGTCGTCATCCACGATTAGAACTTTCATTGATTTGCCCCTTCCTTTGGAACTGATATGAAAATCTGAAATCCATTGCCAGTGGTTATATTGATATTCCCATTCAGTGAATTAATTCGCTCCGTGATACCTTTCAGTCCAATTCCGTTTTCCATGTCATAATTTTTTACGATACCATTGTCTGAAATAATCAGCTGATAAAGCGCCGGATGTTCGCGAAATGTAATGGAGGCAAGTGTCGCGTCGGAGTGCTTCATCATATTGGACAGCGATTCCTTTACAATTGAAATAAATGCGTATTTAACCTTTTTATCAGGGTCGCTTTTGATGCCATAATCATATTCAATTTTACAGAACTTGAATTTTTTCACCAGCTCATAAACCTGCGCATATAGGTCAACAGATTCATCATACAAGTCATGCACACTTGTTCGGATGGTGTTCATTGCTTCATTTAGAGTATCGTTGACCAGCAGGAGGTTTCCCTTGATTTTTTCATCCTTATTAACGGCAAGCAGCGCACCAACCTGTAAAATCGAACTCGACAGCAAATGCCCCACATTATCGTGAATTTCTCGTGCAATGCGGTTGCGCTCGTTCAACGTAGCAATGTTGATTTCATAGTCCTGTTTTTCCATGAGGTCGCGGTTCTGTTGTTTGAGCTTTATTGAAATCTCCTTTGTTGTGTCACGCATATCATTGTAGTCGTTTTTCAGCCTTAACAGTGTTACAGCCCAATATTTGAAACATCCGCTTACAATCAGCAGTAAGGTTATGGTCACACTAACCGGCAGCGGTGCACTCTGCCATAGCAAAACAAACAGAATCAGTGCGGAAAGGCACAGAAGTTGATATCGGTTAAAGAGAAGATCATAGCAGATCATCGGCAGAAAAGCCGTTAACCCCGGTAAAAACAAGCTCCATACTACCGCGGCAACCATCAATGCGGCATGCACGCTTTCTTGATCAAAATAACTTGAAAAGCCGGCGATGATGACGGCTGCAAGAACAGGAACTACATTTTCCCGCCATTCCGGCCACAGCATGTAGGCGGTAAAACAACATACAAAAAGGATGATTTTATTGGGCAAATCCTTCATAACAGATTACTCCCATTCCAAAATATCACGGTCACAAACATCTTTTTTATTTTACCATTTCCTGAGCAAGTGTACAACGCTGTTCAAGGGGGTTTATAAAAGTAATTTTAATTCATGACATTTGTCACCTGCGGTCCTGACTTTCAACACTTCCAAACAGTATCTTATGTGAGGTACAATAGGATCATCGAAAGCAAGGAGGTATTCCACATGGTTATTAAAGTAAACAATTTGGTAAAGAGATACGGTGATCTGCTTGCGCTGGACCATCTTTCCCTAGAAGTCAGAGAAGGTGAAGTGTTCGGCTTGCTTGGACCGAACGGCTCGGGGAAAACTACCGCAATCAACTGTATTCTGTCGCTGTTGAAATATGACAAGGGCGAAATTGAAATTTTCGGGAAGCCCATGGCACCGGACGCTTATGATATCAAACAGGATATCGGCGTAATCATGCAGAATGTTGCAGTATTTGAAGAACTTACCGTATATGAAAATATAGATTATTTCTGCAGCCTTTATGTTCCGGACAAAACAAAGCGGAAACGACTCGTGGAAGAAGCCATTGAATTTGTTGGATTGGAGGATTTTCGGAAATTTTACCCTAAAAAACTAAGCGGCGGCCTGCTGCGTAGACTTAACATTGCATGCGGCATCGCACACAAACCAAAGCTGATTATCCTGGACGAACCAACGGTCGCCGTCGACCCGCAGAGCCGCAACAAAATTCTGGAAGGAATTGAACGCCTGAACCGACAGGGAGCAACCATTATATACACCTCGCACTATATGGAAGAAGTCGAGCAAATTTGCACCAGAATTGTAATTATGGATAAGGGCAAGATTATCGCGTCCGGTACAAAGGAAGAACTGAAAGCGATGATTACGCTCGGTGAAAAAATCACAGTCGAAACATTTTCCATCAGCCAGGAGAATTTGCTGAATTTGAGAAGGCTTCCCGACATTTCTTCGGTGGACTACAGTGACAACCTTTTGGTGATTAAATCGAACAAGGGTAAAAATAATTTGGAAACCGTGCTGGACTTTTTAAGGAAGCGCGAAATCAGCTTTGGCAGAATTTATTCCGAACTGCCAACACTTAACGACGTATTTTTGGAAATTACCGGAAAACAACTTAGGGATTAGGAGGAAGACAAATGTCCGCACATATTTTCGCCACAAGGCTTAAATGCCTGCTTCGTGATAGACAGACCATGTTTTGGACCTTAATGTTTCCCCTGATTCTTGCCACGTTCTTTAATATGGCTTTTTCAAATCTGAACAGTAATGAAACATTTCATCCCATCGATATTGCGGTTGTAAACGACACCGTTTACCAGCAGAACAAGGATTTCAAACCGGTTCTGGAAGAGGTATCAAAAGGCAGCGACCGAACGTTCAACCTAACTGCTGTAACGGGGCAGGAAGCCGACAAACTGCTGAACGACGGCAAAATTAAGGGATATATTACGGTTGGTTCGGAAATCAGGCTGACTGTCAGTGATTCGGGACTTGACCAGAATATTATCAAGTCGTTCCTTGACAGCTACCAAAAAACTTCTTCTACCACAAAATCAATTATCAGTCAGAATCCTGCCTCGGTGCAAAGCGGATTGCTCGACGATCTTAAGAATCGGAAGGAGTATACGCGGGAAGTGTCCGGTAACAGCGCCGAGCCAAACAATGTTCTCAACTACTTCTATTCGCTGATTGCCATGGCGTGCTTGTACGGCGGATTCTTCGGAATGAAGGAAGTAACAGATATTCAGGCAAACATTTCTCAGCGGGCTGCGAGAGTTAACATTGCACCGGTGCATAAGCTGAAAATATTTTTAGTCAGTATGAGTGCGTCACTGTTGGTGAATTTTACCGAGCTGCTTATCCTGCTTGCTTATCTGCGCTTCGGCCTGAACATCGATTTTGGTGCCAAAACCGGATTGGTTCTGCTCACGACCTTCGTTGGCAGCGTAATAGGAGTTTCATTCGGAGCATTTATCAGTGCCTTGGTGACCAAAGGGGAAGGAATCAAGGTTGCTATTATGCTGGCAGTTTCCATGACCGGATCATTTCTTGCTGGAATGATGTATCAGGATATGAAATACATTGTGGCGCAGAATGTTCCGATTCTTTCCTACTTGAATCCGGTGAACCTGCTTACGGACGCATTTTATTCTCTTTATTACTATGACACATTGAATCGGTATGCACTGAATATGGGGATTTTAGGCGGCTTTATTTTTGTCTTTTGTGCTGTATCCTATTTGATTATAAGGAGGCAGAAATATGCCAGTCTTTAAACTTTGCATGAAAATTATTAAGAAGAACCTGCCTTCCATGATGATTTATGTCGTCGTATTTTTAGGAATTTCGATCATTTTTGCAACAAATGCCTCAAAAAGTCAGGCAACCAGTTTTTCTTCTCAAAAAGCAAGCGTTGCCTTTATCAGTGAGGAAAATAGCACTTTGATTGACGGTTTTAAGCAAGAACTTTCCAAAAATGCGGTTTATGTAAACATACCAGATGAAACAGAGAAGCTTCAAGATGCTCTTTATTTCCGGAATGTTACCTGTATTATCCGAATTCCAAAAGGCTTTACGCAGGCTTTTATGCGGGGCGAGGATGTACAGATTCAAAAAACGGTTGTACCCAATTCTGTCAGCAATGCTTACATTGATATCAGTATCAACCAGTATCTTAACGATGCAAGACTTTATGTTAGGAACATCAAGGGTATTACACAGGAAGAGCTGGTTGAGCACCTTAAAACAGATTTGACAGTCAATACCCCGGTTGATCTGAAAAATACTCAGGTCAGCAACGATACTGACTTTACTATGAACTATTTCAACTATCTCGCCTACGCTCTCTTTTCGGTATTGATTTTAGGAATTTCGGCGATTATGCTTGTTTTCAACAACAAAGACCTAAGCCGCAGAAATTTCTGTTCACCGGTCAGTGCCGGCTGCATGAATCTTCAGTTTATTTTGGCTAACTTTGCCTTTACGATATCCTGCTGGGCAACCATGGTGGGCGTTGGAACGCTGATGGGGATTCGAAACGGCTTGAGCAGAAATTTCGTATATTTCCTGCTGAACTCAATTGTATTTACCCTTTGCGTTTCAAGTATCAGCTTTCTCATTGGAAATCTGATGAAAAACCGCAACGCGATATCGGCGGTCTGTAATGTGGTTACGCTTGGCCCGTGCTTCATCAGCGGAGTATTTGTTCCTCAGGAGCTGCTGGGAGACAACGTGCTGAAAATTGCCAGTTTCACCCCGACTTACTGGTATGTAAAGGCAAATATCCAGATTGATTCGCTGACAAACCTGAACACTTCAAATTTTCGGCAAATAGCTTATTGCCTACTAATTGAATTTGGCTTCGCACTCGCATTTTTTGCGGTATCGCTGGCGGTCGGAAAGAAAAAAAGAATGAGCAATACATGAAATTTTGTAACGGCGCTTTTCACTTTGCCTCTAAATAATCGACGGGAAAAAACAACATTGGGGATATCCTTAAGGCTGTAAGAAAAATAGGAATCAAATGGTTGACTCCAAAACCAAACAAAAGCCCGGAAAACTACTTGTTTTCCGGGCTTTTGTCGAGCTGTTTTAGTCTGCTATACAAAGGTTTCGTACAGCTCAATCGTTTTTTCCAAATGAGAGCGCAGTACGGCTTCAAATTTTTCATAGTCGCCCTTTTCTAAATATTCATACATCAGGGTATGCTCCTGCAGAGCGACTTCCAGCCGCTCAATCGGATGGTTGGACGAGGAATAGACATAGAACGAAAAACCAACACCGAGAAGCATCTTGTACAGGTGGATCAGCTT
>DAMDEB010000007.1:11272-22143 GCA_032090075.1 Caproiciproducens sp.
AAGTTCGATGATGCTGCCGTGGAACACCTGCTCTAACTGGCTGGCCTTCGCGTAATCATTGAATTGAATGTCTTTTAGACTGGCTAAAGCATCCTGCATTTTCTTTTGAATTTCGGGGTGCTTCGGGAAGTTGCGTACTGCAAGTTTTGCAGAAAAGGTTTCCATCATGATGCGGCAGTCCATGATATCCCGAACCTCCGCGATTGAGACCTTTTTCACCATAAAACCGCGCCGAGGCAGTGTGGTCATAAGACCCTCAGCTACCAGACGGTTGAGGGCTTCCTTAACAGGGGTTGGGCTGATCGAAAGACTGTTGGCAATTTGACCGACAACAATTTTTTCACCCGGATGCATTTTGCCAGCGAAAAGCTGCTCTTTGATTTGTGTGTAGGCCCATTCCAGCAGAGAAACGGGTTGCTCATTCATAAGTATTCCTCCAGTAAAAAATTAAGCGGAGTAAAAATTGTAAAATTTAAGTAACTTATCTGGTAAGCCGCCAATACACAGGGAAGCGGATTGATTTAGCAGACTTATTTTTTATATTATATCATATTTGGCTCTTATCAAATTCGAATTTTAATAATTTTTTTCCGTTGCTGTAATTATAGGAAATGCGTACGTGCTGAAACGCAGAATATTGGGAATATGCACAATTTGTTTTAGCTTTAATCAGCAATAAATCTATTGATTAAATATAGTATACCAGATATAATAAAAGATATCGAATTTTAAATTTAAAATTCGATATCTAAGCAAGAAGCAATGAATCAAAAATACGCAGTGATAATTAATTGCGACTATGAGGATATAAAAGTCGGAAGCAGCAATTTTAATTTGGAAAGGAACTTGTGAAAATGACGTCGAAAATTATGCTTGTGGGGGAGCCGATGGCACTCTTTATTGCACAACAGGAAGGTGCATTGGAAAGCGTATCATCTTTTTCCTCCGCTGTAGCCGGAGCAGAGTTCAATGTGGCGGTAGGACTGAGCCGACTAAAACACGGTGTCGGTTACCTGACGAAACTGGGAGAAGATCCGTTTGGGAAGCACATTGCAAAGGTTATGGAACAAAATGGAATTGATCCGTCTTTAATCATTTACAATAAAGAGCGTCCAACCGGATTTATGATGAAGTCGAAAACAAGTCACGGAGATCCGGAAATTTTTTATTTTCGGAAGAACTCCGCCGCTTCCACCATCAACCGTGCGGATATTGATAAAGTTAATTTTTCCGGGTATGGATTCTTACACATAACGGGTATTTTCCCTGCACTTTCCGACATTACTCTGGATGCGGCAGAGTACCTCGTCAAAAGAGCAAAGGAGGAAGGTCTCGTTGTATTTTTTGACCCCAATTTACGTCCCCAGCTTTGGAAATCGAAGGAAGAGATGGTTTCTACATTAAATCGTTTTGCACAGAATGCAGACTATTTTCTGCCTGGTACAAAAGAGGGAGAAGCCTTGATGGGGAGCCGTGACCCTGAAAAAATCGCATCATATTATTTGAATTTGGGAGTCAAGAATGTAATCGTTAAAACCGGTCCCAAAGGTGCTTATTTCTGTAACAATCAAAAATCGTTTTTCTGTGCGGCTTTTGAGGAAGATAGAGTTGTAGATACAGTCGGTGCCGGAGATGGTTTCGCCGCTGGAATTATCAGCGCGATTGCGGAGGGTCTTCCTCCGGAAGCTGCGGTTCGCCGAGGCAATGCGATTGGGACCATACAGATAATGAATATCGGGGATAATGAAGGTCTTCCGACAATGGACGAACTTACAGATTTTATGGAAACCCATAAACAAATCAACAGATAGGAGTCAAATAATGAAAGAATTTTATGAGTGGATAAAAAATGCGGGTATTGTTCCTGTTGTAAAAATTAATCACGTGGAAAACGCAGCCGGTATGGCTAAGGCACTGCTCAAGGGCGGGCTGTCAGTTGTAGAAATTACATTTCGCAGCGACGCTGCTGAGAACGCCATTCGTGAAATCACAAAAAATGTTCCGGACGTTTGTATTTGCGCAGGAACCGTGCTTTCAGTGGAAACTGCAAAGCGTGCGGTGGATGCCGGTGCCAAAGCAATTGTCAGCCCCGGAACCAATCCGGAAGTAGTGGAATGGTGTGTCAAGAATGATATTCCTGTCATTCCAGGCTGTGCCACCCCGAGTGAAATTGAGCGTTGTATCGGGTTTGGGTTACAGGTTGTCAAGCTTTTTCCTGCCGAAACAATCGGGGGCGTCAAGATGCTGAAGGCACTTTCCGGCCCATATCAAGACGTTTTATTTATGCCGACGGGCGGAATCAGCCCGCAAAATGTAAAGGATTACCTTGCTTTAAAAAATGTGCTGGCCTGCGGTGGAAGTTGGATCGCCAATGAAGCACTGATTGACTCAGGTGATTTTATCCAAATTACACGCTTGGCTGAAGAGTCGGTAAAAATGTTCCATGAAGTTAGAGGATAAAAAGTAGACACATTTGATTTTTGATACTGCGCAGCAAAGAAAAGGGATGTATCCGTTTTGGATACATCTTTTTATATGCCTTGTTATTGTAATTAACTCGGTATAGGAGACATTAAAAGAGTGAGAATACTATAAAGTGATGGACAGAATAGAAATAAAATATAAAACATATGGATCATTTTACCATTTTAAAATAAAATTGAATATTTAATTTGATTTTGGGAAATAATAAATTTTAGTTATTATTTTTAATTTTTTCAAAGTTTGCAGAGAGGAGAAAATGAGAGTTTCGATGAAAAATTACAATATCAAAGGTGTGCTATATGCAACTGTCATGATCTCATTGATGCTGTTTATCGTTATACCTCATCATATACGCCCTGTTCAACCGCCATTGATTTCTACCGAATCGCAAAACACTTCTGCTTATTTGCCTCAAAATACATCCTGTCCTGTAAACTTGGAAAGTACGATACAGGAAAATAAAAATTCAAAACAGCTATCAAGCGGTGAATGTACTAAAAAACACGTTGGAAGTGCACCTTTGTTGTCAGAACCGGGTGAGGTAGAACAAGCAAACCGCGAGTACTACGACGTGCCTTTATCTTATGACCTGCAGGATTTTATATTTTCCGAATGCGTGTCTAAAAACGTTCCTACGGATTTGGTAATTGCACTGATTGGTGTGGAAAGTGATTTTAACCCAAAACTCATCAGTAAAACAAATGATTACGGCCTTATGCAAATTAATGTTTGTCATAAAGATTCACTTAGAAAGACTTTGCAGATTACTAATTTATTAGATGAGAAACAGAACATAAAGGCCGGTGTATACATGCTTTCAGGAATAGTTGATAAATACAGTGACGTTAATCAGGAACTTATGGTTTATAACTGCGGCGAATTTGGTGCAGCGAGGCTTTGGAATAACGGAGTCTATTCTACAAATTATTCAAAAAAAGTTATAAAAAAAATAGATGAGATAAAGAGCAGCGGGATACAATCGATGATTAATCCCAAAAGTTAATGTCAAAGAAACTTATAATAAAGGTCCCAATTGTCGATTGTTAATATTGGAAGATTGAATAATTGGCAATGAGCCGTTCGAAAATTCATATAAACCTTCGCAACTCAATTATCCCAGTATCCATGTGGATACCGGGATTGCTTTTTTACAAGCTGCCAAAGTCTGCATTTTGGCAGCTTGTTTTTTTGACCTGAACCCTGAAAACCAATTGCTGAAGATAAAAAATAAAATCATTAAAATTCAGATAAATCCAATGACAAAAGTTTAATTTTGAAAGTCATGCAGAACGATTTGAATATGGTGCAGTAGTAATTAATCGGAATAATTGGGAATATCATGCTAATCATTATCTGTTTATTCTATTGTAATTTAGCTATAATAATATTGAAAATAGTTGAATTTTATTGTAAATTTCACAACACCAAAAGATATTACCCCCTAATCTAAATATCGAATGTTGTAAAAAAACGTCATCTCTATATAATAATTTGTATAAATTGTATTAACAGGAGGAGTAAATCATGAAAAGAAAGTTAATTAGCATGGCACTATGTTTAGCATTGGTCGCCACAGCATTTACAGGATGCAGCGCATCAAATTCAGGTAGTTCTCAACCTGCCGCATCGGGTGCGGCAAGCACAGGCAAAACAGAAATGAAAATTTTGGGTGCAGGTATCTATTCGGCATCCGACAACTTCAATTCCTATATCGGTAAAGCAATCACAAATGCCAGTGAAGGGATTTTTAAAACCAACATTGAAGATGGCCAGAATGACCAGTCTACACAGAACAATGAAGTGGATACCATGATTGCAAAAGGAGCTTCCGCCATCGCTTTATCTGTAGTCGATGTTACAGCGGCACCAACATTGATTGAAAAATGTAAAAGTGCAAACAATCTTCCGATTATCTTCTTTAATAAGGAAATTACAGATCAAACCGTCATCAATTCCTACAAAAATGCTTATCAGGTTACATCAACAGGCGGCGACTACGGTGCTAACATTGAGGCACAAGAAATTGTTGATTACTGGAAAGCGCACCCTGAAATGGACAAAAACAAAGACGGAAAACTCCAGCTCGTCAATCTGATGGGTGACCCGGGTCATACGGCCACAAAACCAAGATCTGATGCAGTAAAAAAGACCATTGAAGCTGCCGGAATTAAAATAGACCTTCTGGCGGAAGACACCGGCATGTGGGTGACCGCAACTGCGAAAGACAAGATGGATGCATGGGTTTCAAAATTCGGCGATCAGATCGAATGTGTTGTCTGCGCAAATGACGGAATGGCACTTGGCGCGCTCAGCTCAGTGGAAGCTGCCGATTTCAATTCAAACGGCACTAAATCCAGCAAATATATTCCAATTTTCGGCATTGACGCTCTGCCTGAGATTCTCAGTAAGATTCAGAGTGGAGAAATCGCCGGATCCGTTCTTCAGGACTCAAAAACACAGGGTATGTGCATTGTGAAAATGGCACAGAACATTGCAGATGGCAAAGATGTAATGACCGGTCTGAACTACAAGCTTGAGGAAGGCTCTAAAGCGGTCAGAATTCCTTATAAGGCAATTACACTTGCAAATCTGGATGAAGCCAAAGCGGCTTACGGTAAATAATTCGCAGATTGAAATCATAGGACACATCCGTGTGCGAAAAACTTTTCGTACACGGATGAAATTTATAAATCAGGAAACGGTATTTTTTCATATTGGACACCTGATGCAAATGCCGATAAAGCTTTTGAATTTAGCTGTATTTGCAGGTTTATAAAGACAGAGAGAGGTTGAGAAATGGAAAATGAATATATTTTAGAGATGAAGAGCATTTCAAAATTGTTCCCTGGCGTAAAAGCGTTGGATGATGTAAAACTGCAAGTCAGACCGGGCACGGTTCACTCCTTAATGGGAGAAAATGGTGCCGGAAAGTCAACGCTGATGAAGTGTCTCTTCGGAATCTATTCAATCGATCAAGGTGAAATTATATTGGACGGCCGGAAAGTCCAGTTTTCAAGTCCCGCGGAAGCATTGGAAAATCATGTTTCGATGGTACATCAGGAATTGAATCAAGTGTTAGACCAAAACGTCATGGAAAATTTATGGCTGGGCCGTTACCCGATTAAGGGAGGGCTCATCGACGATAAAAAAATGTATGAAGACACGATGAAAATTTTTAACGATTTGGATATCAATGTCGATCCGAAAGCAAAAGTGGGAACACTCCCCGTATCACAAAAGCAAATGATTGAAATCGGAAAGGCCGTTTCCTACAATGCGAAAGTCATCGTGATGGACGAGCCTACCTCTTCTTTAACAGAAAAAGAAGTAGAGCATTTATTTCGCATCATCCGAAAATTAATTGAGAAAAATTCCAGCGTGATTTATATCTCTCATAAGATGGAAGAAATTTTAACAATTTCCGATGATGTAACCGTTATGCGAGACGGGAAATGGATTGCCACCCAGTTAGCCAGTTCATTGACAATTGACAATATTATTAAAATGATGGTAGGCAGGGAAATGACGGAGCGGTATCCCCAGAAGGATACCCAGCCGAGCAGCGAAATTCTGATGGAGGTCAAAAACCTATCTTCCGCATCGACGAATTTTTCCGGGATAAACTTTGAATTGCACAGGGGAGAAATTCTGGGGGTTGCAGGTTTGGTAGGATCGAAAAGAACTGAGGTCCTTGAAACAATATTTGGAATCAATCAAAAAGATGAGGGTCAGATACTTGTTGAGGGGAAAGAAGTCAGAAACAGATTTCCGGGGGAATCAATTAAAAACGGATTTGCAATGTTGACGGAAGAACGCAGGAAGGACGGAATTTTTTCCGGACTCAGCGTAGCGTTTAATCTGGTTATCGATAATCTGGACAGCTATATCAAAAACGGACTACTTAACAATAAATTAATCAAAATTGATGTTGATAAAATGATTCAGGCTTTCAAAATAAAAACACCTTCAGGCAGCCAGAGAATAGGAAATCTTTCCGGCGGAAATCAGCAAAAAGTTATTTTGGGACGCTGGCTGCTGACACACCCGACCATTTTACTGTTGGATGAACCCACCAGAGGAATTGATGTCGGTGCTAAATATGAAATTTACCAGTTGATCAATCAACTTGTTGCAGAGGGAAAAGGCATTATTATAGTAAGTTCGGAAATGCCGGAATTGCTTGGAATCTGTGATCGGATTTTAGTGATGAGCAATGGTCATCAATCGGGAATTTTCGATGCAAAAGATGTCAGTCAGGAGCAAATCATGCAGGCTTCGGCAAAATTCATTTAATCGATGGAGGAGAAAAAGGTGGATAAGGTTTTAAATAGGTTAAAAAAAGTATCACTTAAAGATTTATTGTTAGAAAAAGCAATCTACGTGGTTTTGTTTGTCCTGCTGGTCACCATTGTAATCATACAGCCTAAGTTTTTATCCTTTGGCAACTTCAAAAATATATTCGCACAATCGGCTACAAGAATAATTATTGCATTGGCAGCGGGCATGGTTTTAATTGTTCAAGGTGTTGATCTTTCAGCCGGTCGCATGATCGGATTGGCAGCGGTTATCAGCGCATCCCTTATGCAGCAGGCCGATTATGCGTACAGGATGTACCCGCATTTAGCGGAGATGCCGATTATTGTACCTATTTTAGTCGTAGCGGCAACCTGCGGAATTTTGGGTGGAATTACCGGTGTGGCAGTAGCTATTTTTAAGGTCCCGCCATTTATAGCCACCTTGGCGATGCAGTTAATCTTGTATGGTGTTTCTTCCATTTATTTTGACAGGCCGCCATACGGTGCACAGCCAATTGGCGGAATTAAAAAGAATGTAACGCAAATGGCTACCGGATCCATAGGGGTCGGACAGTTCCAAATCCCATACCTGATTTTGATTGCGTTGGCTGTCTGTGTGATTATTTGGGTGATCTGGAACAAAACGAAATTCGGGAAATACATGTTTGCTGTTGGCGGAAATCCGGAAGCGGCAAAAGTTTCCGGTGTAAATGTGGTTCGCACGCAGATTAAAATTTATGCGATTGCCGGCTTAATGTATTCAATGGCAGCTGTTTTGGAAGTCGCGCGTATCGGAAGCGCTTCACCGTCATCAATTATGGCTTGGCTTTTATCGGCGTAAATATGTACTGGCAGTATGTTGTCAAAGGACTGATTATTTTACTGGCAGTAGTAATTGATATGCGTAAATATGTGAAAAGAAAATAAACTTGAATTGCTTATTGGAGGCAGTTGTTATGAGAAAAACGGTACAAGATACAAAACTGACAGAAGATTGTACAAAAGAAACGATTCAAGCGTTTGTTGAGGAACTTCTTCCCCAATTATCACTTGAAGAGAAAATCGGTATCATGTCGGGGCAGGTAACGGAAAAGAAACTGCTGGACGATTTATTTGTGATAGAGCATTATAATGTTAAGCCTTATCCCACGATGGAAGTCGAAAGATTGGGAGTCCCTAACATCCGTTTTGTCGATGGACCAAGGGGTGTTGTCTCTGGTTCTTCCACCTGTTTCCCGGTGTCAATGGCAAGAGGCGCTACGTTTGACCGGGAACTTGAAGAACAAATCGGTAGGGTAATCGGCGCGGAGGTTAGAGCACAAGGCGGAAATTATTATGGCGGTGTGTGTATTAATCTTCCCCGTAATCCAAGATGGGGACGCGCACAGGAGTGCTATGGCGAAGATCAGTATCTTTTGGGCGAGATGGGCGCAGCCCTTACCAGAGGGGTGCAAAGCCAAAATGTGATGGCCTGCGTAAAGCATTTCGCTATGAACAGCATTGAAAACGCACGTTTTAAGGCTGATGTGCATACGGCCAAAAGGACGCTGCACGAAATATATTTACCCCACTTTAAAAGATGTATTGAGGAAGGCGCGGCCTCTGTCATGGGCGCCTATAACAAAGTTTATGGGGAACAGGCATCCGAAAGCAAATACCTACTCAAAGATATTTTACGCGATCAATGGGATTTTGAAGGATTTACGCTTTCTGATTTCTTATGGGCGGTAAAAGACGCTGTGAAGGCAGTAAAAAGTGGTATGGATGTAGAAATGCCATGCTTCTGTCATTACAAGGATGAACTTCCGCAGGCGGTGGCAGACGGTAAAATTGATATGCAGAGCATCGATGAATCAGTCGGCTATATCTTAAGAACGGTTCTCTTCTTTGAAACAAGAAAAGATCCGCAGGAGTATTCAGATCGTATTGTTGCCTGCCCGGAGCATATTGCCGTGGCAAAAAAAGCGGCGGAAGAGTCCATGGTTCTTCTGAAAAATAAAAATAATGTTTTGCCTTTTAATAAAGAAAAAACCGAAAAAATCCTCGTGTTAGGCGTCTTGGGGAATACGGAAAATATTGGTGACCACGGTTCCAGCAAAGTACATCCTTATTATACGGTAACTCCGCTGCGCGGTCTGATGAAAAAAATGCCTGCCGCTCAGGTCTTGTATGATGATGGCAGTGATTTGAATAAAGCACGGAATCTTGCCGCCGATGCAGACGCCGTTGTGATCGTCGCAGGATATATTCACAGTGACGAAGGGGAGTTTTTAGCGGACAGAAGCGATATCGCCGATATGGGTGGTGACAGAGCTTCCATGCGGCTACATCAAAGGGATATAGATTTGATTAAAGGCTTAAAGGGCGTCAACAAAAATACGGTTGTTTCGCTCATTGGAAGCAGCGCAATCCTAATTGACGAATGGGTTGATGATGTACCGGCTATCATTTTCTCCTTCTACAGCGGGATGGAGGGCGGCAATGTGTTGGCGGACATTTTGTTCGGTGATGTTTGCCCAAGCGGAAAGCTGCCCTATACAGTTGCCCTGTCAGAGGACAGCTACCCAGCGTTTGACCCCGACTGCACCTATGTGGAATATGAATATTACCACGGGTACTGCAAAATGGAAAAGGAGAACCTGCCTGTTTTGTATCCGTTTGGTTTCGGACTGTCTTACACTGACTTTTTGATTGGCAATCCGGAGGTGCAAGTTTTTGACGGTATTGCAAAAATAAAAGTACTTGTAAAGAATACCGGGAACGTAAAGGGAGCGGAGGTTGTACAGCTTTATATCGGTTGTGAGAACAGCGCTGTGGACCGTCCAATTAAAATCCTAAAAGATTTTGCACGCGTGGAGTTGAAGCCGGGTGAAGAAAAAGATGTATATCTGTCGGTTTCGCAGAAAGCGATGGCTTACTTCAATGAAGAAAAAGATGCTTTTGAACAGGAAGACATTCCTTATATTGCATATGTCGGAAATTGCAGTGCCGGTAATGAACTGCAATCCGTAAGTTTTAAATTCTAATAGGAATTGGGTACAGTTGTGAGTGATTTTGCTGCACATCGGCAGCCGCAAAAGCTGCGTCCCTGATTAAGCAAAAACGTTTCTTCTAAAATATTCATAACAGGAGATGAACGCAATGAGGATAGGGGTCGACTACTACCCGGAACACTGGGAGAAAGAGCGCTGGAAAATTGATGCCGAAATGATGGCGAAGGCAAATATCAAAGTGGTCCGCATCGGCGAATTTGCATGGAGCCTGTATGAGCCGGAAGAGAATCGCCTTCAGTTTCAATGGATGGATGAAATTTTGGACTTTTTCCGCGAGCATAACATCAGTGTTGTTTTATGCACGCCCTCCGCTACCCCGCCAAAATGGATGACGGACAAGTATCCTGATATTTATCAGGATGATATCCATGGAAATCCTAAAATATTCGGAACAAGGAAGCATTATTGTTTCAATAGCGAAATCTACCGGAATTTTACGAGTAGTCTTGTTGAAAAAATTGCAAAGCGGTACGGGCAGCATCCGGCAGTGGAGGCTTGGCAAATTGATAACGAGCTTGGCTGGGCAAACACTACAAGGTGCTATTGTGAAAAATGCAGAAAAGAATTTCAACATTGGCTTAAAACAAAATATGGAACAATTGAAGAACTAAATAAGGCGTACGGAACGGTATTTTGGAGCCAGATTTATAACAACTTTGAACAGGTCATCATACCCAAAGCAGGGGCATGTTATGATACCTGCCACGATACACAGGGACAAAATCCGGCGCTGCTGTTGGATTATTACCGGTTTTCCAGCGATTCAGTGATTCGTTTTGCGAAAGAATCTACTGATGTCATTAAAAAATTCAGCGATAAGCCTGTTACCAGCAATTTTTTAGACGCAGCTGTGAATTCCGGAACGGGAATAGACTATTTCAAATTATCAGAAAATTTAGATTTCGTTTCCTGGGACAACTATATTGAATTCCAGTGGGGCATCGCGGAGGCCGCGACGGTGTCAAGAGATCATGCTTTGCTGAGAAGCTATAAGAAACAGCCGTTTTGGGTAATGGAGCAGCAGAGCGGCCCATGCGGG
>DAMDEB010000007.1:22153-24201 GCA_032090075.1 Caproiciproducens sp.
CGCCGGGAAAGCTTCGTCTTTGGACCTATCAGGCTGTGGCGAATGGCGCTGACACGGTTGTCTACTTCCGGTGGCGAGCCTGTCCCTTTGGAACGGAGCAGTATTGGCATGGAATCTTGAACCATGATGGCAAACCGAACCGGCGATATGATGAGATTGTGCAGATCGGCGCTGAAATGGAACAGTTAAGCAAAAGCTTGGGCGCATTGAAACCGACTGCCAAAATTGCAATCGTTAAATCATTTGACAGTGAATGGAGTCACTCCATTCATAAACACGTCGAGAACTTTCAATATGATCAGTTATTGCTGAGTTTTTACAAGCCGTTTTACAATATGGGAATGCCGGTTGATTTTGTAACGCCTTATGACGATCTTTCGGAATATTCCCTTGTAATTGCACCGGCGCTCCTAATGGTTAACGAACAGGAAAAAAACAACCTCGAAAGTTATGCCAATCAGGGCGGAACCCTGTTACTGACCTTCCGAAGCGGTGTAAAGGATAAAAACAATAATATGCTGAAGGAAACTGTTCCGGGCGTATTTTCTGAATTAGCCGGTGTTCAGGTGGAGGAGTATGATCCGCAGTTTCAAAAAGAAACATCTTCTTCCGGTGTTTACGGCAAAGGTCTTTCCAACCTTTGGTGTGACATTATTGAACCGGTAACGGCAAAAGCCTTAGGCGTTTACACGCAAGACTACTATGCGGGAAAATCGAGCCTCACTGTGAATCATTTTGGAAAGGGAGATGTTTATTACCTGGGGTGTGATCTGGACGATTCAGCTTTGCAACAGTTTATGAAGTATTTGTGCAGTCAGCTGAAGTTGACGGTTCCTCTGTATTCCATTGATGGAGTGGAGAAGGTAGAAACTACGGATGGAAAGCACCGTGTGCTTTTTGTAATGAATCATAATCCTTATCCGGTGATTGTTCCCTTAAATTATATTTACCAAAATATGCTGACGCATAATCAGGAACAGGGGACAGTTTCCATCGCTGCGAATGATGTTGCATTATTGAATCTTGATTGAATTAAATTGCCTTTGAATATCAGAGTTTCGTGCTTGGTCCGAGTGGATCAGGCACGAAATTTGTGCTTTGATTTAATAATTACATTTACAGAAATTTTGACCGCAAAATAAAGCAGGTTGATAGGTGTAAGTGAGCGATAGGATTTGCTTGCTTGACCTTCTCCCATATCCATGTTAAAATATTGATGAAATATACAAAAAATATTAGCTGTTTTATGAAATATTATACAATTTGTAATATCAAGAACATGTTTTTATCAGTAACTTTTTTAGGCCTATCAGGCAATCGGTTAAGCGTATTGCCATCAAAACTGTATGTTGGTTCCAAATATCGTCAGCTTGGTCTGGTAGGGGAGTGGAAAAATGAAGATTTTAATTGCAGATGATGAAATGAAAATTTGCCAGCTGATTAGCCATCTTATTGATTGGGATGCGATGGGGCTAGAGGTTGTGGATATTGTTAATGACGGAAAAGCCGCATATGAATCAATCTGTAAGAACCATCCGGATATTGTTATTACCGATATTCGCATGCCGAATTTTGACGGACTTGAACTTATTCGGCTATGCAAAGAAAAATTTCCAAATGTTTATTTTATTATCATCAGCGGTTATGGAGAATTTAGCTATGCCAAAAACGCGATTAAATACGGGGTGGAAGATTATCTTCTGAAACCGATTAAGAAAAAAGAATTAGAGGGTGCTTTAACCAAAATCAAAGAAAAGTATGATACCAACTATACGGATGAACAAGAAAAAGAACGTCTTCGTTCCATAGCAAATACGTCAAAAGACAAAATTCAGCAGAGCTTTTTAACGAATATGATCCGATGCGCAAACGATTCTAATCTCGTATTTGACTTTCAAATGGAAGAAATCAATAATCAATACCAATGTGGGTTCCGGCAGGGATTTTTTACAGTTGTCAATTTTCAGCTTTATCAAAAAAAGGAAGCGATGCGAGGGGATTCTCTTGACTTTTTAGCTGGCAAACTGCAGGAAATTATAAAACAAAAA
>DAMDEB010000007.1:24211-28149 GCA_032090075.1 Caproiciproducens sp.
TGAAGGAGTTATGTACGGAGTTTATTTCCCTTGCTTCCGAAGGAACCGTCATTTGCTTATTGAACACTGAAGGCGATCGTTTTTTAGAGGTTAAGAAGCAGTTTCATAAAATCAAAATCAATGTTTCAAATGAAATCTTTTCGAATATTGTATTAATTATCGGAGTGGGAAATTCCTATCCGGATTTAAACAGCATTGTGCGCAGCTATCAAGAAGCGGAAATATCGCTGCTGAATCGTATCGGCTACTCGAATGATTATGTGATTGAATACTCCAAACTCAAATCATTTGACAAAAACATATCTGATTTTATCGACATTAAAATGAGAAATGACATTATAGCCGCTCAGGAAAGGATGGATGTTACCGCCATCCTGCATTGTATTGACCTTTTAAGGCAGCAACTAGCAGAGTATAAAACCGATTCCCTGCTGGTTTACAATTGTTTTTTAGAGCTCATTGAGGTATTGCAGTTCGGTTCAAAAAATTACGGAGTTCTATTTCAAAAGTTGGATTTGGAGGAATATAAGCGAAAATATAAATCCATATTGACTTTTGATGAATTATTTGATTGGGTCAGTAGTGAAATCATCGTAAAATATCGAAAATTTACCGATCAAAAGAAAGTAGCGGAGAAAAAGCCGATTCGAGTTGCGAAGCAATATATTTATGATAATTATAATAAGAACTTAACATTAGAGAGTGTCAGTGAATTTACAGGATTTAATCCAACGTATTTTTCCGTATTTTTTAAGAAGGAAACAGGCAAAAATTTTTCAGAATACCTTACAGAGCTGCGAATAAAGAATGCAAAATCGTACATTGTTTCTACGGATATGGACATTGCCGACATTGCGGCGGAGGTTGGGTATAATGATTTAAAGTACTTTTCAAAATTATTTAAAAAAGTAACCGGGATTAATCCGACCGAATATCGAAAATTATACGGTTAAAGGGAATATATGAAACGATTAAAAGAAGATCAAAAGGTATTTGGGAAACTTGCTGTTCAGATTATCTGGCTGCTTTTTACTATCATTGCAGTAATTATTAGTATGATAGCGGTTGTCGGGTATTTGTATCAAGTGATTCCAGGCGGAGTGATGATGATCCTGCTGTTAGGTGACGCTGCTTTTGTATATGCCGGGATATTTTTAATCAGAAAATATCTAATTGCTCCTTATCAAAACAGCAGGAATCTGTTCCGCAGATTTACACAGGACGAAATTTATCAGGATTTGTTGGACAACCCTTACAGAATTTTTGAAGAGCAGCAGATGGTTTTAAACCACTTTGATTCTTTACTGGATCAAAAGAATATGATTCAGTTGTCTACAAAACAAGCAGAGTTGTTGGCTCTGCAAAATCAGATTAATCCCCATTTTTTATACAATACCCTTGAAGCCATTCGCGGAGACGCTTTGTGCGCGGGGATGGACAGCATTGCAAACACAACGGAAGCGCTTGCAACTTTTTTTCGCTACACAATAACGGAAACCGGTAATCTAGTAACGGTACAGGACGAATTGGACAATATTGATAACTATTTTAAAATTCAACAGTACCGCTTTGGAGAGAAATTTACGATGAATGTGGATTTCCCAGCTGAAGAGGATGTCGGAAAGCTGCTTTCATTAAAGCTGCCGAAACTAACACTGCAACCTATTATTGAAAATGCTATTTTTCATGGCTTGGAATCAAAAGCCGAGGGAGGCAGCATCAATATCAGTTTTGAGACATCAGAGTGCAACTTACTGATCAGCATTCGGGACGACGGAATTGGCATTGCGGAAGAAAAGCTGGATGAAATCAATTATAAATTAGAGCATGTTACCTTACATCGTACAAATGAAAAGCCCGGGCAAAAAGGGGGAATCGCGCTTTTTAATGTGGCGAGAAGAATCAAATTGCTTTTTGGGGAAGATTATGGTTTCCACATTTACAGCATCAGCGGGTTAGGTACGGATGTGAGAATTAAAATACCAATTATAAATTAAAAAAATGGATTTGGGTACGGTGTTTTATCATTATTTGACAATTGTTACAGTGAGGCGGAGTATGAAAAAAGAATTATTTTCCGTAGAAAATGGAAAAATAATAAAAAATGAAAATGTAATCTTTGATGGATTATATCTGCGGATCTATATGGATGAAATTGCGGGTATTATCTGTGATGATATCAAAACTCAAAAATACCTGAATGATTTTTTAAGAGGCGAACTGGAACTGGAATCCGGTAGAATTTATTTGAATGAAAAGCGAATCGCTAACAGCCAGGCGGGTAAGGCGTTTTCCACGCAAGTGACTTTTATTGATAAAAAAAGTAAATTAATCGATACGATAACGATCGAGGATAATATATTTCTCTTTTCTGATCAATCTTTTTTTGTCAATAAATTTAAATATAAAGAACATTTTACAGCTTTACAGAAAAAATTCGGAGTTTGTTTGCCTGCCAATCGAAAGCCTTCTGAATTTACTACGAAAGATCGAATCATTGTTGAACTGATGAAAGCGTTTATTGAGGACAAGAAATTAATTGTTCTGGATGATTTGTCGGAATACTTGCAAAAAAAAGAAGTAGAAGAAATATTTTCTCTTTTACAGAATCTTCAAAAATTCAAGATTACTTTTTTGGTTCGCATTGGTTTTGAAGACGAGTACCTGCACCAAATCAATCGAGTTACCGCCATTAAGGGAAATAAAACGATGGCTGTATTGGACTCTAACAAACAGAATATTCAGACATTTACAAGACGATTATTTTTTGATGAAAGTACAGTAAAAATAAACGTAAAAAAGAACATAATTAATTTGAATTTCAAGCGGGAAACGATTTTGGAGTTCGAAAATGTTTCTACTTCTTATCTCAATAAAATCAATTTTTCACTAAAGCAGGGTACATTGCTAAAGATACATTGTTTTGATGATCTAAGCTGTTCACAAATGATTGATCTTTTTAAAGGGGAAATTAAGCCTGTTTCCGGAAGCATACTGTTTCAAAATAGCAGCTATAAAGTGAAAGATGTTTACTCGGCGATTCATCAGGGAATCTGCTTTATCGAGCAGTCTGCTTATGACAGCATGCTGTTTCATAATATGAGCGTTGTTGAAAACCTTAGCATCCCCTGCAATGAAAAAGTTAAAAATTTTTGGTTATTTTCCAAATATTCGGAAAGCATTGCAAAACAGCTTGAACATAATTTAGGAAAAACGACATTGAAGCTTCAAACCAGAAATCAGAAATCTTCAGTACTGCAGCAAATCATATATTACAAATGGCTTTTATATTTCCCGAAAATTATTGTCTGCATCAGTCCTTTTTCAGATGTGGATATATACATGCGTGAGAAGACGATTGATATGATTCACCTATATTTACAAAGAGGAATTTCGGTAATTATTATTACTACAAATAGTTACACTGTAAATAAATTTGATGGAGAGATCATCCGCATTGCAAAAGGAAAGCAATTGGGCAGGACCTAATTTTAAATTGTATAGAGCATAACCGGCTGCCCTTCGGGTCGCCGGTTATTTTTATATTTAGAATCAATTTGAAACGGATTTTTTGAATCATAGACTTATTGTACTGATTTTAAATTACGGCAATATCAATGCTGATATTTAAGCCGTGACTGCTCAATAAAAAATGGTTATATAAAATTCTCAATGTAGGCACAAATTGTCTATTTAAATCTTTACTAATATTGTATTTTGTTGTTTTTAAGAAAGGGATAAAAATTTAACTAACAAAAACATAAATATATTTTAAAATATTACAATATATTATTAAATAACACTAAAAACGCATGTAAAAACAAAATAAAACAAAAAAAACAAATAAAAATATTGCAATTTAATATTTGATGTGGTATGATTTACACAATCAATATAAAGATATATTGCATAATAATTATATAGTTTGATATTAGAAA
>DAMDEB010000007.1:28159-34519 GCA_032090075.1 Caproiciproducens sp.
TCAACATTATTACTAAAGAGCAATAACTGTATATTATGAATTGTTCTTAATACAACAAAAGCAGAATTAAACCGGTAGTTGCTTTCAGTCTATTTTCCGTTGCTTTTCATGGGGACATGCAACGGGTAGAAAATAAAAGTATTTAACAGGAGGAAAAAAATGAAAAGTAAAATCTTGTCTATGGCATTGGCACTGGCTTTAATTGCAGGCGTCACAACTGGATGCACTGCAAAGACCGAGAGTTCCGCGGCTCCTGCCTCCACCCCGGCACCGGCATCATCTGCCGCACAGGAAGTATCTACACCGGCTGCATCTGATGCCGGAAGCACTGGAATTGTCACCACGATGAGCCTCAACGATTACAAGCCCAAAAAGAGTACATATAACTTCTACTTTACTTACAAATTGGTACATCCTTGGTGGGATGCTGTAAAAGTCGGTATGACTGATGCAGTCAAGCAATTGAAGGCAAAAGGCATTACTGTTAACTTTGAGTATACCGCCCCTACAAGCCCGGATGCAATTGACCAAGTGAACAGACTCGAAACAGCAGCCGGCAGAAACTTTGACGTAATCGGCGCTGATATTACGGAACTGAAAACGGTTGTTCCTGTAGTCAATAAATTGGTCGAATCCGGAATTCCATTTATGACCTTCTCCAGCAGTGATGCTCCGGACAGCAAGAGAATCTGCTATGTGGGCAACACAAAAAATGTGGAAGACGGCGCAGCAATTGCCGAGGCACTTGCGAAGTCCATCAACTACAAGGGCGACATTGCTGCTCTTGGCGGCACAATCGGCGCTCCGGTTCATGAAGACCGTTTGAAGGGCTTGAAACAAGTTCTGGCAAAATATCCTGACATCAAACTGGTTGACACACAATTTGACAACGATGACCTTGAAAAGAGTGTTCAGCTTGCTGAAAACATGATACAGAAATACCCTAATCTAAAGGGCTTCTTCTGCAACAACATGACGAACCCAATCGGCGCAGCGCAGGCTGTTGAAGCAGCAGGAAAAACCGACATTAAGATTGTTGGTATGGATCACGACTTACGTACATTGCAATATGTTAAAAAGGGTACTATCCTTTGCGTCGGCGTACAGAATTGCTTCGCAATGGGCTTTGATACGATTCAAACTGCAATCAAGCTTGCTGACGGTGTCAGACCGGGCGATGGCAGCAATCTGATTCAGGTACTCGACAACAAGACCACTACTTTGGTTTACAAAGATAGTGCGCAGGCTATGATCGATTTACTTTATCCCGGTAAATAATTTGTGTTTATCCTCCGCTTCGGTTTTGCCGGAGTGGGGGATTATCAAAAAATTCGGTGTGATTCAGTCAGGAAAGGAGCGGGAAATATGAATGATTGTACTCTGCAAATGAAAGGAATCAGTAAAAAATTCCCGGGAACACAGGCGCTGTCGGGTGTTGATTTCGACCTGAAAAAGGGAGAAATTCACGCTTTAATCGGCGAAAATGGTGCAGGTAAAAGCACATTAATGAACATATTGATGGGAGTACACCAATTGGACGAAGGTGAAATTTTTCTGAATCAAGAAAAGATTGAACCAAAATCCCCCCATGACATGCTTATAAAGGGAATTGGTATGGTGCCGCAGGAATTAAATCTGGAACCTGAGCTGTCCGTGGCGGAAAATATTTACTTAGGAAATGAACAAATTTCGGGTAAAATCATAAATTGGAAAACAACGGCCAAAAAGGCCAAAAAGGCTATAGAAAAATTAGGCGTTGACATAGATGTTAATCAAAGGCTGGGAAATATTAGCGCAGCCTATCAACAGCTCGTTTCTATTGTCCGTTCGCTGGAGGCTGGGTCCAATATTTTGATTTTGGATGAACCGACTGCTGCTCTTATGGTCAGCGAAAGTGAACAGCTTTTCCGTGTGATGCGGCAGCTGAAAGACGAAGGGAAATCGATGATCCTTATTACACATCACTTAGAGGAAGTCAAAGAAATCAGCGACCGAGTAACTGTGATGCGTGATGGAAAAAAAATCTGTACGCAGCCTACAGAAGAGATTTCCATTGACCAGATGATCTATTTCATGGCAAATCAGGAAGTGGAAAAATCGACCCGAGTAAAGCGTAATGTCGGCACGGATGTGTTCTTCGAGGTAAAAGATTTCAGCCGTGACGGGGAATTTAAAAATATTTCCTTTGAGGTGTATAAGGGGGAAATATTTGGGTTGGCCGGGCTGGTCGGTGCAGGACGGACGGAATTGATCAATGCAATCTACGGCCTGACAAAAAAGAAAACGGGACAGACATTTATAGAAAACAAGGAAATTGACATTAAGAATCCCTATACCGCAATTCGGAACGGTATTGGTTACGTTCCGGAAGAACGCAGGAAATGTGGAATTTTCCCGGTTTTATCAATATATGAAAACATGTTGCTTCCCTCTTATTACAAGCTGCTCAAATATGCGGTCATTCCATTTGGCAGAGTAAAAAAGATTGCGGACGAAAACATTATAGACCTTGGAATTAAAACACCCGGAAACGATGTGCAAATTAAAAGCTTGAGCGGAGGAAACCAGCAAAAGGTTATTCTTGCGCGCTGGATGGCCAAAAATGTAAACCTGTTGATTTTAGACGAGCCGACGCGTGGCATAGATGTACGTGCAAAGGGTGAAATTTACAAGTTGATTCGGCAATTGGCGGACAAAGGTATGACGGTGGTAGTCGTCTCTTCCGAAATTCAGGAGCTTCTTGTTCTGGCTGACCGGATTATGATTATGCATGAGGGCGTTATGACGGCCACTGTAGATAATACGGACAGGCTTGAAAGCGAAGATATATTGAAATTTGCTTATCAATAAACAGGAGGAACGTATCTAATGAAAAATTCAGTAGAAGGCTTTTCCGGTAAATTTCTTGGCGGTGCAAAAAAATATTTTGCCTCAACAGCCGCCGCGGTGTTTTTAGTTTCCCTTTTAATTTCCATTATTGTTCAAATTTTTACGGGAAATTTCTACACGACTTATAATATCCTGACCTTCACCCGCCAGGTATCCTTTACAATTATTGTTGCTTTCGGCCAGACGTTGGTACTGCTTTTGGGTGGAATAGACCTTTCTGTGGCGAGTATTGCCGGTTTTTGCAGTATGACGGTCGCCATGCTTTCCACACAGACCAGCTTGAATCCGTTCCTTTGCGTTTTGATTGCTTTAGTGGCGGGAACATTTTTGGGACTGATCAATGGTGCTATTATTTGTGGACTTAAACTAACTCCTTTCATCGTAACGCTTGCGACAGGATCATTGTATAAAGGTATTGTTTACGTTGTGACGAAGGGGAATCCCATCACCGGAGTTCCCAGTGAGATTACACAAATCGGGCAGGGCTCCCTGTTTAAATTTCTGCCTTACCCTACAATTTTAATGTTGCTTTTATTCCTAATTTTAACATTTGTTTTAAAATACCTTCCTTTCGGGCGCCATATTTTTGCCATCGGCGGAAACGAGATTGCTTCTAAGATTGTTGGCATTCGCACAAACAAAACAAAAATGATGGTATACGCGTTGAGTGGATTTTTTGCAGGTTTTGCAGGAATACTGATGGTATTACGTTTGGGCGCTTCACAGGTAAACGTTGGTGAAAACTGGGTCATGCCTTCCATCACAGCCGCAATCCTGGGAGGTACTTCCATGAGCGGCGGCGTGGGCAGCATTGCCGGTACCATTGCAGGCGGACTCTTAATGGGCGTTATTTCATTCAGCATCGGTTTGACAAACATTTCTTCCTACTGGGAGGAAATTGTGACCGGCGGTGTTGTCATCATTGCAGTGGCAATTGACGCAATTCGCCGTCAGAAAAAAGGAAATTAATTTCAAAATTTTAAAACATACATATAAAGGAGGAATTGTGTTATGAAATACGGAATTGTTTATGCATACTGGTCAAATGATTGGGAAGGTGATTATATCCCAGCCATTAAAAGAGCAGCGGCATGCGGGTTTGATGTGCTTGAAATTTTCACGCCCATGCTGCTTACCCTGCCGAAATCAAAGTTAGATGAAATCAAAGCGACTGCCAAAGAATACAATATTGAGCTGACGTATTTGATCGGCCTCCCCAAGGAATATGATCTTTCTTCTGAAGAGGAAGGCATTCGTAATGCGGGAATAGTGTATGTGAAAAAGATTCTTGATGTTATTTATTATTTAGGGGGAAATTGTTTTTCAGGCATTAATTTTTGTGCATGGTCCAACTTTGACGGAAAAATCAATAAGCATAGGCGCTTGGGAAACAGCGTCAAGAGTATAAAGAAGCTGTCGAAGGTTGCGGAAGAATACGGCATCAGCTATAACCTGGAAATTACAAACCGCTTTGAGCAGTTTCTTCTCAACACTTCCGCGGAAGCAGTGGAGTTTACGAAAATGGTTGGCAGCCCCAACGTCAACATTTTGCTGGACGTTTTCCATATGAACATTGAGGAAGATTCCATGTATGAAGCCATCCGCACTGCCGGCGACAAGTTGGGCCATTTTCATGTTGGCACCAATAACCGCAGGCCCCCAAGGGACTGCATGGTAAACTGGGATCAGATTGCAAAAGGCCTGAAAGAAGTCGGTTATGACAAGGTTATCACACTCGAACCCCTGGTAAAAGTTGGCGGCACCGTTGCATTGGACAGCAAGGTGTGGCGAGACATGGCGAACCATGCGGATGAAGCGCAGATGGATGCGGACGCAAAAGCTGGTTTGGCATACATGAAAAATCTGATGAAATAGTGCAAAGGAGGAATTACCTTGCCTAAATATATGATCGGTTTGGATTCCGGTACTTCTGGAATTAAAGCAGTGCTTTTTGACACTGAGGGAAACCAGATTATGAAACACGGGTATCCTCTGACGGCGATTTACCAGTTTGAGAACTGGTTTGAGGAGGATACCAACGAAATCTGGGATAAAGCGAAACAGTCAATTGCTGAAATTACGGCTCAATATCCCAAGGACGATATTATCGGTATTGGTATCACTGCTCAGGGCGATGGCCTGTGGATGATTGATAAGGACGGGGAGCCTGTCCGTAATGGCTGCTGCTTCTGTGACGGACGTGCCGTTGAAGAGTTCCGCGAATGGGAGCAGGACGGGACAATTCAAAAGGTATTTGAACTTTCCGGCACAAGAATGTTTACGGGCAACCAGCCCGCCATTCTAAAATGGATGGATCGGCATGAGCCGGAAGCGCTTGAGCGTGCGGCATATATCATGCATTTGAAGGATTATTTATTCTACAAGCTGACGGGGGAGATTACCAGCGATTCCACGGATCAGTCCCTGATTTATATTGATATGAAAAGCAGGCAGTATAACAAAGAACTGTTCCGACTGTACGGGCTTGAGAAGTATCTTCCGAAATATCCGCCGCTGAAAAGCTGCGAGGAAAACAAGGCAAACGTGCTTTCAGGCATTGCCCGGGAGCTTGGGCTGAGTACGCATACTGTTGTTACATCCGGCCCAATGGATGTTTCAGCCTGTGCCATCGGCGCAGGGGTGGTGGAAAGCGGGAATTGCTGTTCCATTATCGGTACTGCGGCAATGCACGAAATGGTTATTGACGAGCCATGTGCGGATAATATTTTTGCGGGAATGACGGTCACCCATGCGATGGAGGGAAAATGTCTTCGTCTGATGTCTTCTCTGGCAGGAACCCCGAATCTGGAATGGTTTCTTACCATTTTTGAAAGAGAAAAGATTGAAGAACGGGCTGCCGCAGAACATAAGACTCTGTATCAGTATGTGGATGAATATGTGGCGAAGGTGCCTGCGGGTGCAAACGGGATAATGTATCATCCTTATTTGCTTGCAGGAGGAGAGCGTGCCCCCTTTATCAACCCGAATGCAAGGGCAAGCCTGACGGGAATCTCGGTAAAACACAACAGCTTTGATATTTTGCGGGCTTGCTTTGAAGGCGTAGCATTTGCAATGCTTGACTGTTATTGCCACATGCCTTTGGAAATCAAACAGATAACCATTTGCGGCGGTGGGTCTCACAGTGCCGTTTGGTGCCAAATTTTTGCCGATGTCCTTGGCAAGAAGGTAATTACAGTTCACGGTGACGAATTGGGCGCAAAGGGAACAATCATCAGCAATGCGGTCGCACAAGGAATTTTCAAAGATTATTACGAAGCGGTCAGCAAAACGGTGACCGTTAACAAAACCTATGAACCCAATGCCGAAAACCATAAGAAATATCTGAAATACTTTGAGTTATATCAAAAAACCTACCAACTATTAATGGAAACGTGGGACATGCGTCACAAGATCATGTTTGAGGGTGACGAGTAAAGGAGAACACGATGGAATATCTTGAAATCAGAAAGC
>DAMDEB010000007.1:34529-36147 GCA_032090075.1 Caproiciproducens sp.
AAGCATGCCTTTGGCTTCAGGAAAAAGAGCTGGTCATTGGTACCTGGGGGAATGTGAGCGTCCGGTTGGATGAAACGCGAATTATGATGACTCCAAGTAAAATGGACTACAATATTATGAAGCCGGAAGATCTCGTCATTGTCGGCATGGATGGGAATAGGCTGGAGGGTACGCACAGCGCAACTTCTGAAATGGATGTTCACCGCCTGATTTATGCGCAGCGAAAAGATGTTGGATCGGTTGTTCACTGCCATTCAGTCTATGCATCTGCAATGTGCGCCTGCGGGAGAGGGATTCCTCCTATTTTAGAGGAAATGAGCCAGATGATCGGCGGAGAAATCCCGATTACAGAGACTTATATCAATGCGGGAAGTCATGTTCCGCTCGGACTTGCAGCGGCGAAAACGCTGCAGGACAAGAACGCGGTACTATTGCGGAATCATGGGCCGGTCAGCGTGGGCAGGGACCTTAAAGAGGCACTCGTCTGCTGCCAGGTTGTTGAAAAAGCGGCTAAATGTTACTTGGCTCTTTGTGCAGGACAGACACCGGAACTGATACCGGACAATATGGTTCAGTCAGAAAGAAAACGTTTTTTATACCAATACGGGCATGAACATTAACCAATAAAAAAAGAAAGCCCGGTTTCCCGTGCTCTCTTTTCCATTCATTATTCACATTCATAAAGTCTGACAGATTTACTGTCAAGAAATTCATGCCATTCCTGTTTCTGCTTTTTGTCTGTGATGATACATTGTATTTCATCAAAATCACAGATTTTGATGAATGAGGTTTTGTTGAACTTAGAATAATCGGCGATTAGGAAGGTTTGGTTTGCACGTTCCAATACCTTTTGCCGAAGCTCAGCGATTTGCTCGTTGGAATCCGTGATTCCATGCTCCATGCTGAGGGAGCGGCACGAAAGGAATGCTTTGTCCACATAAAATCCGCCCATCGCCTGCAAAGTGCTTTTGCCCAAAAAGGCCATATACTGCGGGGTGAAAATACCGCCGATGGTAATCAGGTTAATGTTGGCGCAATCGGAAAGCAGATTTGTGATTTTCAGCGAATTTGTAAGTACAGTAAGGCGCATGTCCTTGATTTGATTACAAACAAACATGGCGGTTGTTGAGGAATCCAAGAAAATCGAGTCCCCATTGTGAACCAATTCAAGGCATTTGCGCGCGATGATTTTTTTGCTTTCTACATAGGCAGTCTCGCGGATGGTCATTTCTACTTCATTTTGGACACCATCCTGAATGAAGGCGCCGCCATAGGTTCGCAGCAGGAAACCTTCATCCTCCAGCGCTTTTAGATCGCGGCGGATGGTTTCCTCCGTAACAGAAAACTGTTTGGAAAGTTCCGTTACCGTAACACTCTTTTTCTCCAGAACAATTTCCTTTATTTCGTTTTTTCTGGTAACAGCCAGCATATTTTATTCTCTCCCTTTTCGCTCTGCCGTTCACCGGCAAAATTTTTAGAGGCAATCAAAGAAATTAGTGAAAAGTTTGGGCTCTTTACAAATAGTATAGCATAAGTTTACTACTATTTCAAATAATTCAAAAAGAATTCACATAAAAACAACACAATATAAGTATAAAAACTTCTGAATTCTTAGATG
>DAMDEB010000007.1:36157-44621 GCA_032090075.1 Caproiciproducens sp.
TCTTAGATGTTAGGAAGTGAATCTGTGATTACAATGCAAGGGACAAAATATTTGTCCGATTTTGAAGCCAAAAAGGCAATTATCGATTTAGGAAAACGAATGTATTTAAGAGGCTTTGTTGCTGCAAATGATGGCAATATCAGTTGCCGTGTAGGGGCTAATACCATATGGACGACGCCAACCGGGGTTTCCAAGGGCTTTATGACACCTGAAATGTTAGTCAAGATGGATTTAAACGGGAAGGTGCTGTTAGGAAACCGAAAGCCGTCTTCTGAAATTAAAATGCATTTACGTGTTTATCAGGAAAATCCGGAGGTGATGGCAGTAACACACGCACATCCGCCAATCGCCACCTGTTTTGCCATTGCCGGAATCAGCCTTGACAAGGCGGTTTTGCCTGAAGCTGTGGTGCAGTTGGGTACGGTACCCGTCGCACATTACGCAACGCCGGGTACCCAGGAGGTTCCGGATTCTATTGCACCCTATTGCAAAGATTATAATGGCGTACTGCTGGCGAACCATGGTGCGCTTACCTGGGGCAAGGACATTTACGAGGCTTTTTATCGTTTGGAATCCGTTGAGTACTATGCCACCATTCTGATGAATACGGGAAGCATCCTCAAAAAAGCCAATGAGCTTTCTGAGCGTCAAGTGAGTGAACTGCTTAAAATTCGTGAAAATCTCGGTATAAAAAGTGGCGGGGTTCCCGCAGGCGCCCAGCAGGAGAGCAATACCCGTGATGTTGTTGACAGCAGGCCGGGAACTGCTGTTTTGCAGGAAAATCAATATCATGGCAAACTTGTAGCAATTAATGAAACGAATCAAATGGTTCGGGACGGGTCTGGAAATGCTGCACTCCTGTCTATACATACGGATCGCTCAAAAGACGAAATCATCGCAGAAGTCGTGAGCAGAGTTGCAGAACAACTAACTCACAAAGGGGGTTGATAAACTATGGAAATTGGTGTCAAAGAAATCGAATTGATTGTGCAGCAGGTGATTCAAAACATGGACCGCGGCACTTCTCCGGATCCTTTGAAAAGTTCAGGCGGGAAGGGCGATTTGGGCGTATTTGAATTAGTTGACGACGCGGTTGCCGCAGCACATGAGGCACAAAGAATATATGTTGAAAAATTTCAGCTTAGTGACAGAAATCGAATTATCAACGCAATCCGTGAGGTTTGTTCGGAACAAGTGACGACCTTGGCGAGAATGGTTTGGGAAGAAACCAGCTATGGCCGCTATGAGGACAAGCTGATAAAGCACCGTTTAATTATAGAAAAAACTCCGGGGCCGGAGTGCTTGAAAACAGAGGCGATCACTGGGGATAATGGCCTGATGCTGGAAGAACCCGCGCCTTTTGGTGTGATTGGTGCAATCACACCCGTAACAAACCCAACTGAAACCATCATAAACAATACAATTAGTATGCTGTCGGGTGGGAATAGCGTTGTTTTTAATGTTCATCCGGCCTCGAAAAACTGCTGTGCCTACTGTGTTCAGCTGCTGAACAAAACGATAGTGGAAAACGGCGGGCCGGAAAATCTTGTCACCATGGTTAAAAATCCAACGATGGACACCGTCGGCCAGATCTCGGGAAATCCAAAGGTGCGGCTGATGGTTGGCACCGGTGGGATGGGTATGGTAAATGCGCTGCTGCGTTCCGGCAAAAAGGTGATTGGCGCAGGCGCGGGAAATCCCCCTGTTATTGTGGATGAGACTGCCGATATTCACAGGGCGGCAGAACAAATTTATATGGGCGCCTCCTTTGACAATAACATTTTGTGCTTTGCGGAAAAGGAAATATTCGTAATGGAACAGGTTGCCGATGAGTTAATCCAAGGAATGAAGGCTCAGGGAGCATATTTGTTGGATGCCGCACAAATGGAAAAAGTTCGCGACTTAGTGCTCACCTTTGACGGAACCTATCATGCAAATAAAAAATGGGTCGGTCAGGATGCGGGCAAAATGCTTCGTGAAATCGGAGTGACAAACGCCGGCAATGTCAGGCTGCTGATTATAGATGCAGACAACATGAATCCCTTTGTTTCGGTGGAACAGTTGATGCCCGTTCTTCCGATTGTGCGCTGTAAAACCCTTGATGAGGCAATTGAGCGCGCAGTGGCCGCGGAAGGCGGCAACAGGCATACTGCATCAATGTTTTCAAAAGATGTCAATCACATGACCAAGTTTGCGAAAAAGATTGAAACAACAATTTTTGTTAAGAATTCAGCCACTTTGGCGGGGTTGGGATATCAGGGCGAGGGGCATTCTACAATGACAATTGCCGGGCCCACGGGTGAGGGCATTACCTGTGCCACAAGCTTTACACGCAAAAGGCGTTGCGTCCTAAGTGATGGGGGCTTCCGTATTATTTAAAGAGGGGTGAGCGCTTTGGGCAAACAGGCAATTGGCTTTCTGGAATGTGCCGGTTATGGCGCTGCCCTGTATGCGATGGACAAAGCCTGCAAAGCGGCTGATATTATCATTCTGGGAATGGACTCCATTAATCCCAAAGATACCAGCGCCAACATTCCCATGACGATGCAGGTTAAATTTCAAGGCAGTGTTTCAGACGTGGAGATTGCAGTCAAAACAGCCGGAGAAGCCGCGTTGAAATTCAACAAGCCCAGTGAAATTATTACAGCGATTATCGACAATCCTTACAGCGGGGTAGACAAATTATGTGCAATATCAAAAGTAAAATTTAAAAAATAAATTTGGAGGTAACAAATTATGTCTGCAATTGGAATGATTGAAACCAGAGGATTAACAGCAGCTATCGAGGCGGCGGATGCCATGCTGAAAGCGGCGGATGTAGAACTGGTCGGTACAGAGAAAATCGGGTCTGGTCTTGTTACGGTAATTGTAAAAGGAGAAGTCGGCGCAGTGAAAGCAGCAACGGAATCCGGTCAGGAGGCAGCTTCAAGATTGGGCGAGCTCGTGGCAGTACACGTTATTCCAAGACCTCATACAGACGTCGCAAAAATTCTTCCATCGATTCTATAAGTTCCCTAAGAGCGTAATAAATGATGCAGTTTGGTTGTGATAGAATTGGATGCAATAGGTGTAGTTGAAATTAGTTTTTTTGCGAATGCAGTAGTTATTTTGGACGCGATGCTCAAATCATCCGATGTGGAATTAGCCGACTGCCAGAAAAAACTTGGGGGGAAGCTTGTGCAGGTTGTCATCAAAGGGTCAACTTCTGCAGTGGAATCCGCAATGGAATCTGCAAGGAGTGCGGGCGAAATCGTTGGGGAAAAAAATATCAAGGTAGCTGTAACGATCAGCAATCCGCATCCCGAGATTTTAAAACTTTTAAAAATGATTACATAATAAAATAATGATAGGAGTAACTTCAAATGGCTGTAGAAAAGACAAACATCTCCGCCGCTGCGGAAACGGGGAAAGAGTCCGCAAGCTCCCCGGAAAAAAAGAACAAGATCAATCAGGCTTTGGGCATGATTGAAACGAGGGGGCTGGTTGCTTCTATCGAGGCGACGGATGCGATGCTGAAGGCGGCAAATGTCACCCTTGTTGGCACTGAAAAAATTGGTTCCGGGCTTGTGACCGTCTTTGTACAGGGAGATGTCGGCGCGGTAAAAGCAGCAACGGAATCCGGTCAGGAAGCAGCTTCCCGTTTGGGCGAGCTCGTCGCTGTACATGTCATTCCAAGACCTCATAGTGACATATCAAAAATACTTCCATTTATTAAATAGCAAGAAGGATTCGCATGAATTGTAATCAAACGGTAATTGAACATATTACGGCGTTGGTTGTGGCCGCGTTACAGGACATCGAATATCGTGAAAAGTCGATTCCCATCAGTATTTCCGCACGTCACATCCATCTGCCAAAAGAGATGATCGCGCAACTGTTTGGGGAGAATTATCAACTGCATCCACTGAAAGACCTTTCACAGCCCAACCAGTTTGCAGCGAAGGAAACAGTGGAGCTTATCGGGCCGAAGGGTAGCATCCAAAAGGTTAGAATTTTAGGCCCCGTCCGCTCCTATCCACAGGTGGAAGTCTCCCTTTCCGACGCACGAAAATTGGGCATTGAGGCTCCGGTAAGAAGCTCCGGAAACCTGAACGGGACGCCGGGTATCCGCCTGCGCACCCCCATGGCCGAGATCGTTCTGAATCAGGGCGTGATTATTGCAGACCGGCATATTCATATGACCATGAGCGACGCTAAGAGATTCCACGTACAAGATGGTGAGAAGGTAGATGTTGTGGTTGAAGGAGTAAAAGGCGGGGTACTGGGTGGCGTAACCATTCGTGTTCGTGAGGATTACTGCCTGGATTGCCACCTTGATACGGATGACGCAAACGCGTTTCAAATTCAGCCGCTGCAACGGGCATTAATAAAAAAGCTTCTTCCATGAAGGAGAATTAATATGATTTTAGGCACAGTAAAGGGAACCGTGGTCTCAACCCGGAAATGCAAAAATCTGGTCGGCTATAAACTGTTATTGATTGAGCCTTTTTATGGCGAGAAAAAGGATTTGTTCGTAGCTGCGGATAATTTGGGCTCCGGAATTGGAGAGCTTGTTTTGATTACTACGGATAATACCACTCAGTATGCGTTGGAGAATGCGGCACCCATGGATGCCTTTGTTGTTGGCATTGTGGATTCCGAACCGCAGATAGAACGATGAAAGATTTTGTGTTAAGGGGATGGAGCTGTGGATGAACCATTTAGAATGAATGCGGTAGCAACAAGCTTTTTCGGGAGCAATGCGCTTGCGCTGCTTCCCCCCGAGCTTGACAAACGGGGCTTAAGGCGTGTACTGATCGTCACGGATAAGTTTCTTTTTGATTCCGGAGCGGCCGAAAAGGTAACGCACTGTTTAGATCAGACAGCGGTTGCTTACGGCATATACAACGGGGTACAGCCGAACCCGACTTTATCCGTTGTGAATGACTGCCTCAAATTTGCGCTTCAGATGCATGCGGACTGCCTGCTGGCTTTGGGCGGAGGGTCTGCGATTGACACCTCGAAGGCGGTCGGTATTCTTTGTGCAAACGGAGGCTCCGCGGAACAATACAAAGGAATCAATAAATCCTTAAAGCCGTCCATTCCCATCGTCGCAGTCAATACAACGGCAGGAACAGGCTCCGAGGTTACCGCGTTTTATATTGTAACAAACAATCAGACTCATTCAAAAATGGTGATGGTAGATACAAACTGCATGGTGAGTATTGCCGTCAACGATACGGATTTAATGCTTTCGATGCCCAAGGGGCTTACTGCGTCTACAGGAATGGATGCCATGACCCATGGAATCGAAGCTCTCCTTTCGCGAAGGGCAACCCCTTTGACGGATAAGGATGCAGTTTGGGCAATTCGCACGATTCGGGAATTCTTGCCCCGAGCCGTAAAAGACGGCGGCGATGTGGAAGCGCGTAATCAGATGGCTTATGCGGAATATACCGCCGGCATGGCGTTTTCCAATGGCGGGCTGGGGATGGTGCACGCGATGGCACACGCACTCGGCGGTTTCTATAATTTGCCGCATGGCGTTTGCAATGCCGTTTTGCTTCCGTACGTCATGCAATATAATGGGAAGAATCAAGCGATACTGCCACGATTCCGCGTTCTTGCCGACGCGCTGGGAATTCGTAACGCACAATTCGGTTCCTCGCCGCAGCTTGTTCGCCAGAGTGTTGAGCTGATTCGAAATATGTCTTCATCTTTTGGTATTCCCGAAAAGTTGCGGCTTCTAAAAAAGGTAAATCCAAGCGATTTTTCTCAGCTTGCAGACTTGGCGCTGAAAGATACCTGCATGTTGGATAATCCGGTTCAACCTTCCAAAGAGGATGTAATCTGTGTATATCAGCAAGCCTTTTAGATTGATAAGATTATTGCCGCATAAGAACCGATTTTTACAATCGAAATAAAGAGAAACCCGCTCCATTGTCACATTGGAGCAGGTTTCTCTTTTTAATTTGTAAATAATTAGTGTAAGTGTAAAGCCAAACAGTCCTTCGCGGTGATCGATATGATGTACAGAATAGTTACAATTTTATTTTTTAGCCTTGATCAAACGCCGGAGTAAGCGCTGAATCCACCATCCACCGGAATAACGATACCGGTAATAAACCCGGCCGCATCATTGGAAAGCAGAAACAAAAGGGAGCCGAGCAATTCTTCCGCCTCGCCGAAACGACCCATGGGGGTGCTGTTTAGAATCTTCTCTGTCCGTGCGGTCGGCTTATTATCAGAGCCAAAAAGCATGTCTCTGTTTTGGTTCGTCACAAAAAATCCGGGGGCAATCGCGTTTACGCGGATTCCCGCTTTGCTGAAATGCACGGCAAGCCACTGGGTGAAATTGCTAATTGCCGCTTTGGCACCGGAGTAGGCCGGAATTTTTGTAAGCGGCGTAAAGGCGTTCATAGAGGAAATGTTTAAAATGTTGCAGCCCTTCCTGCCGAGCATATCTTTGGTAAATACTTGGGTAGGAATCAGTGTGCCAAGGAAATTCAAGTTAAAAACAAATTCAACGCCCTTCGGGTCAAGGTTGAAAAATGTGGTGATATCCTTGTCAATGTCGCCTTCAAAATAATATTCGTTGGTTGTGGTTGCACGCGGATTATTTCCGCCCGCTCCGTTAATCAGGATGTCGCAGGGGCCAAGGTCAGAAAGCACCTGCGCATGGACTTCTTCCATGATCTCTTTGTCAAGCACATTGGCCTTGTAAGCTTTTGCATGGAACCCGGAGGCGCAGATTTCGTCGGAAATTCGCTGTGCGGCTTCAAGATTCAGGTCGAGCAGTGCAACTTTTGCGCCGGACTGCGCAATTGCTTTTGCAAACATGCCGCAAAGGATGCCGCCGGCTCCCGTTACCACCGCTACTTTATCTTTCAGGTTTACATTCAAAGGTAAATTCAACATAATCAATACTCCTTTTTTATTAGCCGAGCTTCGATAGGGTTTCCCAAATGCCGTTCAAATAGGTCGCGCCGAGCGCGCGGTCAAAAAGGCCGTAGCCTGGTTTCCCTGTTTCGCCCCAAATCATTCTTCCGTGGTCCGGGCGTAAATAGCCGTCAAAATGATTGTCATGCAATGCTTTCATAATAGCAACAATATCGAGGGAACCGCAGGATGAAAAATGTGCGGATTCTTCAAAGCTCCCGTTATCCAGAAATTTTATGTTGCGGACATGCATGAAATGAATTCTGCCCTGCGCCGCGTATTTGGCGGTCAGTTGTACCATGTCATTGGTTTTGGAACAGCCGAGCGAGCCGGTGCACAGGGTCAAACCGTTGTATTTGTTATCAACCAACTTTAAAAAGCGGTCAAGGTTTGCTTCACAAGTAATGATTCTGGGCAGCCCGAAAATTGGGTACGGCGGGTCGTCAGGATGGATCGCCATTTTGACATCGCTTTCCTCAGCCACTGGAATAATCTGTTCCAGAAAATACTGTAAATTTCCCCAAAGCTGTTCTTCATTTATTTTTGCATATTCCGCAAACAGATTTTTTAAATCTTCTTTTTCATAGCTTGCATCCCAGCCGGGAAGGGAAAGTTCCCCGCTGATCGGATCCATTTTCTTTAATTGGTTCACATCATATGCCAGCGCGGTTGAGCCGTCGGGCAGCCGTTTATCAAGCTGCGTTCTGGTCCAGTCAAAAACCGGCATAAAATTATAGCAGATGCACTTTATGCCTGCTTCACCCAGCCTGCGAATATTTTCCTTATAATTTTCAATATACTGTTCGCGGCTTGGCTTGCCGAGTTTTATGTCCTCATGAACCGGCACGCTTTCAATTACTTCAAAATGAAGCCCGTTGTTCTCAACCTGATCTTTTAGTTTTGCAATGCTCTCCCGGCTCCATACTTCACCCACGGGGACATCATACACTGCGGTAACAATGCTGTGCATATTTGGTATCTGCCGGATTTTTTCAAGCGTTACCGGATCGTCGTTTCCATACCATCTGAATGATAATTTCATTTTATGATTCCTCCATCCTTAAATAATTCACAATATTGCGCCAACAGATGTCCTCCGTAATTTCTTTCAACAGGTCGATGCCACCCTGAAAATCTCCGTTATCCGCATAATCACCAAGTACGGAGCAAAGAATCCGTCTGAAATAGTCGTGGCGTACATAGGACAAAAAGCTGCGGGAATCGGTCAGCATGCCTACAAAATAGGGGAGAGCTCCACTGTGTGCAATCGCCGTAAGCTGTTCGACCATTCCTTCTTTGTGATCATCGTGCCACCATGCGCCTCCAAACTGAACTTTCCCGGCACAGCCCTCCTGCGTAAAGCAGAGCGCAAGGGTGGAAAGAGAAAGGTTATCCTTCGCGTTGCATGCATAAAGAATTGTTTTTGGAAGATTCCCCTCCAACTCCATGGAATCAAGGAGCTTCGCTGCCGAAGAGGCTATATTCAAATCATTGGGAATATCGTAGCCCGTGTCTGCGCCCAGCTGCTGAAAGGCTGCGGTATTGG
>DAMDEB010000007.1:44631-46366 GCA_032090075.1 Caproiciproducens sp.
ATTGGTGTTGCGCAGTGCTCCAATGTGCAGCTCCATGACAAGCCCGCATTCACTGTAAAAACCAGCAAGCTTCTTCAGGGTGTAGGATACAAAACGGTTCTTCTGTTCTTCAGTCGGAACTGTGCCGTTCAGCCTTGCAAGGAACAGGGCGGAAACCTCTTCTTCATTTGTTTCATAATAAGTGTAATTTTCAAGCGAATGGTCGGAAAGTCGGCAGCCGGCTTCCACAAAATAGTTTAGTCTCAGGCGCAGCGCTTCGAGTAATTCACCGTAACAAAAAATGGGTTTTCCGCAGACTGCGGAGAGGGCGGCAACGTCACTGCAATAGGAATTGCTTTGAATTTTCAATACATTTTCCGGTCGAAAAGTCGGAAGAACCTTGCAGGAAAGCGGAGATTCAACGATTTTTTTGTGATAATAAAGATCATCTGCAGGATTGTCAGTAGTGCAAATCAGCCGAACATTCATTTTAGCAATAATTTTTGAAGGGGTTAGATTTTCTTCGCGAATGACGGCATTGCACCGAATATAAATTTCCTCTGCATTGTCGGCAGACAGCGGCTCTGAAATATGAAAAAACAGTTTCATTTCGAGCATTGCCCACGCGTACAGCGGGCAGCCAATCAGTCGCTCACAGGTTCTGGCCCAGGCTTTGAATTTTAAAAGCTTATCACCGCACCCGGTGACAAGTTCTTCAGCAACCCCTGCATACCGCATGGCTCGCCATTTGTAATGGTCGCCGCCAAGCAAAACGTCGCTCACGTTTTCGAATGGTCGGTTTTCGTAAATTTCTTTGGGCGACAAGTGGCAGTGAAAATCGTAAATCGGGGCATCTTTTGCAACTTCTTCATAAAGTGTTTTTGCAGTGCCGGTCAATGCAAAAAGATTGTAATTTTTCAATGGTAAACACCTACAAAATTTAATTAGTAGGAACGGACTAAGATGATTGGTGTGAATCCGTATCCCAATAATAATTATTATAGTTGCCGAAAGTAGTTTTTACATATTGAAAAATGCTGTAATGATTGCAAAAAAAGTCCTCTTTATCCTCTGCTTGTCAAATATGAATAGCCCGGCCTTTTCATGAATATAAAAATGCGTTAATCAGAATATTTCTTTATGCTGTGAGGGTAAAGTAAATTTATTGTTTGTTAATATGAAAATTGTCAGGCTATTTCTGCTTTTTTGTTTTTTCTTCTTTTGGTGAAACACCGAAGAACTTTACATAAGCTTTATAAAAGTTAGAATAATCACCGAATCCACTGGTTTGGCACGCATTGGTTGATGTCATGCCTGTTTTGATTAACTGCTGGGCAATCAGAAGGCGCTTCTTGATGACATATTCACCGATGCTGTTGCCGGTGGCTTTTTTAAAAATTTTATTCAAATAAAATTTACTAAAAAAGAATTTTTGGGAAAGCTGGTCAAGACTTATCGGTGAGGTGATGTTGCTGTTGACGAAGGTAATGATATCGCGTACAACCGTAGGGGTATCATCGGTGCCATAAATCTCCGGTTCCACGTTGAGATTACGCAACTTGGACAGCTCCATCAGAATTGAGAAGAAGTTGAGATTTATAAATAGTTCTTTCTTGTAGTCGTCATAAGAAAAGGATCTGTCAATCGCATCAAAACAGCTTCGAATATTGCTGCCAAGTGTTGTGGATGGCAGGAATATATTATTCACTCCAAGTGGATGGCTATTGAATGGGTCCAACAGCCGTTTTTCCGGGTC
>DAMDEB010000008.1:0-342 GCA_032090075.1 Caproiciproducens sp.
AATTTTTCTTAAAGCTGAGTTTGGTTTTTTAGGGGTAGCAGTTTTAACTGTAGTGCAAACACCGCGTTTTTGCGGGGAATCCTGGTCAATAGCAACGCGCTTCTTTGAATTCCAGCCCTTTAAAAGCGCCGGAGCTTTTGCCTTTGTCACAGCAACTTGTCTGCCCGTATGGACTAACTGGTTAAATGTTGGCATAAGACACCTCCTCACATAAATTTTATATGTTAAGCGAATATATTATATCCGCAATAACAGTGAATTAGTCTTTACATAGCTTAATCCTACTCCGAAGCATTACTTCGGAATAGGAGTTAAGTATTAAATTAATAAACCATCACAATT
>DAMDEB010000008.1:352-9145 GCA_032090075.1 Caproiciproducens sp.
ATTTGTAATTATAACGCTATACAGCATCATTTGTCAAGTCTTCATTTGCAGGCACAATTTCAACGTCAGTGTAGCATTTCATGCCGGTTCCGGCAGGAATCAGCTTGCCGATAATAACGTTTTCTTTCAGTCCAAGCAGCGGGTCAACCTTGCCTTTGATTGCGGCATCGGTCAGTACTCGGGTTGTCTCCTGGAAGGAAGCTGCAGATAAGAAGGAATCAGTCGCAAGTGAAGCCTTTGTAATACCAAGCAGAACCGGCGAAGAGGTTGCTTCTTTAAGATCTGTCTCCCCTGCGCGAATCCGTTCACGAATGACCGCATTTTCCGACTCAAGCTCGATCTTTTCAATGAGCGAACTCGGTAAAAGTGTTGTATCGCCCGAGTCTTCAATTTTAACCTTTTTCATCATCTGGCGAACGATAACTTCAATATGCTTATCATTAATATCAACACCCTGCATCCGATAAACACGCTGGACTTCTTCAATGAGGTAATCCTGAACAGCATGCGTACCACTAATGGCAAGAACGTCATGCGGATTGACCGAACCTTCGGTAACTCTTGTACCAGCCTTAATCTCTTGACCATCGGTAACAATAATACGCGAGCCAAATGGAACAAGATAGGATTTGGAGTCTCCAGTTTCGGAATCAGTAACAACGACATGACGGTTTTTCTTGATTTCTTCAAAAGAAACCTTACCGGTGATCTCGCTGATGATTGCAAGGTGCTTTGGCTTACGGCCTTCAAAAAGTTCCTCAACACGAGGTAAACCCTGTGTAATATCTTCAGCACTGGCAACACCGCCGGTGTGGAAGGTTCTCATTGTAAGCTGTGTACCAGGCTCGCCAATAGACTGCGCAGCAATAATACCGACAGCCTCACCAACTGCAACCGTTTGGCCATTCGCAAGGTTTGCACCATAGCACTTCTTGCAAACACCATGCTTTGCGCAGCAGTTCAAAACAGAACGAATCTTAATGTGGCCAACGCCATGGTCAACAATCACATCCGCATCCTGATCCGTCATAAGTTTATCCTTGGAAATAAGAATTTTGCCTGTCTTTTCATCGACAAAATCCTCAACAAGGTATCTGCCGAGAAGGCGCTCATGCAAAGGTTCAATTGCTTCCTTACCTTCTCTGATGTCGTAAACCTCAAGTCCGTCAACAGCACCGCAGTCATCCTCACGAATAATAACTTCCTGAGAAACGTCCACAAGGCGACGGGTAAGATAACCGGAATCGGCCGTTCTAAGAGCAGTATCGGCAAGGCCCTTTCTGGCGCCGCGGGAAGAAATAAAGTACTCCAGAATATTCAGGCCTTCACGGTAGTTGGCCCTGATCGGAATTTCAATTGTTTTACCAGAGGTATTGGCAATCAATCCACGCATACCGGCCAACTGGCGAATCTGACTCATGGAACCACGGGCACCGGAATCCGCCATCATAAAGATAGGATTATAACGATCAAGATTCTTCTGCAGCGCAACGGAAACATCCTCTGTCGCCTTTGCCCAAATTTTCAAAACGGCCTTATAACGCTCACCATCGGAAAGCAAGCCGTTCTTGAACTGATCGTAAACAATATCAATTTCTTTTTCGGCAGCATCGATAATTTCCTTTTTCTCAGGTGGTATCGTTGCATCACAGACGGCAACCGTAATTGCACTTAAGGTAGAGTATTTATAACCCTGCTCCTTAATACAATCCAAAACATCTGCAGTTTCAGCAGTGCCATGGGTCTTTATGCATTTGTCAATGATCTGCCCCAGCTGCTTTTTGCTAACCAGGAAGTCAATTTCAAATTTAAATAAATTATCCGGATTGGAACGGTCAACATAACCCAAATCCTGTGGAATTGGTCTGTTGAAGATCATGCGACCTACTGTTGTGTCAACAAGCCTTGAAACCTCTTCGCCGTTGATTTCCAGTGTTCTGCGCACTTTAATATGGGCATGAAGGCCAATCTTTTTTGCATCATAAGCCATAATCGCTTCATCGTAGTCACGGAATACTTTTCCCTCGCCCAATTCGCCGCCTTTTTCCAGAGTCAAGTAATATGAACCCAAAACCATGTCCTGTGTAGGAACCGTAACAGGGCGACCGTCAGATGGTTTTAACAGGTTTCCGGCAGCCAACATCAGGAAGCGTGCTTCAGCCTGTGCCTCAGCAGAAAGCGGAACGTGGACAGCCATCTGATCGCCGTCGAAGTCTGCATTGTAAGCTGTGCAGGCCAACGGATGCAGCTTTAAAGCACGGCCTTCAACCAACACCGGTTCAAACGCCTGAATACCAAGTCTATGCAGCGTAGGAGCGCGGTTCAGTAAAACAGGATGGTTTTTAATAACAATTTCGAGTGCATCCCAAACTTCAGGTTTAGCGCGTTCAACCGCTTTTCTGGCAGCTTTGATATTGCCGGCGGCTCCGGTTTCAACCAGACGTTTCATGACAAAAGGTTTGAATAGTTCCAGTGCCATTTCCTTTGGAAGTCCGCACTGATACATTTTCAGTTCAGGGCCGACAACGATAACAGAACGGCCGGAATAGTCAACACGTTTGCCCAAAAGGTTTTGGCGGAAACGTCCCTGTTTACCTTTTAACATATCAGAGAGGGATTTTAACGGTCTGTTATTCGGACCGGTGACAGGTCTGCCGCGACGGCCGTTATCAATTAACGCGTCAACAGCTTCCTGCAGCATCCTTTTTTCATTACGAACAATAATATCAGGAGCACCCAGCTCCAGCAGCCTTTTTAATCTGTTATTTCTGTTGATAACGCGGCGATATAGGTCGTTTAAATCAGATGTTGCAAAACGGCCGCCATCGAGCTGTACCATTGGACGGATATCCGGAGGAATAACCGGAACAACATCGAGAATCATCCATTCCGGACGGTTTCCAGACAAACGGAACGCTTCAATAACCTCAAGACGCTTCAGAATACGAACACGTTTTTGACCGGAAGCTGTTACGAGTTCATCCTGTAATTCTTCTGAAACACGGTCAAGGTCGATTTCAGTTAAAAGCTGCTTAATCGCCTCAGCTCCCATGCTCGCTTCAAAGTCATCCTCATACTTTTCACGCATGTCACGATATTCTTTTTCATTGAGCATCTGCTTTTTCTGGAGTTCACGCACATTACCCGGATCCGTTACGATATAAAGAGCAAAATACAAAACTTTTTCCAACATGCGAGGCGAAATATCAAGAATAAGTCCCATTCTTGATGGGATACCTTTAAAATACCAGATATGGGATACAGGAGCAGCAAGCTCGATATGACCCATGCGCTCACGACGAACCTTTGCTCTTGTAACTTCAACACCGCAGCGCTCACAAATTTTACCTTTGTAACGTATTCTCTTGTACTTACCGCAATGGCACTCCCAGTCTTTCTGAGGCCCAAAAATACGTTCACAAAAAAGTCCGTCGCGCTCCGGTTTCAGGGTGCGGTAATTTATAGTTTCAGGTTTTTTGACTTCGCCGTGTGACCACTCTCTGATCATTTCCGGTGAAGCAAGTCCAATCTTAATTGATTCAAAAGTGTTAAATTCCATATTGCAACCCCCTTCTATTATATTTCGTCGTCAGTGTCAGAATTAATGTCAAAGGGTTCGTCCTTATCAAATTCATCTTCGGTATCGTTACTCTCTTCATTCACATATCCGTCCGTATCATCAAACAGGACTTCTTCATCCGCGTCTTCAACGGAATAGCCCTCAAGATCGTCGGCAACGACCGGCTCATCGAAGTTATCATTTGATGGATTAAAACTGATGTCGTCATCGTCATCGAAGTTTTGTTTCAGATCAATTTCATCATTGTTTTTATTGAGCACCTTAACGTCAAGGCCAAGCGACTGAAGTTCTTTAATAAGAACCTTAAATGACTCAGGAACACCCGGTTTAGGAATGTTCTGACCCTTTACAATTGCTTCATAAGTCTTAACACGGCCAACAACATCATCGGACTTAACCGTAAGAATTTCCTGAAGGGTATAAGCCGCGCCGTAAGCTTCAAGAGCCCAAACTTCCATCTCACCAAAACGCTGCCCACCAAATTGCGCCTTGCCGCCCAAAGGCTGCTGCGTAACAAGCGAGTATGGTCCGGTTGAACGGGCATGAATTTTATCATCGACCAGATGATGCAGTTTAAGATAGTACATGATGCCAACAGTTACGGGGCTATCGAAATACTCACCGGAACGACCATCTTTTAAGATAGTCTTACCGTCTTCCCTTAAGCCGGCTTTTTTAAAGCATTCAACGATATCGTCTTCATGAGCACCATCGAATACAGGGGTCATAATCTTCCAGCCAAGCGCTTTCGCAGCATAGCCCAAGTGAACTTCAAGCACCTGACCGATGTTCATACGGGAAGGTACGCCCAACGGATTAAGAACAATATCAAGCGGAGTACCGTCCGGCAGGAATGGCATATCCTCAACAGGAAGGATACGGGAAACGACGCCCTTGTTACCGTGGCGGCCGGCCATCTTATCACCTACAGAAATCTTACGTTTCTGGGCAATGTAGCAGCGTACAACTTTATTAACACCGGGGCTTAACTCATCATGGCTGTTTTCACGGGTGAAGACCTTAACGTCAACAACAATACCATATTCGCCATGAGGAACTCTGAGTGAGGTGTCTCTGACTTCTCTGGCCTTTTCACCAAAGATGGCGCGCAACAAGCGCTCTTCAGCAGTCAGCTCAGTCTCACCTTTCGGGGTGACCTTACCAACAAGGATATCACCAGCACGAACTTCGGCGCCGATGCGGATAATGCCGCTCTCGTCCAAATCATGGAGCAAATCTTCGTTGACGTTCGGAATATCCCTTGTAATTTCCTCCGGCCCTAATTTTGTATCTCTGGATTCAAGCTCATATTCTTCAATATGAATCGAAGTATATACATCATCGCGAACAATCTTTTCACTGATGAGAACAGCATCTTCGTAGTTGTAGCCTTCCCATGTCATGAAGCCGATTAAAGCGTTTTTACCAAGGCTGATCTCTCCGTCCTTGGTTGCAGGGCCATCGGCAATAACCGAACCCTCCTCAACTCTTTGATTTACATCGACAACAGGAACCTGATTGATACATGTTCCCTGATTTGAACGCATAAACTTAGTAACATGATAAACATCAACATCGCCGTTGTCGCAGGTCACCCTGATTTCGTCCGCACTTACACTGCGAACGATGCCGGCGTGCCTTGCGATAACGCAAACACCGGAGTCAACGCCAGCCTTGTACTCCATTCCGGTTCCGACAATCGGAGATTCGGTATTGAGCAAAGGAACAGCCTGCCGCTGCATGTTGGAACCCATTAAAGCACGGTTTGCATCATCGTTTTCAAGGAAAGGAATCATTGCGGTAGCAACGGAAACAACCATTCTCGGTGAAACATCCATGTAGTCAGCCTTTTCGCGTTCCGTTTCTAGAAATTCATCACGGTAACGCGCATTGACCTTTGTGTGTTGGAAGTGTCCAGCTTCATCAAGCGGTTCGTTTGCCTGCGCAACTATAAAGTCATCTTCAATATCTGCTGTCATGTAGACAACGTCATTTGTAACACAGCAGGTCTTCTTATCCACACGACGGAAAGGGGCTTCAATAAACCCATATTCATTAATTTTTGCAAAAGTTGCAAGGTAGGAAATCAGGCCAATGTTAGGACCCTCCGGCGTTTCAATAGGACACATACGGCCGTAATGGCTGTAATGTACATCGCGCACCTCAAATCCTGCACGGTCTCTTGACAAACCGCCCGGCCCTAATGCTGAAAGACGGCGTTTATGCGTAAGCTCAGCGAGCGGATTGGTCTGATCCATGAACTGTGACAGAGGAGAAGAACCAAAGAATTCTTTTATTGCCGCCACAACAGGACGAATATTAATCAATGAATGCGGGGTTAATACTTCCAAATCCTGAGCCTGTAATGTCATTCTTTCACGTATAACTCGCTCTAATCTGGAGAAACCAATTCTAAACTGATTTTGAAGCAGTTCGCCGACCGAACGAATACGGCGATTCCCAAGATGGTCAATATCATCAATATTGCCCAGCCCCATTGCAAGACAGTTTAAATAGTTAATCGATGAAAAAATATCGTCTATAATAATATGTTTCGGAATCAGTTCGTCAATTCTTGCCTTAATTGTTTCTTTCAGTTCCTCGTCATTAGAACAGGAATCCAAAATTTCGGCAAGCACGCTGAAACGCACTCTCTCGTTCACATTACACTCGGCTTTTGCGTCAAAACCAACAAAACCGTTGATGTCAACCATTCCGTTGGAAATCACCTTAACCTCGCGCTCATTAATCGTGACGAACGCGATGGTGACGCCAGCATTATCGATTTCACGTGCTCTGTCATGAGAAATAATTTCGCCTGTCTCAGCCATCAGCTCACCGGTAAGTGGGTTGATAATAGGGCGTGAAAGTTTCTGTCCGGTGATACGACCGGTAAGGTTCAACTTCTTATTGTATTTATACCGCCCGACGCGGGAAAGATCATAGCGGCGCGCATCAAAGAACAATCCGTTGATGTGTGACTGTGCACTTTCTATGGTCGGTGGTTCGCTTGGTCTCAGCTTCCTGTAAACCTCGAAAAGAGCTTCCTCCATGTTTTTGCACGGATCTTTTTCGATGGTTGCATTCATTCTGTCGTCATCGCCGAAGTACTCACGAATTTCTTCGTCGGTACCAAGGCCAAGAGCACGTACGAACACAGTAATCGGAATTTTGCGGTTTTTATCAATACGAACATAGAAGATATCGTTGGCATCATTTTCATATTCAAGCCATGCCCCACGGTTAGGGATAACGGTTGAACTGAAAAGCTCTTTACCTGTCTTGTCGTATTCCATTTTATAGTAAACACCAGGTGAACGAACCAACTGGGAAACAATAACGCGTTCCGCACCGTTAATAACAAAAGTTCCGCTGTCCGTCATGAGCGGAAAGTCGCCCATAAAAACTTCGGATTCTTTAATCTCGCCGCTTTCCTTGTTAAGCAGGCGGGCAGTGACCCTCAAAGCGGCGGCGTAGGTAGCGTCGCGCTCTTTGCATTCTTCAACACTGTAATTCGGCTTATCGTCATCCAGTTTGTAATTCACAAAGTCCAGCACGAGGTTGCCAGTATAGTCTGTAATGCCGGAAACGTCCTTAAAAACCTCTTTGAGGCCCTCATCAAGAAACCATTTGTAGGAATTCTTCTGTACCTCAATTAGATTTGGCATGTCCAGAACTTCGTCAATACGCGAAAAGCTCATACGGACATTCTTGCCCAACTGCACCGGTTTAACATTCACCATTGGCTCAATCACTCCATTCATATATTTACCATCTGCGTCATAAATTAAGCACAAAAATAGTTTGCATACATCATTGCTTTTATAAGCTTTTATGATACCCTCTTGCCTTTTTTTATATGTTGTGCTATTATATACGAGGATAAACATGAGTATATGTTTCCATGATGATGCAGTATATTATTTTATTACAATATATAGTGTTTGTCAAGCATTATTTACAGATTTTATATTTAAATGATCAAAAGCCGTCGGTTCGAAACCGTCGGCTTTTTAATTTGTCTATTTATTTATGTTCTTTTGTTCCTCAGTATCAGCTACGGCGCCAACAAGTACATCAAAAGTGTAAGAATCCAGTTTCGTACGCACAACAGAGGATATCTCATCGTAAATTTGATGAAAACGACAGCGGGTTGTATGTGTACACGCGTATTCATCCTGCTGACAGCGGCTGATCATGTATGGCCCTTCTACCGATTCAATTACCTCGCGCAGCGATATCTTCGCAGGTTCGCGCGCAAGAATATAGCCGCCGTGGGCACCTTTATAGGACACAATCAGTCCATCGGCAACCAGCTTTCGCAAAATTTTCAACGCAAATCTCAATGGAACATGCGCTTCGGTGGAAATGGTGTGTGCATCTATTCTTTTGTTTGAAACCGCCAACATTTCAACAATTCTCACTGCATAATCTGCTTCAAGCGTCATGACCATTTAAGCTATACCCCCTTAATCCAAGAAATCTTTCAGCTTTTTGCTGCGGCTTGGATGACGCAGTTTGCGAAGTGCCTTTGCCTCAATCTGCCTGATGCGCTCTCTTGTAACATTAAACTCCTTACCGACTTCTTCTAAAGTGCGCGAGCGCCCATCTTCAAGGCCAAAACGCAAACGAAGAACCTTTTCCTCTCGCGGGGTAAGCGTATCGAGTACATCGGCAAGCTGTTCCTTTAAAAGTGTATGGGATGCCGCATCTGCCGGCGCGGGGGCATCGTCATCCGGAATAAAGTCGCCGAGATGGCTGTCTTCTTCTTCACCGATTGGTGTTTCAAGGGAAACAGGTTCTTGTGCAACACGCATAATTTCACGAACCTTATCAACAGGCATGTCCAGTTCAACAGAAATTTCTTCAGCAGTCGGCTCATGTCCATTGGTGTGTAAAAGCTGGCTGGATACTTTTTTTACTTTATTGATGGTTTCAACCATGTGCACCGGGATTCTAATCGTCCTGGCCTGGTCGGCAATCGCACGAGTAATCGCCTGGCGAATCCACCATGTGGCATAGGTTGAAAATTTAAAGCCCTTTGAATAATCGAACTTCTCAACCGCTTTAATTAATCCGAGATTACCTTCCTGAATTAAGTCCAAAAACTGCATACCGCGCCCTAAATAGCGCTTTGCAATGCTAACGACCAAACGGAGGTTCGCCTCGGACAAACGTTTTTTCGCTGCTTCGTCACCATTTGAAATGCGAAT
>DAMDEB010000008.1:9155-16457 GCA_032090075.1 Caproiciproducens sp.
GATCAATTTCCTCTTCCGGTGAAAGAAGAGGCACACGGCCAATTTCCTTCAGATAGACCTTAACCGGATCATCAATCGCAATCCCTTCGGTACTGAGTGCAGACTCAACATCCTCATTTTCATTTGACTGAGAGGTAAACTCAATGTCTTCAAGAGAGGCATCGGCAAAATCTTCAATAATTTCAACACCCTGTGCTTCAAGTGTATCATAAAATTTTTCAATTTGTTCCGGCTCAAAGTCCAGTTCGCCAATTGCATCTAAAATCTCTTTCGTTGAAAGCTGCCCTTTACTTTTTCCCTGCTCAATTAATTCACGTATTACTGTTTTCTTATCCGGTGCTCCCATAATAAGTCCCCCTATTTTTTCTGTGACCTCAGCTCCTGCAAGTAATCCTGTATCTCCTGCGGCCGTGCTGATTTTATATTTTCTACATTTATTTTTGCATATTCCTGATTGATGACGCTAATATATTCATCCGCGTCCTTCTTTGTGGCGGAAACACAATCAAATCTTGCAAGCATTTGCGCAACTGCTGCAATTTCATCAATTGAGAAGGCTTCCGATATCTCCGTAAGGCCAATTGCCTTGCCATCTATAATTCTATCCATTATTGCCTGATATACACGGCGGTTAAACATTGTTAAAAATTTTTCGGGCGGCAAAAGCTTATCTATTGCTATAGCGTTCTCCGGGTATTGAACAATATACGCAATGAGCGCTTCTTCTGCGCTTGCAGCCCTAAGATGCTGGGATTTTTCAGGATTAATGCTGTCACGGATACCGGCGGATTGCTGCTGAAAAGCTTTAAACTCTTTTTGCTCATAGCTTTTTTTCAGTTTGGTACGGTTTTTGTCCACTTGCAGCATAATCGCAGAACGCTCAATTCCAATTTCTTCGGCAAGCTTTCCCGCATAGACTTCCTGCTCAATTCGGCTTTCCAGTGTTGCAAGTACTGTGGAAGCTCCTGTCAGATAAGCAACACGCCCCTGTGCATTTTGCAGGTTGCAGCCCTGCTTAATCTTTTGCAGTCGGTATTCTACGTCATTACCGCAGGAATCGAGCAATTGCTTGAATTTTACACGGCCGTTCTGGCCGTTTGCCCTTATGTACTCATCCGGATCCTTCCCGCCGGCAATGGTAAGCACCTTGACCAGCAGCCCTGCTTCACGCAGAATCGGAATAGAACGTGATGCGGCTTTTTGCCCGGCCTCATCCGAATCGTAAGAAACAATGACCTCTTTCGTATACCTCGCCATCAAATGTGCCTGATTCGATGTTAAGGCTGTGCCAAGCGTTGCAACTGCGTTTCCAAAACCTGCCTGATGCATGGATATAACATCCATATACCCTTCACATAGGATCAGCTGTTCACTTCCGCTGGCTTTCGCAAAGTTAAGTGCAAACAGAAAGCTTCCCTTGTTAAACACCGGTGTTTCAGAAGTATTAAGGTATTTCGGCTTTTCGTCGGTCATAACACGGCCGCCGAAAGCAATTACATTGCCGCGCAAATCAATGATTGGAAACATGACGCGTGAAAAAAAACGGTCAACCGATTTCCCGCTTCTGCCCTTGAATGCTACGTTAGCCAAAACCATTTCATTTTGTGTATAACCTTTTTTTTCAAGATAGTCAACCAATGCAAAACGAGAAGCCGGAGCATAACCAAGCCCGAAACGGCGGATCGTATTGGGTGTTAAAGCACGGCGGGTCAAATACTCCATGCCGACTGCGCCTTCTCCGGAATTTAAAACATTGTTGTAAAAGCGGGCTGTTTCCCTGTTAATCTCCAAAATACGCGCCTTGAGCTTACCCATGCCGTCGTCAATATTATTTTCAGGTACCTGCAGTCCGGCACGCTGCGCTAAAAAGCGAACCGCCTCCATGTAGTCCAGATTTTCAATGCGGCGGACAAACGTGATAACGTCTCCACCTGCCCCACAGCCAAAGCAGTAAAAGGAGCCATTCTCGGGGTAAACGTTAAAAGAAGGTGTTTTCTCACTGTGAAATGGACAAAGTCCCACCATGTTTCTGCCGCTATGCCGCAGATTGACATAGGACGCGGCGACTTCAGAAATATCGCTGCGTGCTTTTAATTCCTGTAGAAAGGCTTCCGGCAATGGCATATCATCGCCCCCCTTTCAATTTTATCCGTATCAAATGTTCCACGATTTCGGTACAAAAATATCTTGAAACAAGTGAATCGCAAAGTGGTCGGTCATGCCGGCAATATAGTCACAGGCGGCACGCTCAATTCCATCCCGTTCAGCGATAAGGCTCATCTCCTGCGAAAGATTCTCCGGCATTTTCAAATAATCATAGAGCGTGCCAATCAAATGGGGAACCTTTTTTTCCTCAGCCTTCGCATATGGATTCAAATAAACATATTCGTACATAAAGTCGTACAGTTTGTCAAAAGACCGCTGGATTTCCAAATCCATTTGAATTGTTCCATTCTGGCTGTTCTCCGCAACCGAATGAACGAGTGTGTCAATTCTTTCAGACCGGCGGCAGCCCAAAACGGAAGTGATTTCCTTGGGAATGTCGTTTTCGAGCAGTACACCCGCCCTTACAGCATCATCAATATCATGATTTATGTAAGCAATCCGATCAGCCAAGCGAACAACCCGGCCCTCAAGTGTCATCGCCTCCGTGCCCTTGGTATGGCAAAGAATTCCGTCGCGAACCTCTTTTGTAAGGTTTAAGCCCGCACCGTTCTTCTCAACCTTTTCGACAATACGCACACTTTGTTCGTAGTGGCGAAAGCCTTCGGGGTACAAGCTGTCCAATGCACGCTCGCCGGCATGCCCAAAAGGAGTATGCCCCAAATCATGCCCGAGTGAAATGGCCTCTGTTAAATCTTCGTTTAAGAGCAGCGCTCTTGCAATGGTGCGTGCAATCTGGGAAACCTCAAGCGTGTGCGTCAGGCGGGTACGATAATGGTCACCCTCCGGCGACAAAAACACTTGTGTTTTATGCTTTAGGCGGCGGAAAGATTTGCAATGAATAATTCTGTCCCTGTCACGCTGATAAGGAGTTCGTAATTCACATTCTTCCTCCGGAATATCCCGCCCTTTTGTGTTCTTAGAAAGAGCGGCAAAGGGCGATAAAATTTTCTCTTCTATATCTTCTGTGCGCTCTCTGACAATCATATTTCCACCACCCATTCCTTATACTTCAAATAGATATACGCAGAAAAATACAAATTCCCTGCAAATATTATAAAATTTCAAAAAACTTTTCTCCCGCAACAACAATTTTACTTTGTCCGCAGGTTACGTCTGCAAGTTTTTGTTCGAATGCGGGCATGCACTCGTCACTCATATGAAAATGAACTTGGACCACGTCAGTAAAATCCACATTGTCCACCACCCCGCCGCTTTCGGGAATCAGTGCAGCCAATTTGCCGTACTGGTTGTAATCACAGCGCACTTCCGCCATCAGGCAGGTGCGCATCGTAATCATTTTTGCCTGCTGGAGCGCAATGGAAGCGCTGTGTGAATATGCGCGTACAAGACCGCCGGTGCCAAGAAGAATTCCGCCAAAATAACGGGTGACCACTACCACGGCATCCGTTACCCCGGACTTTTGGAGGACATCGAGTGTCGGAATTCCGGCGGTGCCCTGCGGCTCGCCGTCATCCGAGTAGCGCTTCAACTGATTATTTCGGATGGAATACGCGTAGACGTTATGCGTCGCGTTCCAATTCTTTGACTTGATAACATTGATAAACGAGACAGCTTCCTCCTCGGTTTCGACGGGTTTTGCATAACCGATAAAACGCGAGCGCCGTTCAATAAATTCGGCAGAAACCTCGTTTGCTATGGTTCGATACTCAATCATGGTATCTCCTCACAAAGAAAAAATATAGGCGGCGCAGATGCCTGCGCCGCCTATGCTAATCCAAAGAAATCGAAAAAGCAGGTTATTTATCAATACCGTAACGCCTTTTAAACATATCAACACGTCCGCTTGTATCAACAAGTTTTTGCTTACCAGTAAAGAACGGATGGCATTTGGAGCATATTTCAACGCGGATATTTTCCTTAGTGGATTTTGTATCAATAACATTACCGCATGCACATGTGATTGTTGTTTCTTTATACTTTGGATGTATATTTTCTTTCATTCCTGTCACCTCTTTCAGTAAAACTGCAACTTAACATTTGAATTTTACCATAGTGATTCTTAAATTGCAAGTAAAAAATAATAAATATCTAATATTTAGACCATTTTTATTTTGGGTTCTGTTGTCTGACATACGCCGCGTATTCCTCAAGACACATGGAATACTCACGCATTTTTACCGCATTATCTTCGCCAACATAGCGAAAATGGAGCGGATTGAATGCCATTCCTGTTATAGCCATTTTGCTTTCAGCATAACGCAATACAAAACCATAGCGAACACTGTTTTTGATAAGCCATTTATATTGATTTGTCGTCGTAAAATCAGTGTTTTTTGTCAAGCCTTCCGCTGAAAACGTGACAGCCATACCGGTTTGATTTTCATTGTAACCGCCGCGCCCAATTGTGGTTTGGATCTGATTTTGAGCCCTTACCTGCGAATATCCATTGTTTTTAATCAGATTTTGTACCCCTGCGTCAAACAATTTATCTTGTTCCTTCGCGTCAACATAGCCTCCGCTCAGTTTTAACACGCAGCCGTCGGCTTTTGCGTCTTCAATCATTTTTTTGAGTGCGGGAATGATCCTATCATCGACGGTTACGCCGCCAAATTGACCAAGCTGTACGCTAAATCCGGATTTCAACTGAGAAGTTGCATTCACCACGACTAAGTTGAATGAATCATCATAAACCGGAAGAACTTCGCTGTTAGAAGAAGCTGGAGCCACGGAACTGGACGGGGCACTGCTTACAGAATGTTTGTCAAACGGGTGTTTAATCTGCACCCACGCTAAAACGGCCCCTGTGACAAGCGAAATACAAAGTGCGAGGGCAATCACCGTCATCACTATTTTTATCTTTCTAACCTGATCGGCTTTGTGCCATCCAGCGCGGGTCTGGACTATTTTTTCTCCCCGTTTTCGCACTTCAGCGCATCCCTTCTGCTCTTAATTTTATATTACAATTGTATAACTTATATTAAATTAATTCAACCGATTTCTGATTTTCGGATTAATATACAATTTAATATCTTTCATTTGATTTAATTTGGTAGCTGTATTATCATATATGATGGGTAAAGTTTTAGAAATGACACTTTAACGTTTGGATTGGAGTCAAAAAAATGAGAAAAACTAAGATTATATGCACTCTCGGCCCTGCAACTGATAAAGAGGAAGTGCTACGGCAGCTGATGCTGGAAGGCATGGATGTTGCACGCTTAAACTTTTCACATCAAACTGCAGTTGAACAAAAAGTTCGTGCTGATGCAGTAAAAAAATTACGTGATGAGTTGCAACTTCCTGTTGCTCTTTTACTTGATACAAAAGGTCCTGAAATTCGGGTAAAGGATTTTAATCAGCCTAAAATTACACTTAAGACCGGTGAAAAATTCACATTAACCAACAGAGATATTGTCGGTGACGAAACAATTGCGTCAATCACCTTTGCACATCTTCCCCAAGAGGTTTCCTCCGGTGCCAGAATTTTGATTGATGACGGTCTGATTGAACTGAAAGTAGAGTCCTGTACGGAAACGGATATTCACTGTAAAATTATAAATGGCGGCACGATTTCATCCCATAAGGGAATTAATGTGCCGGGAGCTAAACTTTCCCTTCCATTTATCAGTGCAAAAGACAAGGACGATATTGCCTTTGCAGTAAAAGAAAACTTTGATTTTATCGCGGCCTCATTCACACGCAATGCGCAGGATATGATTGATTTACGAACTGAGCTTGAAAAGCATAACTGCCATAAAATTCGTATTATTGCTAAAATAGAGAATGCCGATGGTGTGGAAAACATTGATGATATTATCCGACTTTCTGATGGCATCATGGTCGCAAGAGGTGATCTGGGTGTTGAAATCCCACTTGAAGAAATTCCCGTTATTCAGAAAAAGCTTATCAAAAAAGCTTATAGCGCCGGAAAACAGGTTATCACAGCAACACAGATGCTCGATTCCATGATGAAGAACCCTCGTCCAACCAGAGCGGAAGCAACCGATGTTGCGAACGCGATTTATGATGGAACAAGCGCAATCATGCTTTCCGGTGAAACTGCCGCAGGTGACTACCCCATTGCCGCGCTCAAGACAATGGCAATTATTGCGGAACGCACGGAACGTGATATCGATTACAAATCACGCTTTGCAAAACGCGATTTCACAGAAGCGCCAAATGTTACTTCCGCTATCTCCCACGCAACCTGCACTACGGCACAGGATCTCGGCGCTGTTGCAATCATTACGGTTTCAAAATCCGGTAGAACAGCCCGCATGATTTCAAAGTATCGTCCGGAATGTCCGATTATCAGCGGCACAACAGATTCAACTGTTCAGCGTCAAATGAATCTTTCATGGGGCGTCGTTCCGATTATGGTCGATGAAAAAGACAACACCGACGCTTTATTTGACCATGTGGTTGACGTTGCGCGTAAGGAAAGCCTTGTGAAGAACGGTGACTTGGTTGTCATTACCGCCGGCGTTCCACTCGGCGTTTCAGGCACCACCAATCTTCTGAAAGTGCAACTTGTCGGCGACGTGCTTGTTTCGGGAATGGGTGTTACAAAAGGTTCCATTTGTGGAAACCTGTGCGTTTGTGCAAATGAAGAAGAGGCTGAAAAAAGCTTTAAGGAAGGCGACATTCTGGTAATTCCGCAAACGTCCAACAAAATTCTACGTATTCTAAAGTTGGCATCCGGCCTGATTACTGAAGACGGCGGGATGAATTCACACGCGGCGATTGTTGGTCTTGCTCTCGACAAACCGGTTATTGTTGCAGCACAGAATGCGACAAAAATTCTCAAAAGCGGCACAACCGTCACGGTTGATGCAGCCCGCGGCATCGTGTTCAGCGGCATTGAGAAATGTGACATATAATACAAAATAATAACAAAACAAGATAAAAAAAACGGACGTCATATGACGCCCGTTTTATAATATAACCTAAAATTTGGTACAGATGATAATTAATACATTCCGCCCATGCCTGGATCAGCAGGCATTGCAGGAGCTGCCGGTTCTTTAATATCAGCAACCAATGACTCTGTTGTAAGCACCATCGCCGCAACAGATGCTGCATTTTGCAGTGCAGAACGTGTTACCTTTGTTGGATCGACAATGCCGAAGGAAATCATGTCACCATACTCTTCAGTAAGTGTATTAAAGCCATAAT
>DAMDEB010000008.1:16467-19729 GCA_032090075.1 Caproiciproducens sp.
CAACTTCTGGAATTGCATCAAGCAAAGCAACACCGCCGCCGGCTACGATGCCTTCCTCGACTGCTGCTTTAGTTGCCGCAAGAGCATCTTCAATGCGAAGCTTTTGCTCCTTCATTTCAACTTCTGTCGCAGCACCGACTTTAATAACAGCTACTCCGCCGGAAAGTTTTGCAAGGCGCTCCTGAAGCTTTTCGCGGTCAAAATCAGAAGTAGTCGCTAAGATTTGTGAACGAATCTGTGATACTCTACCCTTAATTTCCTCTTTATCGCCGGCACCGTCAACGATGATGGTGTTTTCCTTGTCAACCTTAACCTGACGTGCACGACCAAGTTGCTCAACGGTTGTATCCTTCAATTCTAAGCCCAGTTCTTCAGAAATTACTTGGCCACCTGTTAAAGTGGCAATATCACGGAGCATATCTTTTCTTCTGTCGCCAAAACCTGGAGCCTTAATGCCGACACAGGTAAATGTTCCGCGCAGCTTATTGAGAATCAGAGTGGTAAGTGCTTCGCCCTCAATATCCTCTGCGATAATAACAAGCTTTTTGCCTGATTGAACAATCTTTTCAAGCAACGGCAGAATTTCCTGAATATTGGAAATTTTCTTGTCGGTAATCAGTATATAAGCATCATCAATGACAGCTTCCATCTTTTCGGTATCGGTTACCATATAAGGTGTAATGTAACCGCGGTCAAACATCATGCCCTCGACAACTTCGGAGTATGTTTCAGCTGTTTTCGATTCTTCAACTGTGATAACACCGTCGGAAGTTACCTTTTCCATCGCTTCGGAAATCAGCTTGCCAATAAACTCGCTGGAAGCAGAAATAGTTGCAACGCGTGCAATATCTTCTGAACCGGAAACTTTTTTCGAATGTTCTGCAAGTGATTTAACAGCAGTATCAACTGCATTTTGAATTCCTTTGCGAATAATCATTGGGTTAGCTCCGGCTGTAACATTCTTCATGCCCTCACGGATAATTGCCTGTGCGAGCAAGGTCGCTGTTGTGGTACCGTCGCCGGCGACGTCGTTGGTCTTTGTAGCGACTTCTTTTACAAGCTGTGCACCCATATTTTCAAATGCATCGTCAAGCTCAATTTCCTTTGCAATTGTAACACCATCATTGGTAATTAACGGAGCACCGAATTTTTTATCGAGAACAACATTTCTTCCCTTAGGGCCCAGTGTAATTTTAACTGTATCTGCAAGTTGATTAATACCGCTTAAAAGTGCTTTTCTGGCATCTTCGCCATAAATAATTTGTTTTGCCATCGTTTATTCCTCCAATATTAAATTTAAAATATATATTATTCCACAATTGCGAGAATATCGCTTTGACGAACAATGGTGTACTCTTCGCCGTCAAGCTTGATCTCGGTGCCGGAATACTTGCTGGTGATTACTCTGTCACCCTTTTTGACGTACATTGTGATCTCTTTCCCGTCGACAATGCCGCCCGGGCCAGCTTCGATAACGTCGGCAATTTGTGGTTTTTCCTTCGCGGAACCGGCAAGAAGAATACCGCTCTTTGTTGTTTCCTCAGCTTCTTCCATTTTAATAAGGACTCTGTCTGTTAAAGGTTTAATAGTCATAATAGATCCTCCTTTAGATAATTCATAAATTAGTTAGCACTCATTAACGTTGAGTGCTAATATACATTCTATATACTTGTGGCAAAAAAATCAAGTGGTTTTTTCACTAAAATCTGTAATTTAATAAATTATTTACAATTATGATCAAAAATATATGTAACTATACCGGAACAATAAAATTCACCGAATTTGGAATGACCTCAAATTCAACTTTGTCAATAAAATGACAATCACCGTCAAAGTTAGCAATGGCCGGCTTAACAGCCTTTACTTCCATTCTTTTTCCGCGACAAAATATCAAAATATCTTTAAATTTTTCAGATGTAATATGACCCCCGGCTTTGTAAATCGGAATAAGCGCGGGAATTTGATTCAGCGGAGGTTTTTTTATTAATATAAAATCAAGGAGCCCATCGTTCGGAATTGCTTTGGGTGCTCCACAATAACCGCCCCCATAATATTTTCCGCTGCCTGCAAGAGCAAATAAATAATTTCCCTCATATTTTTTGACCCCATCGATTGTAATCTCAAGTTGATCGCCTATTCTACCCAGCAGCGTCCGGAGAAGCGCAAAATCATAAGCCATCGAACCGCTAATAAAGGGTACTTTTTTGAAAGAAACCATGTTATAAGCAACCTTTGCGTCAAGTCCGATAGAACAAAGATTGATTGAAAGTCGGTCACCGGATCGAATCATATCGACAGTCTGTGATTTGGCTTTCAATTGTTTATCGATTGATAAAAAATCTTCGGGTTTACCAAAGGTTTTTATGTAATCGTTACCAGAGCCGCAGGGAATAACGCCGACCTCCACATTCTTTAGGCCAATCGCTCCCGCAGCAGTTTCACTTAGCGTACCATCCCCGCCGATGGCAAAAAAGCGGATGGAATCTCCCTTTGACCCCTCCATTTTAACTACTTCTGTAGCGTGCCCCGGCTTTTCGGTAATATGGCAGACACATTCCAAGCCATTCTCGTCAAAATACTGCTGTATCGCCGGAAAAATGGTGTTATATGGATTTTTTTTACCGGCCGTGGGATTCAAAATGAATATATAGCGCATTGCAACCTCCGATTTACATAGTTTTAGCCATAGCACGCATTTATTTAAAATACATATAGAATTGACATCTAATCATGCCGTTATAAAGCTTCCTGCGACGGTCAGACTTGCGCCCAAAGCAGTCTTCAAAGGTTTCGTCCGGACTGATAATGGAGTAGCTCCATCCATGTCTCTGCTCAAATACGTTTCCCATCGTCCTGTAAAGTTCTTCAGCTTGACGTGTATCCAAAAGGCGTTCTCCATAGGGAGGATTGCAAATAACACAGCCATAGTCTCCAACAGGTTTAAAGTCGGCAATGTCACGCTTTTCTGCACGAATTTGTGAAATAACTCCGGCTTTTTTAGCATTTTCAAGTGTCAGCGAAATCGCCGCGCCATCGATATCATATCCGTGCGCTGTAAATGCGGCATCACGCATAATTAAATCCTGTGCGCGTACCTTTTCCTTTTGCCATAGGTTTTTATCTATTCCTGCCCAACGTTCAGCGGAAAAATGCCGCTGCATGCCCGGTGCGATATTGAGCGCATACAAGGCAGCTTCAATGAGAATAGTACCGGAGCCGCAGAGTGGGTCAATAAAATTCGCGTCGTGCCGCACACGAGCAA
>DAMDEB010000008.1:19739-23980 GCA_032090075.1 Caproiciproducens sp.
ACGAGCAAGATGTACCATGGAGGCCGCAAGCGTCTCTTTAATCGGCGCTTCCGTAGAATTACCGCGATATCCGCGCTTATGAAGTCCCGGGCCGGAAGTATCAATCATAATGCTGACGGTGTCTTTCATAATCAGAAATTGAATCTGATAAAGAGTCCCTGTCTCTTCAAACCAGTTTAGATTATATTTTTGCTTTAAACGTTCAACAACTGCTTTCTTAATAATTGACTGGCAGTCAGGAACACTTGAAAGCTTAGAGCTAAGGCTTCTTCCCTTTACAGGGAAAGCATCGGTTTTTCCAATCCAACGTTCCCATGGAAGGGCTTTGACCCCCTGGAAAAGGTCTTCAAAACTATGCGCTTGAAAATTGCCCATTTGAACGAGTATTCTTTCACCGTAGCGCGACCAAAGATTTGATCTGACAAGCATTTCATCGGAGCCGTCAAAAACGACTCTGCCGTTTTGCGGTTCCACATTCTTAGCGTCCATCGCTCTTAATTCTTCCGCAACTAAGCCTTCTACTCCGAGGAGGCAGGGACATACAAGTTTAAAATTTTCCATATTATACTCCAATTATAAAATATGGGGCTGCGATAAAACGCAGCCCCAATCATCATAGAAAAACTCTTATCTATTAGGCACCATGCGTTAAAATATTATAAAAAGCATGTGGGTGCGAATATTCTATTATATTATTCCGCGTCAGGCTCCAATAATCCGTAATTTCCATCCTTACGTTTGTAAACTACATCAATTTCTCCCGTTGATTCGTCACGGAACATAAAAAACTGATGTCCCAACAGATTCATCTGTAAGATTGCTTCCTCGACGCTGAGCGGCTTGATGAAGAAATGCTTGGTTCGCACAATCTTATATTCACTATTATCTTCTTCCTCAGTGCTGTGAAGATAGTCCTGAACATACTGGTCAAGTGCGGCGGAATGAATTTCCTTAGCGAGTCTGGATTTATTCTTACGGATCTGCCGGCCCAATGCGCTGACAACTTGATCAAGCGCGTCATTCATCTCAAAATCTGTTGCTTCAGCCCGGTAAATCATACCTTGTGATTTGATCGTTATTTCGACTGTCTGGCGGTTTCTTTCCAGTGTTACAACCACATTAGCCTGTGCATCTTCATCGAAAATTCTATCAAACCTTGAAAGCTTTCTTGTCGCTAATTCTTTGAAATTATCTCTTAAATTAACCTTTCTTCCTGTAACAGTAATCCTCATACCAACATCTCCTTGTCTATTATTTGAATGAAATGGTATTCATCACTTATAATATACCATAATCATCTAACAAATAAAAGTATCAAGTTTTAAATAATAATGTTGTCATGGCGTGTAACATGGCAGCCCACATTAACTGCCACCGGCAAACCCGCAATATGAGTCGGAAATTGTTCGATATTGACGCAAAGCGCCGTCGTAATTCCGCCAAATCCCTGTGGGCCTACATTCAATTGATTTACTTGTTCAAGCATACGCCGTTCTAAGTCGGCATAGAACCGATCACTATTACGCTGCGAAATCGGGCGGCAAAGAGCCTGTTTTGCCAAAGCCGCACATTTCTCAAAATCACCGCCGATTCCCACACCAAGAACCACCGGCGGGCATGGATTGCTGCCTGCGATCCGAACCGTTTCCATGACAAAATCTATGATATCCTCGACACTTGCGGATGGTGTAAACATTTTGATTCGGCTCATATTTTCGCTTCCAAAACCTTTTGGCGCAACAGTAAGAGAAAGCTTGTCCCCCGGCACAAGGCGGGTATGTATTATCGCAGGGGTATTGTCGCCGGTGTTTCCGCGTTTAATGGGGTCTGCAACAACCGAGCAACGCAGTAAACCATCAAGGTAGCCCTGACGTACTCCATCGTTAACGGCATCTTCAAAGGAACCACCTGCAATATGCACCTCCTGCCCCACTTCTGCAAAAACCACTGCCATACCGGTGTCCTGACAGACGGGAATGTCCAATTCCCGCGCCGCATTCATATTTTCACACAGATCAGATAAAATAGCCCGGCCGGTTGGTGAAGTTTCCTTCTTTGCGGCATTGGATATACAAGATTCAAGATCACATGGCAAAACACGGTTCGTAGAGATGCAGAGACTTTTAACAGCTGCTGTGATTAGTGAAACATCAATCTCTCTCATAGTCGATTCCTCAGTTAATTATATTAGTTTTCCGCCTGCAATCACAAACTTGGGTTTAGAAGTCATTTCAAGCGGATTTGTGTCAAAAACAATCAGGTCGGCATCTTTTCCAACTTCAATGGATCCAACTTTATCGTCAATCCCGCAAATTCTTGCAGGATTAATCGTGATCGCTTTTAGCGCATCTTCATATTTCATTCCTTCGCGCACGGCAAGTGCAGCACAGGTAGGAAGATATTGCAGCGGAACAACCGGATGGTCTGTGATAATTGCGATAGCAACACCCGCATTTGCCAAAATTCCGGGATTGGCGGGCGTTAAATTCTTAAGTTCCGGTTTGGAGCGGTCACACAGAAAAGGACCTGCAAGTACACGGGTACCCTCGTTTATGAGCCTGCGTGTCATAAGATGTCCCTCTGTTCCATGAACGATAACATAATTAAGGTGAAACTCTTTCGCAATACGAATCGCCGTGTCAATATCATCGTTGCGATGGGCGTGAAAATGCACTTCAATTTCGCCCTTGAGTGCGGGGACAAGAGCCTCTGACTTCATATCAAATTCAGGCGCGTCAAAATCTTCGTCTTCTTCAGCGCGCTGCAAATCCTCCATGTAACGTTTCGCTTTGAACAGTTCTTCGCGAATAAGAGCCGCGGTTGACATACGTGTGGAAGGCGCCTGGTTCTTACCATGATAGACAGATTTCGGGTTTTCTCCCAATGCCATTTTGATTGCAACAGGAGCTTTTACAAGCATTTCGTCAATACAGGTACCATATGTCTTAATGGCAGCAAGTTGGCCACCGATGGGATTCGCGCTGCCGGGTCCGGTTATGACAGTTGTAACTCCTGCGGCAAGGGCTTCGGAAAAGCAGCGATCAATTGGGTTAATCGCATCAATTGCGCGCAGCTGCGGCGTAATTGGATCAGTTTCTTCATTTCCGTCGTCGCCTTCAAAGGTGAGGCCGTCCTCCCACATACCAAGATGGGTGTGTGCATCAACAAACCCCGGGTAAACGCCGGCGCCCTGAACATCAAGCACCTTTTCATCCAGTTGCGGATTTCCAAAATCGGAACCAATTTCCTTTATTATACCGTCTTCGGTACGAATCCAACCGTTTTCAATAGGGTTTCCTGTCATTGTATGAATGACCGCATGAATAATCAGCATAATTGTTTCCTCCAACAAAAAAGCGGAGTGCGCGCACTCCGCTAAAATTATTTTGGTTGATTTGGATTGCCGTGTTTTGCAAAGCCACCGCGCTTTGATTCTACGCATTTTTTAAGGTCTGACATTTTCTCATCACTTGTCTGCTTGAATTTGGACATCATATCCTCAAAGTTTGTAGCCTCGTTTCTTCTGCTGCCCTGCCATTCGTAATTGCCGGGTCTGGAAACACGAGGAGCGCTAACATTGCTGCGCGGCGCAGGCGGAAGCGCCTTCTTCATCGACAGGCTGACTTTTCCGTCTTCGCTAATGCTCATAACCTTAACTTTAACTGTTTGATTTTCAGTTACGAAATCGCGAATTTCCTTAACGAAAGTGGGCGCGACTTCTGAAATGTGTACCATACCGGTTTTGCCGCCTGGCAACTCCACAAAAGCGCCGAATTTTGTAATTCCTGTAACTTTCCCTTCCAGGATAGTTCCTACCTCAAGCTGCATATGTAAGTGATTTCCTCCTTAAAAATAGAACTGTTAGTTACCTGCGATATTAACAAAAACACGTTCTCCCGGCTTTGCAAAGTGAAGATTTTCACGTGCAACGCGCTCAATATAATCACTGTTCTTACCGTTGTCGGTACTAAGGGCGTGCTTAATATCATCATTTTTAATTTCTTGAATTTGAATCTGTTGTTTCATGGTAGCAAGTTCCTGGCGCTTTTGACTGATTTGAACTTGTTGATTAACAAGCGCAACAGTAATATACACTGCGAAAGCAAAAACTGCCATTCGCAATAAAAAGCTGCCTTTTTGCTTTTTTTTCTTGATAACCTTCATATTTCAACACCGGCCCCCTATGTTTTGCCGTTCCTTCTGCGTTTACTCTTAGAATGATTATACACTATTCTGTTGTG
>DAMDEB010000008.1:23990-34818 GCA_032090075.1 Caproiciproducens sp.
CAATTTACAGCTACTATTTTTATATTTCCAACAATTATTTTTGCAATTCTGAAAATAAAGTGGAATATTTTTACCAGAATTTTCTTAATTGGATTTATAAATAATTTATGCAGGATTTTTGAAACAAATTGAAATACACGGATGGTAACCATTCCAACTGTTAAATAGTAAAGACACCAGCCAATAATCTCTCCCGCTAAAATATAAAACCTGACTTCGCCGTAATTCACGCCTAATGAAAGTAAAAACGTGACAGATGCAGCCGAAATCATGTAGAATAAATCCTGAAAGAAAACCGCCCGGTTTTCTGATTGAAATACCGTACGGAAGATACGGAAAATATCGTAATATGCGCCCAAAAATACACCGGCTACAATCGAAATAACAAAACCCTGCAATTGAAAAGAGAGAGATAAATTCAAAAGAACTCACTCCCCTATTTGAACAGCCTTGATAAAAAGCCGCCCTTCAGTTGGGTTTCAGAATAAGACATCGAGCTGATATCGCCATTTAAAGTCAACTCGCCTGTTTCAATATTCAATTTATTAATTTGAAGCTTTGATCCCCTGATGATCAGCTGACCCAGATCCGTATAAGCCACAATTGTTTGTTCATCAAAACTGTCAACATTAGAAACGCCCGTGGCGGTAAGCGCTCGGCGATTTTCAAGGATCAGGCTGTGCGGCGCTTTTACAGTCTTTTTTTCTTCTGGCATTTCAATTACCTCCTACCTATTCATACCAATTTGTATGCAAAAGTAGAAGGACATATACTAAAGCTTATTTGGTTCATCTGACAGAATTTGATACATTTCCGCCGCATTATCTTTGGTAGCGTACTCATTTACACTGAGCACCTGAGCTTTCACACTGCGGGGTCCAAGCTGAAGCTCCAAAACATCCCCGGTTTTCACTTCATAGGAAGCTCTGACAGCTTTTCCATTTACCAGAACACGGCCCGCGTCACAGGCCTCGTTTGCCACGGTACGGCGCTTAATGATACGGGATACTTTTAAATATTTATCAAGTCGCATTAGAATTTCCTTTCCATTAACAAAGGGCTGTAACTCAAATGTTCGTTACAGCCCTTGAAAATGCAATACAACTAAATTATTTAGCTGTGGCATCTTTAAATGCCTTACCTGCCTTAAAAGCAGGAACTTTAGAAGCAGGAATGGTAATAGGAGAATTTGTTCTTGGATCCCGGCCCTGTCTCTCGCTGCGGGAACGAACTTCAAATGTGCCAAAACCAACGATTTGTACCTTCTCGTCCTGGGCAACAGCGGTAACGATTGTGTCAATCACTGCATTAACAGCATTATCAGCATCTTTTTTTGACATACCAGCTTTTTCTGCAACAGCAGCAATTAATTCTGTTTTGTTCATAAATATTTAACCTCCGTTTTTTTATTATTCAACAGCTTAAAGCTGAGAATGATTAATTTGCCTTAATTTCGTTCCAAAGTGAATCAAGCTGTTCAAGGGTCGATGAAGCCATATCGACTTTACGTTCTTTTGCCAATTGCTCCATTTTTTGAAATCGTGAGATAAATTTATCACAGGAAAGACTTAAAGCATGTTCAGGTTCGACCTCTAAAAATCTGGCAACATTAACGACGGAAAATAAAAGATCACCCAGTTCCTCTACACAGTCTTCCTGACTGCCGGAAGCGACCGCTTCTTTTAATTCACCCGTTTCTTCCGCGACCTTATCAAGAGCACCTGAAACATCAGGCCAGTCAAAACCGACCTTTGCGGCTTTATGTTGAACTTTTGCACTGCGCATCAGTGCAGGTAAAGCCTTAGAAACGCTCTGTAAAACCTCGGTTTGGGAGGATTGGCTTTTGGTCTGCTTTTTAATTGCGTCCCAATTGACAAGCACCTCATCAGAATTGCTGACAACCGTATCACCAAAAACGTGGGGATGGCGAACAATCATCTTTTTTGCAATACCGTCAACCACATCTGAAAAATCAAAACTGCCTTTTTCGTTTTCAAGCTGAGAATGAAACAACACCTGCAAAAGAACGTCACCCAATTCCTCCTGTAAGAGTTCGGAATCGTCGTTGTCAATCGCCTCTACCGCTTCATAGGTCTCTTCGATAAAACAACTGCGGATGCTTTTGTGTGTCTGCTCCTTATCCCATGGGCAGCCTTCTGGAGAACGGAGGATCGCCATAATATTCAGCATATCTTCAATATTGTATTTATCCTTAAATTGAAAATTCAAATCAATATCTCCCATGCTATATAGTATCGGCTAAACCTTCCACTATTTTACCTTATCCAATTATGTTTTTCAAGTATTTTCGCAATTTTTTGTCCCTTGGGCAGCATTAAAATATCATTTTTACTTAATGCTTTAAACCAAAGCATGCAAATGGCATAAATTGCACCCGCAGTGAGTATTGCCAAGCATGTTGCCAACTTACCCAAATGGATCATAGAGCCTAATTTCTGAACAAAATAAGCAGCCGTAACGCAGATGCCGGCGGATAAAAGCGGCTTCAAAAAAATGCCCACAAAATTCGGTTTGATCTTTGCCTCTTTGCAAAGAAAATAGAGTGAAAAAACCATGATGAACATATAGCATATCAGCGTACCTGTTCCGGCACCCATTACGTTCACTTCGGGTATACCGACCAATGTGTAATTCAACACAATCTTAATCACCAAGCCGACCGCAAGCAATTTAACAGGCAAATCGACCCGACCGACAGCTTGAAGCATGCTGTTGATAGGTGTGCTCATTGCGGCAAAAATAGAACCAAGGCCGAGAATAGTCAGAATTTTCCCGATAACAGCGGGAGCGTTATTGGAACCATACAGCAGGGTTGCAATTGGGGTAGAAAGGACAGAAAGCCCTAAGCCGGCTGGAATTGTCAGCATTGCAACAATTCTCAAAACAGACTCAATACTTCTTTTGATTTTCTTAGGGTTCCCCCCTGTCCACGCTTCAGTAACATTCGGCAGAGCGCTTACTCCAAATGCCTGTGTAATGGCAGGCACCAGCATAAACAATGTGGATGCGTTTGAAAAACAGCCAAATAAAAAAGTAGGAACATTATTCAGCTTAACAACGGAAGCCGGTATGATGCTTCCGTACATCTTCAAAATCACCTGTGGATGGACAGCCATAATATCATTAATGCGCTTTTGCAAAAATGTACTGTCAATCAGGGTTGACAAATTAACAGCCAAAGAGCCCAATGCGATTGGAATGGCAGTTCTGATTAATTTAGAGGTCGTAATTTTCATCGGAAGAGGACGAGGAGAAGACACAAGCATCGCTTCTGTGATGCCGTCGCTGTGCCTTTTATGGTAGACAAACAGAAAAATAAATCCAAACATTGAGCCGATGGTAACGCCTAAAATTGCCCCTGCGGCCGCATACGGCAATGTTGCAATTTTTGCATATTCTTCCGTAGCTCTTTTGATCCCATAAACTGTCCCGCTTACAGCAAATTCCTTTAAGCCGGACTGGATGACAATAGCGGCTGCAGCAAGACCAAATATCAGCTTGCTCAGCGCCTCGACAATTTCAGATATGGCTGTGGGGTACATATTGCGAAGTCCTTCGTAATACCCCCTATAAATTGCCATTAAGCTATTGAAAAGAATAGCAGGTGCCAAAGCATAAATTGCTGGCAGCGCATTCTCCGGATTGTTGCTGACAGCGTAAGCCACATACGGCTTTGCACCGAAAAACATAATGCAAAATGCAGCAACTCCGAGAACTAAAAATATTTTTATCGAGACAGTGTGAATTTGCCTGATGTCTCGATAACGGCCCCGCGCGGAATTTTCCGACACAAGCCTTGAAATAGCAATCGGAAAACCCGCCGTGGCGAGGCTAAAAATCGGGAAATACAGCGAATATGCATTCCCGAAATATCCGTTTCCAACAGGAGTAAGTATCCATGCCAGGGGAATTTTAAACAGCGCTCCAATGATTTTAACCAAAGCGATAGCAACCATTAAAATTAGCGCACCATGTAAAAAGCTCTGCTTACCGACTGTTGCAGTCTTTTTATGTTCCATTGCAACACATCCATTTCAATTTAATCACAGATGTTCATATTAATAAATAGTATACTACATTGATTAAAATATTATGAACACCTACAAGCATTGAAAAAGAGGGGTTCTACGCCCCTCTTTCATAAAGCCGGTCATTTTATTAGTCTTCGGAAATTTTATGTCCACATTTGCTACAATAAGCTGAATTCTGTGGGTTTTCTTGGCCACAGTTCTTGCAAATCAATTTTGCACGCATTGCAATCAATTGCTCATTCACAGCGTCAAGCTGCTCATATAAATCATCAATTGTGGCAATACACTCACTGACTAAATCAGATGAGTCGTTATCGGTCTTTTTCTCTTCGTAAATCGTCCTGCCAAGCGACTCATAACGCTTTGAAATTTCATTATTTAAATCCGCAGCGTTAATTCTGAGCTTTGAAACATCAACTATCTGCCCTGCTTTTTTACCAACAATATCAACCGCCGACTTTGCATTGACTACTACATCTTCAAACAGTCCCATAATAGAACACTCCTCTTTATTAAGTTTTAGTTTTTTAAATTATATCACTAACAGCAAGGGAAATGCAATACGATTCATGAATATATCCCACCACCGATAAACTCACGGATAATTGAATTTTTCGGTACAATCTCCGCGCTGATCGAAACAAACTTTTCAAGGCTGCTGAGCAGCCTGCACGCTAAGTCGTAGTACTCGTGGTTAGCGGAGATCGTTTTTAAAAGAGGTATCGCCTGATTGGACAACACACAAATTTCATAGGCATGCAAAGAATTAATCGTATAATCGGCGCCGACCCGGAACGGTTTAATGTATTTTCTTTCACCGTCCATCACCGAAGGCCACATTTGGAGCGTACGCCCCGGCTTCGTGCCGCGGAAATTATAATCTCGTACGATTCTGCGCAAAAGGCGTACCCCGTTCGCGGTAAAAAGTTCGTTCGTTTCTTCATAGATACCCTGTTTTACGCTGATATAAATTTTGCTGACTTGATTTTTAGGCAACCTGTCAATAAATACCGGATTCAACGCATGAATTCCCTCCACTATCGCAATGTCATGTTCTTTTAAAACGACCTGACGTCTGTGAGGGTAAGGCATATGAATTTCAAAATTAAATACCGGCGTATCGCAACGGTTCTTTTCCGTTAAATTGAGAAGACAGGCTTCAATTTCTGGAACATTGAGCGCATCCAAGCATTCATAGTCGTGCTGCCCGTTTGCAAGCAAAGGTGCCTGATGTTCACCGCGGTAAAAATCATCAAGAGAAATGATTGTTGAGTCAACATTAATCTCTTGAAAAGCATTTCTTAAGAGATTTGCCGTAGTTGTCTTTCCACTGCTGGATGGCCCTGAAAGCATTACTAACTTGCAATCCTGCCTCTGTCCGGCAATGCTCGCCGCAATATCCCTAATATTTTGGTGATAAGCCGATTCTGTTTGAGCCACAAAAGCTTCCGGTTGCGTGGAAGCTATCGCATTAATCTGGCTTAATTCATTTTGGTACTCCACAAAACTTGTCATAAATAGCCTTCACCTGATCTTTTCTAATAATCATTTCCTCAAAGCGGTTGATATATTCATAAGGGTATTTGAAGTTAAAAATCCTCTCAAGGCAATCCGAATTCGGGTCCTTAATTTTACTGGCAGCACCTGCTCCGCAGGCAAGAATAGTTTGTGTTTCGTCCATAATAAAAACGTTGTAAGGACTTTCAAATCCAGGTTTGGCCCAGCCGGTATTTTCCAAATTACCAACCATGCGGCTCTGCCGATAGAGATAATATGGCGCGTAACCATTTTGTAAAAGTTGATCATCGGCATAGTCAAGCATTTGATCCGCCGCTTTAGCGTCTTTGCTGAAAGGCTCATTCTCATCCTGAAAAATACGGGCAGAGCGCTTCAAAGAAAGGGTATGCACCGTAATGCTCTCCGGAGAAAGTGCAATTACCCGGTTCAGCGTGGAAATAAAGCTATCCACCGTATCCCCCGGCAGCCCTACAATTAAATCCATATTAATATTATCGAAGCCGTATTCACGCGCCATAGCATAAGCAGAAAGTGTTTGCGCTGTGGTGTGACGGCGTCCGATCGTTTTCAGCACAGAATCATTCAGTGTTTGAGGGTTGATGCTGATGCGCGTAACGCCGCCTCTTTTTAGCGCAATCAATTTTTCGGATGTAATGGTGTCCGGCCGACCGGCTTCGGCTGTGAATTCACAGCAAGATGAAAGGTCAAAACAACCGGATATCGTATCAAGAAGAATGCGGAGCTGTTCCGCGGACAAGGTGGTCGGCGTTCCTCCGCCGATATATACTGATTGAAGGCGCAGGTTCAAACCCGCTGCTACCTTTGCCGTGTGTTGAATTTCCTTACACAAAAGTTCAAGATATTTTGGGATCAGATTAATCGTCTTTTCTACTGACGACGATACGAACGAACAATACGAACAGCGTGAAGGACAGAAAGGAATGGAAACATAAAGACTAAAGGATTCCGAAGTTAACGTTGAAAGAATCTTTTCCTCATTATGCATCGTGATAAAACTCAAATCTGCTTTTTCATTGGAAACAAGCAACTGTGTTTTAAAGTAGTCCATGCCCTGTTCTTCACCCATGCGGGAAATGAGGCTTCGTAAAAGTTTAACGGGCCTGACACCCGTTAAAATCCCCCATTTGGGCGTAAACCCACAATAATCTGTAAACAACTCAAAAAGCAATATTTCCATACGGCGCTTTTGTTCTTTGATATCGGCACTTTCCTGTTGATTCATAAAGCAGAAGGTTTCCTTTTGGTAAGAATCAACTTTCAATCTTGCGGTAATCAATAATCCTTCCGGCTGTGCCTTAACGCCGGTATAAGCAAGAATGTTATCCTCACATAATTCTGTCGTAACCTTTATCTGTTGGTAGGGAAAAAAAATACGGCATAAATTTTCTATTTCATAGTGGAAAGAATGCCCATCAATTATTAAGGTCATATGCACTATTCCCCATAAACGGATTGTTTTTTCTTTCGTATTCCATGGTTGTTTCACCTTCATGCCCCGGGTAAACGTGATAATCCCCTTCAAGGTTTTCAATTTTTTTCAATGAGTCAAGCATTTGGGGATAACTTCCGGTGGGGAAATCAGTTCTTCCGCAACTGCATTTCATCAGGGTGTCACCGGTAAAGATTGCATCTTCCACAAGATAGCAACAACTTCCGATTGTATGACCAGGCGTGTGCAGCACACGAATTCTCAGGCTGCCAAGTTCAATAATATCGCCGTCATTCAACGTGACATCCGCCGTAAAGGCTTCAACACGGAGGGGAGCCGCCATAAATGATAAATTTAAAGAGTCATCGGTAGTAAACTGCATGTCATCGGAATAGATATATATTTTCGCGTTTGTCAGACTCTTCAGCTTATTTACACCCATAATATGATCAAAATGACCGTGGGTTAACAAAATAGCCTTGACATTTTCGGTGCCTGCCGCGAAAACAGCATCCGTTAATTCCTGCTCCTCAAAACCCGGGTCAATAACTGCCGTCGCTCCGGTTACGTCATCCGTTAAAATATAGCAATTTGTCGGCAATGGTCCGCCGGTTATTCTGATTACTTTCATAGCAGATTCAAATTCCTCCGTATATTCATAATATTCACATCAAAATTCTCACAGATACCCCCAGCCGGAGATCCCCTGTGCCCTTATGAGCGCTTAATCGAAATGATGCCCTCGATATTGGTAAGACGTGAAACAATACTCCTAAGATGGTCAACTCCGTTAATAGTAATTGTTGCATAAATAACGGCGCTGCCATCCTTGGTTTCCCTTGAATTCAGTGAATGAATAAAAATATGCATATTGAAAAGCTGCTGCGTAATATCCGCTAAAAGACCGGAACGGTCACTCGCAATAATTTCAAGCGTTGATTTGAATTCTTCTTTGACCTCTCCCGTCCAATGTGCCTGAATCCATCTTTCCGGCTCAGGTGCGTCACTTAAATTTCTTGGCACGTTGGAACAGGTGCGTTTATGAATAGAAACACCAAAGCCACGTGTAATGAAACCGATGATATCGTCGCCCGGCAACGGGTTGCAGCAGCGTGAAAACTTAATCAGACAGTTATCCATACCATCAACGGTAACTCCGCCAACAGGCTTTTTCGCCGTCTGTTTTACGGGAGGCTGTGCGTCCACATTCAGAGAAGGACGTTTCTCCTTCATATAGTCTTCTTTAATTTTAGGCATAACCTTCCAGAGTTGTATCCCGCCGTAACCAATCGCCGAATAAACGTCATCGGCTGAAGTACAGTTTTGCCTTGCACCGATTTTTTCAAGCACTGTGGCCAGCTCAGCTTCAGTCAGCTCAATGCCGTTGCGTTTAAACTCACGTTCCAGTTCAGATTTGCCTTCTACGATATTTTCATCGCGTTTTTCACGCTTAAACCATGCGCGTATTTTATTGCGCGCTTCGCTTGTTTTTACTATTTTGAGCCAGTCGCGGCTTGGCCCGCGCGTTTCTTTAGAAGTTAAGACCTCAATAATCTCACCGGTTTTTACTTTATAGTCAAGAGAAACAATGCGCTTGTCCACTTTTGCCCCAGTCATTCTGTTACCGACGGCGCTGTGAATCGCATAGGCAAAATCAATCACTGTGGATCCCGATGGAAGGTTAATCACGTCCCCTTTTGGGGTAAATACAAAAACCTCCTCGGGTGCTAAGTCCGATTTAATTGTACGTACAAGATCGGTCGCATCCTCATTGTCCTTTTGGTTCTCAAGCATCTGCCGAATCCATGCCAAACGCTGCTCAAGTGAGTCCCCGTTCCTGCTGCCAATACCGAGCTTATACTTCCAGTGCGCGGCGATACCGTATTCAGCAGTGTGGTGCATTTCCCATGTTCTGATTTGGACTTCAAAGGGAATGCCTTCTTTGCTGATGACAGTCGTATGAAGCGACTGGTACATATTCGGTTTGGGTGTTGAGATGTAATCTTTAAATCGGTTTGGAATCGGTCGGAACATATCGTGGATCACGCCCAACACATTATAGCAATCATTTACAGTGTCAACAATCACGCGCACAGCATAAATATCATAGATTTCATCCATAGAACGTCCTTGAATAAACGTCTTACGGTAAATTCCGTTGATGCTTTTCACGCGGCCTTCCAAATATACATTTGGAATAATTGGCGACACACGCTCGAAAATACGTTTTTTTGTCAAATCAATAAATTCTTTTCGCTCGTTTCGTCTGAGTGCCAGGCTGCTTTCAATTTCCTCATACGCAATCGGGTCAAGGCATCTCAGGGATAAATCCTCCAGCTCTTCTTTCACGGCGCGAATACCTAAACGATGTGCAATCGGCGCGTAAACCTCCATATTTTCAAGAGCTTTATCGCGTTGCTTCTGCGGCGTCATAAACTCAATCGTGCGCATATTGTGCAAGCGGTCGGCTAATTTAATGATAATAACACGAATATCTTCCGCCATTGCGATGAGCATTTTGCGCAGGTTTTCCGCCTGCTGTTCTTCCCGTGAGGAAAACGGAATACGGCCGAGTTTTGTAACTCCATCCGTCAGGTTGGCGATTTCTACACCAAAGCTTTTTTTAATTTGTTCCAAATTAACCGGAGTATCCTCAACGACATCATGCAAAAGTCCGGCAGCAACAGATTCGGTGTCCATGCCCAGTTCAACCAATATACACGCTACGGCGACAGGGTGAGAAATATATGGTGCGCCGGAAAGGCGCTTCTGTTCATCATGGGATTGCACCGCAAGTTGATAGGCGCGGTCAATAATATCCATGTCATAGTCGTGCTCGCTGACCTTAATTAATGCGACAAGGTCATCATATGTCCTTAAAGGCCACGCCATATTATTCACCGTCCTTTCCCAAAGAATTTAATTTTGCTAATATTTTTGAATCAAATAAATTTACTTTCTGTGTTCCCTGTATAAGGGCAATCGTACAGGCATCGCCAAATCTGTCCTGACTGATTAGGCAGTGCTCCGCAAGGACATCCAGGGCGGTCAATAGTTTGGCAAAGCCGATCGATGGAACAGCAAGGCGAGTCAAAAGCAGTTCTGCACTACCGCAAAATCCGCTTCCACTGCGCAGAGTGCGATAAACTGCAGCAAATTCATCACGGTTCGGCAGAAGGCCGGTCAGTTCCGCTTTTGTCAACAGCTCTCCCCTTTTCGATTTTTCATAAAGCTGCAGTCCATGAATCGTACCATCCACATCTGTATTAGAGAGCTTCATATCCTTTATAAAAATAGACAGGGTATGTTTTCCGTTATATTCCTTCTCTTCCAGTGTAACTGCAAGGTCAAGGATGTCTCCAAGTTGGTATGGAAACTGTTCCAGTGTAGTGCCAAACTTCATACAGCGAACCATAGAGCCGTTCTGCGTCACACTGATGCGCAGGTGCTTCCCGCCTCCGACCGGTGTAATATCGGAAAGAGTCATTCCATAAAGTCCAAAAATCGGCGATGGATTCCCCATACCAAACGGTTCAAGGACTTGAATTGATTGGGGAATTTCAATTGAGAGCTCACTCGGTTTTAAAATATAATCAATATTCAAAGTCTGCACCGGCATAGGACGGTCAAGCGAGGCAGCATAGGCGTTGACTGCTTTGCGAAAAAGTGCAATATTTTCCGTCGGCAGAGTGAGACCGGCCGCCATTGGGTGGCCGCCAAATTTAGTGAGAAGTGTTGAGCAGGAACAGATGGCATCAAAAAGTGAAAAACCTTCAATACTTCTCCCCGATCCTCTGGCCTCATCTCC
>DAMDEB010000008.1:34828-39000 GCA_032090075.1 Caproiciproducens sp.
AATGATAATACTTGGCTTACCAAGTCGGTCAGTGACGCGTGATGAAACAATACCGATTACCCCATGGTGCCAATTTTCGCCCTCTATTACTAAAACGCGGTCATAAAGACATTCCGGTTCATCTTGAAGTTGTTTAAGCGCTTTTTCAAATATTTCGCTCTCAATTTGGCGGCGGTAATCGTTGTCATCACAAATATCGGATGACAGTTCGCCCGCTTCATCCGGAAATTCCGAAATTAAGAGTCTCACGGCGCGATCGGGAGAACCGATGCGGCCTGTGGCGTTAATTCTTGGAACAAGTGAAAAAGCGACGTTGCCCGCGGTTAAACGGCGACCCTCCATTCCGGCCTGTTCAATCAGCGTTTGTAAGCCGATTCGGTCAGTGCATGACATCAGCTTTAGACCCGCTTGAACCAGCCCACGGTTTTCGCCTGTCAGTGGTACAATATCTCCTATGGTGCCAATTGCAACCAGATCGGCATAGTTGTCGAGCAGAGAAGTAATATCACAATCCTCGCCTTCCAATGCCATAATCAGTTTGAACGCAACCCCAACTCCAGAAAAGTTTTTGAATGGGCTTTTGCAGTCAATTCGATAAGGATCAACCACCGCGCACGCGGCAGGCAAAACGTCGCGCGGGCGATGATGATCTGTTATAACAACATCAATTTGAAGACTGTTTGCATAACTGACCTCATCAACAGATGAAATACCGTTATCGACAGTAATGATTAAATTCACTTCCTGTGCGTGAAGAGCATCAATAGCGCTCATATTCAGGCCATAGCCCTCTCCTTCACGTTCGGGAATATAATATATCACATTTGCGCCGCAGCATTCAAGGTAGGAATAAAGCATGGCAGTAGAAGTAACGCCGTCCGCATCATAATCACCGTAAACTGCTATTTTTTCAAAGCTGTCTACCGCGTTCAAAATTCGGTCCACCGCCTTATGCATATCCGCCATTAAGAACGGATCTGAAAAATTCAAGTCCGAACTGAAAATATCCTGTATCTGATTGAAATCCGTAATCCCGCGCGCTTGAAGCAAAACAGCCAACAATTGCGGAATATTCAAATCTTCGGCAATTTTCGCCGCGGAGTTTAAATCACACGGAAATACATTCCACTTTTTTATACTCAAGTTCCACACCTACCCCATAATAGCTTATTTTACCATTTCACAAAATATTATTCAAGATTTTTATTATCGCTGTATGCCTTACGCATGAGGCAACACGCCTTTCAAGCTCATTTCAGCAAAAAAACCACCGATACACAGTAACCGCAGTAAAAAGAAATCCCATTAGAGAGTATGGAAGCCTTTCTTTAATAAAAGTTCCATACTCACCTAATTAGATAATTCTTTCTAAGAGTTAACTAAATGCGTATCGATGGTTTACATTTGAAATAAAACTTATTTCTTCCTGGATTGCGCGGATTCTGCAGCTCTCTGAGCAGACTTGTGGTTTTGCCACATAACATACAGCGGACCTGCAATACAAACAGAGGAATAGCAGCCTGTTACAACGCCGACCATCATTGGAAGAGCAAATGTTGTTACGCTCGATAATCCAAAGAGTGCGCCAACAACAAATACCGTTGCAATGGCGGTAAAGGTGCAACCTGCGGTGTAGAGTGAACGTGTAAAGGTTTGGTTGATACTAGTATTAACCAAAACAGAATACGGCGTTTTGGGTCCTAAGAGCTTGCGGTTTTCTCTGATACGGTCATAGATGATAATTGTATCGTTTAGAGAGTAACCTAAAATTGTAAGGACGACCGCTATGAAACTGTCGTTTAATGGCATTCTGAAAATAATAAAGGTAAAATAGACCATCGCAACATCATGAATCAATGCAATAATCGCCATAACACCGGCGGACATGCCGCCAATCTTCTTAAACCGGAGTGCAATGTAAATGATTAAAAGAAGGGATGCAATAATAATAGCAGCAATACATTTTAAGAAGAAGTTATGACCCATAGACGGGTTCACAGAGCTGGATTCGACAACTTGGAAATCCGCTTTCGGATATTCCGCTGTAAGCTGGGTCGCGATTTCCTTCTGGCTGTCAACTGAAATAGAATCTGTACCCGCAAAGGAAATGGAAACATTATTCTTGGCAGCTGTGCCGTCGGCAGATTTAACATTTTCAAGAATGCGGACACTGGCATCTTTTTTAGCGGTATCCTGAGCAATCTTTTCTACTGCTTCCTGTTTAATTTCACCTGAATAAGAATACTTTATAACAGCGCCGCCGGTAAACTGAATATCAAGTTGAGTTCCGAAAATAACGTTAAAAATAAGTCCAATAGCCATAATGCCAAGTGAAATTGTAAAGAAAATTTTTCTGTTTTCAAAAAATCTAATTTTAAAGGTTTTCATTTTGCCGCACCTCCATATAACCATTTGCTGCGTGCAAACTTAAACCCGGAAATAGACTTTGTCATTAATCGGGTAGCCGTTACACCGAAGAGGAAGTTACCAATAATACCAATGAGCAAGGTGTAACCGAAGGAGTAAATGGAGCCAGTTGTAGAGGCACCAAACAGTCCATACAGGATATTAGTCGGACCAAATACACCCATTAGAATAAGAGCAACAATGATAACTGTGATATTACCGTCAAAAATTGCCCAGAAACTGTTGTCATCACCCTTTTGAATTGCTCCATCAAGGGTTTTACCTGCCCAAAGCTCTTCCTTAATTCTGGAAGCGGTAATAATATTTGCATCGACGCCCATGCCGATAGAAAGAATAATACCAGCAATACCGGGCAATGTCATTGTAAAGCTGTTAACAAACGGGAAGTATCCAGAAACAGCTGCAAAGGACAACCCGATTTGCCCGAGCAGCGCAATAATTGCGACAAAACCCGGCAGTCTGAATATGAAAAGCATAAACAGACAAATTAAAGCAAACGCAATGCAGCCTGCAATCAGCATCGCACGCAGAGACGATGAGCCGAGCATTGGGCTGATTGTGCTAAAGTTTGTTGTAGTAAGTTTAAACGGAAGCGCACCGGCGTTGATTTTATTGGCTAAAGCGGAAGCTTCAGCAGCTGTAAAACTACCGGTAATTGCACATTTTCCGTCAGTGATTACTTTTCCAACTCTTGGGTTGGAAATCCGAACATCATCCATCCAAATAGAGATAATTTGTCCATTCAGTTTTTCAGTAGCTGTAGCAAATTTTGTTATGCCGCTGTCATTTAACTCAAGACCGATTTCATAACCAGTTGTGCCGGTTGTCGAGTCCTGTGTCATCTCAGCTTTAGCACTCTTGATGTCATTGCCCTGAAGAACAATATTAGTTGCCGTGACTCCTTTCGGCGTCTTGTAAACGGGCTGGCCGTCAGAGCCGGTCGTTGTCGTTGTGTACTCATCGCCCTCGCGGAAGGTAAGCAGCGCTGTTGCGGAAAGTTCTTGAATGGCACTTTCCGGGTTGAAAGTCTTTTCGCCGTTTTTCCAAGGGAAACGAGCAATGATACGATCATGGTCATAATCGGTATATAACTCATAATCGGTGATGTGTTGACTGGTCATACGGAGTTCAATAATTGCTTTTGCAGAATCAATTTGTTCCTTGGTTGCCTTAGTCGAAGTTGCGGGGCTGAAAGTAGCCTCGACGCCGCCGTTAATGTCAATTCCCCATCTAATGTCGCTAACACCTTTTATGTAGGTGGTCGAATTATCCCCATTTTGTCCCTTAATACCGAAGGTAGCGGTATAAGTTAAAAACAGTATGAGGAGGGCGACGATGAAAAATACAGGTTTTGCTACTCGCTTCATTCGTAAATCCTCCAATTTGTGGTTTTCTGTGAATCCTCCCAGACGTAACAGAATTAATTATATTGTTATTGCCTCAAAAAGTCAATCAATTTGACAATATAATTAGTATTTGTTAGCAAAAATCAAAAAGAGGAGCAACGCTCCCCTTTCTTTACTTATTTAACAGTTTTTCAGCAGCCGCCAACTGCACGCAGATACAAAACAAATCCATTGCCTGCTGCAGTTCAGCAACCGGCGGATACGTTGGAGCCACCCTGATATTGCTGTCGTTCGGGTCTTTCCCGTAAGGATACGTTGCACCGGCGCCCGTCAAAACAACACCGGCCTCCTTGCAAAGGGAAACAACACGTTTAGCACAGCCGTTCACCACATCCACAC
>DAMDEB010000008.1:39010-40090 GCA_032090075.1 Caproiciproducens sp.
ACTGACAAAATAGCCACCGTTCGGATTGGTCCATGTTGCAATACCCTTACCGGCAAGTTCTGACTCAAGTTTGTTGATCACCGCATTAAACTTTGGTTCGATAAGTTTACGGTGTTTCTTCATCTGCTCTATAACTCCGTTTAAATCTTTGAAGAAATAAATATGGCGCAACTGATTGAGTTTATCCGGACCGATTGTCTGGTATGCATAATGTTCCCTTAAAACAGCAAGGTTGCTTTCGCTCGCTCCCATAGCTGCGACACCGGCACCCGGAAAAGTAATTTTGCTTGTTGAGGCAAAGAAAAGCGGCATATCAGTATTGTGTGTTTTCCGGCATTCATACCATAAATTCAGTAGGGTATCCGGAGTATCCGTCAGGTCATGTACGCAATAAGCGTTATCCCAGAAGATTTTGAAATCCTTCGCCGCCGGTTTCAATGCTGCAAAGCGGCGTACTGTTTCATCAGAATACGTAATACCGGTCGGATTGGAATACTTTGGAACGCACCAAATACCTTTCACACTCGTATCATTTGCAATAAGCTTTTCCACAACATTCATGTCGGGTCCGGTGGAAAGCATGGGCACAGTAATTAGCTCAAAGCCAAAATACTCAGTAATGGCAAAATGTCTGTCATAACCGGGCGACGGACACAAAAATTTGATATGCCCTTGTTTGCCCCATGGCTCACAGCCCGCAAATCCGTGTGTCATTGCGCAGGAGATCGCATCAAACATCATGTTAAGACTTGAGTTGCCGCCAACAATAATATTATGGTCATCCACGCCCATCAATTCGGCAAACAATTCGCGCAGTTCAGGTAAACCATCCGGTACACCGTAATTGCGGCAATCGTCGCCGGTTGAAGAGTGCATATCGGATGTTGAATTTAAATTATCAAGCATCTTCATGGAAAGGTCAAGCTGATCTGTAGCCGGCTTTCCGCGAGCCATATTTAACTTCAGACCTTGCGCCTTAAACTGATTATAACGTTCCTGTAAACCTGCCTTGACTTCAGACAATTCCGAAATTGACATTGATGAAAAGTCCAATATGAGCATCTCCCTATAATAATATGC
>DAMDEB010000008.1:40100-41318 GCA_032090075.1 Caproiciproducens sp.
CAAAATAAGTATAAAAACCTATACTATTTTAACCTAAGCTAAGTAAAAATGCAAGTCAAAATTAGTCGTCTTGCATTTTTCTCGCTATTGCTCATTTATTGGATACTTGTATACAGTTTTCTGTATATCTCGTCAAGAATGCCGCTATTATTCGTACTGTTTATGACATTAGCCATTATTTTAAATATCCCGCTAACTCCTTATCCACTTTTTGAATATGATTGAGAAGCCAATTCATTAAAAAATAATTTGTTTTAGAAATAACTGCTATAGAAGCACCATTTGCTAAGATATCTTTTTTTAAATCGGCTATCTGTTTTTTAAAAAACTCGTGTAGTTCTTTGTGTTCTTTGCATTTGGGATAAGTGCTGGCACGCTGCAATTTTTCCTCGTCTGAAAAATGCTTAATCGTGTATCCTTCAAGAAACTCGAGTGTTTTCACGATTTCTTCTTTGCCTTTTCCCTGACTGCACGCAGCAAAAAGCTGATCAATCCGGTCACAAAGTTCCTTATGCTCGCTGTCGATAAGCGGCACATCAATTTTCAAACTGTCTTTCCACATTGCCATAAATCATTGACACATCCTTTTTAAAATTCCGCAGTCCCGGTGGTGCGTGGGAATGGAAGCACGTCGCGAATATTCGCTATACCGGTAAGGTACATTACAAGGCGTTCAAAACCAAGGCCAAAGCCTGCATGCTTTGTGCCACCATAACGTCTTAAATCCAAATACCACCAATAGTTTTCGTCATTCAAATCGAAATCCTTCATACGCTGCAGTAATACATCCATACGTTCCTCACGTTGACTGCCACCAATAATTTCGCCGATGCCGGGTACAAGCAAGTCAACCGCAGCGACGGTTTTGCCATCGTCATTCATACGCATATAGAAAGCCTTAATTTCTTTCGGGTAATCAGTTACAAATACAGGCTTACCGAAAATCTGCTCTGTCAGATACTTTTCGTGCTCGGTCTGCAAATCCGTACCCCAGTCCACCTTGTATTCAAACCGTTCATTGTTTTTCTTTAAGATTTCGACGGCTTCCGTATAAGTGACACTCGCAAAATCGGAGTCAACAACATTATGCAGACGCTCAACAAGTCCCTTGTCTATAAATTGATTAAAGAATGCAATGTCATCCGGACAGGTTTCCATTACATAGTTGATGACAAATTTCATCATGGCTTCGGCCAATCTCATATCATCCTTTAGATC
>DAMDEB010000009.1:0-3086 GCA_032090075.1 Caproiciproducens sp.
AATTCAAGTCGAATAACCTTAAAAAAGTTGTTTAGTTTTCTGTTGACAATCCATTATAATGAAAAAAATTAATAAGGTAATGAGTTTGGTTTTGACATTGAGTTTGGTGGTTTGCATGTTCTGCAGCAGCTCGGCGTTTGCGGCAATGGATAATAGTTCTACTACTATGAATGGATATGTGGGCAGAATTGGGCTATATGGTGGTGCCGATGTCATTGAAAACGGAGACACTATTGACATGTGTGTGCAATCCAGCAAAATGGTGGATGATACTAGCAAATTAACGGTCACATGGAGTATTAGTGATAGCAACTCCGCCGCAATAACAGATATCGGATATAATACAAAATTAACTTCTCACAGAGCAACTGTCAATTTCTTAAAAGCCGGGGTAACAGTTGTTGTCCATGCGACAGTAAATGGAGTGCAACTTGATCGTACACTTACTTCACTTCCCACCCCAACTAAAGCGACATCCGTAACTCTTAGTAATAATGCAGTTTCTCTGAATGGCAGAGGCAAAACCGCAAATGTAAGTGTTAAATGTGGTCCGGCAGACGCTCGTCTAATTGCCGGAGATGTAAATCCAACTGTTACTTCCGGTAATCCCCATATTGCGACTGCTATTTTTTATCATTTGGTAACTGGAGAAACGTACTTCACAGTGACCGGTGTCGCAAACGGTACAACTTCTATTTATGTCAAAACTGCATCCGGCCCAAGTGCCACTTGCCTCGTCACAGTAACGGGCGCAGGTAAGTCAGCTCCGGCTGTTACTTTGGATACTAAAAAATATAGTGGAAAATCAGGAAACAAATACACATTTCTTGCAAAGTCAAACGACGGAACAGTTATCTCTGCAAAATCTAATAACAGCGCTGTTGTTAGGGTAGGTAAGCCGCTTCGAAGCAGTAAGGGGTGGTTAATTACATTAACTGGTGTAAAAGCTGGGACAACTACGATTACGGCTACTTCTAAAAGTGGGGCAACTGCTTCCTTCCTTGCAACTGTTTATTAAACCAATATGATAATAAGGGCGCATCGGAATCAATCCGATGCGCCCTAGCTTTATATAAAATCAGAACATTATTTATAACTCCAAATGTGCCAAATCCCTGCCTTCTCTTCAAAGATGTCGATTTAGACTATTTAAATCAAATGAAAATACACAAAATCAAAATATCGCTTGACAGAATTGTAAATAAGTCGTATGCTATATATAGAACAAAAATGAAACATTGTACTATATGTTGTGCGCTCGCTTGAATGCCATGAAGAGCTGATAACTGAATATTTAGAGCTTTCGACAAAAATAAATGCTCTGGGTTTTATTACATAACGCATATTGGTTGTGTAATCTCCCGGTGCGTTTTTTTTGCAAACATGGGCATACACTATCTATTTTAATAAGGGGGACTAACTTATGAATGAGAAATTCACAGAATTTTGCGAACCGCGTTATCATCCTGATCATAGCCAGACAAAAAAAAATTCGGAATTTAGAATGCCCACTGGAACTGCAATGCCCCCAACGCATGAGGCATTTCAACGAATAAAGTATGAGCGTCCCATACTTTCCGCACTTTACAAGCTTGAGGAATCGACATTTGCTTTACGGAAAGAGGCAAAAGATCTTCTCGCAATGGAAGATCCTTCCCAATATGAGAAGGTGAAGGATAAAATTACTGCCCTGTATCACTTTTCTTTGAAGATACAGGACAGTGATATTACCCGTATTGCACTTCCTTGTTTATTGCCTCATTACAAAGATAAACATATGAGTTGCATGATTGAACCTTTATATCATTTTTTGTCGCAGAATGAAAAAGAAGGCAATCTAATTCGATATCAGTCTATTGTGATGTCCGTAATTAATCATGTCAGCAAGACAAAACCGCGTTATCAAATTCGCAACAACGATAGCTATGAATACAGAAACTTAGTCAATTCGTTAGCATTTTGGTTTCTTACAAATTATGATTATCAAAGCTGCGAATTGTTCAATGCGACTTCAATTGACGAAGCAGATTATACGGAAGTATTTCTGGTTCCGAAGGAAAAATTTGCTGAGTGGTACTCGCAAATCAGGAAAAAAATGGTCGCATAAAGCACACAAGACACGAAGAAGCTCATTCGTTTTTACGGCTTTTGCTATTGTCTTGCAGGTCATGTAAGCACTGAGTGGCTCTTCTGAACTCACTGAGCAATTATTGGACAATAAGATTTGAATTTGAAAAAATGTTAAGTTGACGTTTTCCAAGAAGTAACCTATACTATCTTATCTTCAATTTTATAAGTAAGTTAATTTTAAGACAGCTTCTTTTGAGGCTGTCTTTTTATTATATAAAATTTTACAAGGAAGGTTTTTGCTATGTCAAAAAAAATTATCAGCCAAATATTTTCCAACCAAGGAGCATCAAACTCAGATGCCAAAGTTAAAAAGAAACACCCCTTAATGTTTAACCGAAAACATGCAGCCAGGCAACTGATACTGCAACCAAAATCTAAATTTGATTTTGTCAATAACTCACATGTTTCAGTATCGGGCAGCGGGAGAAGGATGCTTCGAGTAAAGAGCATTTCAAAAAAAATAACAATATGTCAGCATAATAAACATGAAATCAACCGTGTTAGCAATAGAAACTCATTTTAATAAATCACAACCCACATACGGGATGACACCACTGATTTTAGTTTTAGTATTGTTAAGTGAGCAAGGGACAGGTTTTGTCCCTTGCTCATATTTATAACACACCTTGTTAAAATGGGGGAACTCCATACCCGGCAATAGTGGGGGAATAACAGCCTTGCAGAGAAATACTGCAGCATTTAAAAATAAGTTCAATCAAGTGTTCGGCTTTCCACAGAAGCACAGTGCTTCACCATGAAAAATGGTATGTGGTTGTTCAGTAATGGACAAAGATGCTCAACGGCATAGATTTATCGCGTCTCTCTTTTATTTTTATAAAAGAGACGCGACCCAGGGGAGCGTAAGAAGTCAGCAGCAGTGTTGATTTTCATATTCTATAAAAAAGTTATAGGAAGTTACAAGGCTCGACATTTGAAAAAAGGGGGGATTTCTATGA
>DAMDEB010000009.1:3096-4204 GCA_032090075.1 Caproiciproducens sp.
CAATGAATGCTGACTTGTTGGCACAGTTTACGAAGATTGTTCGCAATGATCGGAGTGGGTCATATATGTGCAAACGCCGACGCGAACAGGCATTTACCACTTTTCTTAATTTTGTTTCCAAAGGTTACAATAAGCGCAAAATATCCAATATCAATAATAAGCATATTGTGGCGTATGTACAGATGCGGTTGAATGATGGTATAGCAATCAAAACCATAAAGACTGAGCTGAGCTCTATTCGCCACTATTTGTATCTTGCTGGGGCTCGCGCAGATATAACTAATGAGGAAATGGGTTTACAGAATTTGCCCAAAACAGCCAAGATAGGAGCTTCAACAGAGGAGATCACTAGGGCAATCAATATTGCTAAACCCGATATTCAGAATGCTATTGTATTAATGGCGAACTTTGGGCTGCGTGAGAATGAAGCAAGCTCCATCGTAGTTGGCCAGCTGACTGATGCCCGTGACAAAAAATACCTACACATAAAGGGAAAGGGTGGTAGAGAGAGGGATATTCCTGTTGAAACGCCGGAACAAATGTGGGCACTCGAAATGTCTATAGGAAATATTGGACGTTTTAATAGTGGCCTGCAGCACTGGGATGACAAGTTCTTTGCCAACAGGGCAAAAGGCAGTGTCCTAAAATTCAAACGAAGGCTATCACAGTTTTGGATTAGGAATCAGAATTTAATTGCTGATCCAAATCGTAAAGATACTATATCAAATCACGACCTAAGGAGATTTTATGCCCAGCAGCAGTACAACAGGGCGAGACAAGCCGGGCGGGCTTCAGAAGCCGCGCTGGGGACTGTTTCAAAAAATCTCGGGCATGGATACCAAACGAAAAATGACATTATTACGGGGACTAGGAGAAACGATCTTGTAAAAATTTACGTCGCTGACAAATGGTGATTAGACTGAAATGGCTTCATAGATCAAAAAGAGATACAGTTCCGGGCAAATTTTTGCTCTGGGACTGTATTTTTGTTTGTGTCAGAGCAAGAACAGTTAAAATGACACGCCCAATAAAAGGCTTGTCTGATTTCGTTTTAATCAGTTTTATAAAAAGTTAAGCCTTAACATAAAAATATATTGACAAGTTAAGA
>DAMDEB010000009.1:4214-5828 GCA_032090075.1 Caproiciproducens sp.
AACGAGGTGCTAAACTAAACGTGCAAGAAAGGGGTGGAGATATGAACAATGATCAAAAGCGGTTATCTGAGGTTGCGAAAATCATAACAGGAATACCTGAAAGCAAGACTTGCAGTGGGACTTATAGATACCGGTATATTCAGCCAAACCATTTTTCTGATAATGGTGAATTAATAGATACTGCCTATATTGCTCGAGAACAGCCACTTCCTAATGAACAACTGATTCAATCCGGAGACGTGCTAATAAAGAGATTGAATTCTAAATATTCCTTTGCTGTTGAAAAATTGCCGGAAGAATCAACAATTTCTCAAAATCTATTTATAATTAGACCTTGCCAAGAAATTACAACAGAATATCTTGCGTACTTATTCGAGCAAAAAAATGTATTGTCACAAATTGAGCATCTGTCTGGAACAGCGGCAATTATCAAGGCTATTTCAGCAAAAAAATTGGCTGAAATTGTAATACCGATACCGCCTATTCGAACACAGCAAATTCTTGGTCAATTATGGATGTTGGAAAAGCGCCACAGAAAATTATTAATTGATTACGTTACCGAAAGTGAGCGCTTCTTTTCTGCTATTGCAGAGCGAATACAATAAATTAAGGTGGAGGATTATTATAATGGGAACCAAATTTGATGATATTAAAAATGCACTATGGAAAGCGGCTGGCACGTTTCGTGGCACAATTGACGCCGCAAATTACAAAGACTTTGTTTTATCAATGCTATTTTTGAAATATTTAGATGACACATACGAGCAAAAAGTTGCTGAGCTTTTAGAAAAATATAATCAAAATGAAGTTCGCATTGAGCGTGCTAAAAGAAATTTGCCTTTTGTATTAAACAACGAGCAGCGCTTTAGATATCTTTATGAAAACCGTTTCGATGTGAAGATTGGCGAAAAAATAAATCTTGCCTTGCGTGGTATTGAAGATAATAATTCGGAGTTGCGCGGTGTGTTTCGTAGTATTGATTTTAACAGTGAAACAATGCTCGGGAATCCTCAGCAAAAGAATACAAAGCTGCGAACACTGCTTGAAGATTTCGAGCCACTTGACTTGATGCCAGACCATATTGAAACCACTGTAGGAAAAGATCCAGCTGATATTATCGGTGACGCTTACGAATATATGATCGGTGAATTTGCTGCAGAGGCAGGAAAGAAAGCAGGTAGCTTCTTTACCCCCACAATGGTATCCGAGCTAATGGCTAGGCTCACCAAGCCTCGAAATGATGAAGAAATATACGACCCGACGTGCGGATCTGCATCTCTTCTAATTCGGACTGCAAAGCAGGCAGATGTTCAGAAAGTTGCTATTTTTGGGCAGGAGATGAACGGCTCTTCTTGGTCCATGGCGAGAATGAACTTGTTTATACACAGCATTCACGATGCAAAAATTGCTTGGGGAGATTCCCTTGCTAATCCAATGCATTTAGACTCTGACGGAAACCTCAAACAATTTGATGTTATTGTTGCTAATATGCCTTTTTCACAAGATAAATGGGCTGAAGGCTTTAATCCGGGTGGTGAGCAGGAGGAGTCCGCAAATGCGAAGAAGAAATTTGTTATGACCGCAAACCTTGACCCATACCATCGTTTTGATTGG
>DAMDEB010000009.1:5838-9734 GCA_032090075.1 Caproiciproducens sp.
GGTGTACCCCCTGCAGGAAAAGGTGACTGGGCCTTTCTTCTTCACATGATTTATAGCTTGAAGAACAATGGAAGAATGGCAGCTGTTGTTCCTCATGGAGTGCTTTTTAGAGGCGCTTCCGAAGGTAGAATTCGTCAAATTATTATTGAGAAAAATCTTTTGGACGCTGTAATTGGTTTACCTGCAAACTTGTTTTATGGCACAACAATTCCCGCCTGTATTCTTGTTTTTAAAAAGAATCGCGCGACAGAGGATGTTTTGTTTATTGATGCATCAGGTAAAGATCAAGATAATAATCTTCGATACAAGAAAGATAAAAATCAAAATAAATTAGAAGAAAAAAATATTCAGGATATTCTTGATGCTTATTACGAAAGGACAGATGTCGACAAATTTGCCCATGTTGCAAGTTTACCGGAAATCAAATCCAATGAATTTAATTTGAATATTCCACGTTATGTAGATACCTTTGAGGAAGAAGAATTAATTGACATTGAAGAAGTTCAAGGCAATATTGAGCGCATTAAAACAGAACTTATTGATGTTGAGGCACAGATGGCAAAATATTTGAAGGAGCTTGGATTATGAGTAATATTCAAAAATACAGCGACCAAACCTTTGAAAATATAAAGCATTATACCGACGAAGGTCAAGAATATTGGTATGCTAGAGAACTTCAAACAGTTTTAGAGTATACACAGTGGCGCAACTTTGAAGGCGTAATTAATAAAGCAAAAACTGCATGTATTAATAGCGCAAATGATGCAGATGACCATTTTGCTGACGTCAGCAAAATGGTTGATATCGGTTCGGGTGCCGGAAGAGAAATAGACGATATTATGCTGTCTCGCTACGCTTGCTATTTAATTGTTCAAAACGGGGACCCGCGCAAAGAGGTAATTGCACTTGGTCAGACATATTTTGCTGTAAAGACCCAACAGCAAGAGCTAATTGATGATTATGACAAACTTAGCGAAGAACAAAAACGTTTAGCAATTGGCCATGAAATGATTTTACATAACAAGTCTCTTGCCGAGGCTGCACAAATGGCTGGTATAGAAGAACCAAAAGACTATGCAATCTTCCAAAACAGAGGCTACCAAGGATTATATGGTGGACTTGGAGCACAAGAAATTAAAGTGCGCAAAGGATTAAAGAAAAGCCAAAACATTCTTGACCATATGGGTAGTACTGAATTGGCAGCTAATCTCTTCCGCGCGACACAAACCGATGAAAAGCTCCGCCGTGAAGGTACAAAAGGGAAAGAAGCCGCAAATCAGACACACTATGAGGTCGGTAAAAAAGTGCGTCAGACAATTCAAGAACTCGGTGGCACAATGCCAGAAAATTTGCCGACGCCTAATAAAAGCATCAAGCAAATTGAACACGAGCAAGAAAAAAACAAACTGAAGTAGGGGAAATTTAAATGGACAATCTTACAAACTTTTCTCCAATTAACATTCAACCTATTGTTCCAAATTTCTCACATTATATTGCGCAAGAAAATCAGAAAATAAATCAAATAACCGAAATAATGGCAGAAGCAAACCATAGAAAAGCAGAAAGCGAAAATGCCACGATCCGGTTGGCAGAACAAAACGAGGAACAACTTGGATTGCTTCATCAGCAGGTTGATGCTGTAACACAGCAAAATAAGCTGTTACAGCAGAATTACGATAAGCTAAAAGATCTCTATGATGTACAAGCTGCAAATTATAAAGATGCCAAAGATGATTTAACAAGAACGAAGAAAAACAATATTATTCTGATGATAATTTCGATTATTTCAATGTTAGGTGCAATTGCAAGTCCTATTGTCAGTTGTATTGTTTTTGCTTTGCAAGCACATTAAGGTGGTAAAAAAATGACCGAAGAAATAAAGAAACGAATTGACTGTATTCGTAGCGGTAAAGAGCTAAAAGAGTATAACAATTACAGCGTTGTTTCTCTTCCATACGGATGGGATATAAAATCCATTAAAGAATTAATGTCACCAGTGACCGAAAAAACTAAAGAACAGTCATTTGAAGTTCTTAGCATAACAGCTGGTACAGGTTTCGTCAGCCAAACCGATAAATTTGGAAAAGAAATAGCGGGAGAGCAATATAAGAATTATACCGTTTTGCACAAAGGAGACTTTTCATACAATAAAGGAAATTCAAAACGTTATCATCAAGGATGCGTTTATATGCTTGAGGATAGAGAAGTTGCGGCTGTCCCTAACGTATTCAACAGTTTCCGGATTAAAAACAACAGAAGCAATCCTCAATATTATCAACACCTTTTTATTAACGGATACCTAAATAAGCAGTTATATAAATATATAAACGCTGGTGTAAGAAATGACGGCTTGTTAAACTTATATGATAACGATTTCTATAGTTGTTTGCTTCCTGTCCCCCCGATAGCAGAGCAGCAAAAAATTGCCGAGATATTGACCAAATGTGACAAGGTGATTGAACTGAAGAAGCAACTGATTGAGGAAAAGAAAAAGCAAAAAAAATGGTTGATGCAAAACCTCTTAAACCCCGATAGTGGCATGCGCTTATCTGGGTTTGAAGAGAGCGAGTGGGAATATGGTACAATTAGAAATCTCGCCAAAATTAAACATGGTAAAAGCCAAAGTGGGGTAGAGTGTGCAAATGGTAAATACCCTATTTTAGCGTCTGGTGGCGAGATTGGTCGCACTGATACATTTTTATATGATAAGCCTTCTGTCCTTGTCGGTAGAAAAGGAAGCATTGATAAACCGGTTTACATGGATTCTCCTTTTTGGACGGTTGATACTCTATTCTACTCTGAAATATCTCCTACAACTAATCCGAGATTTGTATACTATGTTTTTTGTTCGATAAACTGGTGGAAATATAATGAATCTACTGGAGTACCAAGTCTTAGTGCAAAAACAGTAGAGTCAATTGAGGTCATGTTCTCTACTGATTTTGCTGAGCAAACCGCTATTGCTAATGTCCTTTCTATATCAGACAACGAAATTGAACTGTTAACTAAAGACCTTAATGAATGGGAGAACAAGAAAAAATCCCTTATGCAATTGCTTTTGACAGGGATTGTAAGGGTAAAGGTATAACCTTCGAATAGAAGTAATATACAATTATTTTGAAAGGAGTGATGTGATTTGATTGTAAAGAAAAAGAGCAGTTAACCTGCGTCAACAAGTTAATTGCTCTTAATTAGAAACATAATTATAAAATCTAGCTTTAATTATAGCAAACGCCTTTAAAAAAATCAATCATAATTTGGAGGGAATTATAAATGCCTAAAATAGTAAATGTGGAAAAGAAAATATGGGATGTGGATGGATTTGAAGTAAAGTTTAAACATCCTGATGATAAAGATGTTCGAGGAGATTTGAACATCGGTGTGCAGTATGCATTTGAAAATGCTGCTAAAAATGATTACACTGTCAAGGAATGGAAAGATAAAAGGTTTTCGACTACTTTCACGGGGTTTAAGGTTGATGTTCTAAATGCAGATGGTTCGCCTGCTGATGGAAGAACAAAATTGTCAAATGTAAGAGATACATATTTGGATGACTAGGGGGTAATGGTTGTGCCAAGAAAAGAACATCATGTAGTTTCTAACCCTAATGGTGGCTGGGACATAAAAAGAGAGAATGCAATCCGTTCTAGTGGACACTTTGACACCAAACAGGGAGCGGTTAATAATGGGCGTCAGATAAGTCGCAATCAGGGAACAGAGTTTGTTATACACGGTAAAGATGGAGTAATTCAAAGTTCAGACAGCCATGGAAACGACCCGTGTCCACCTAAAGACAGAAAGTAAAGAAACTTCAGATAAGCAGGGTCGGAAACGGCCCTGTTAAATCTGTTTGATTTGAAAAATAAACAGCAAGCTGTTTTGATATAAATTATTCA
>DAMDEB010000009.1:9744-23320 GCA_032090075.1 Caproiciproducens sp.
ACGGAGGAAATAAAATGCCTAACCATACAATATTCAATGAGCGCCCTGAGTCACAGGATCGTGCGATTCGCCAATTACAGGCTATGGGATTTCAATATGTTCCCAGAGCCGAGGCCGAGCAAAAGCGGGGTCGGCTCTCAAACGTTGTTTTCCCTGATGCTATGAGAGAATTCCTTTCTTCTCAGTCCTTTCGGTATAGCGAAAAAATGACAAGTTTCTCTGAGCGTTCTATCGGTGTGGCTATTCGTGATTTAGATGTTGTATTGGAAAAAGGTTTGATGTACGCAAGTAAAACAATTTATGATAGCTTGATTTTTGGGAAAAGCTGCGAGGAAGAATTATTTGATGGAGGACACCAATCCTTTGATTTAAGTTATATTGATTGGGAACATCCTGAAAAAAACATCTGGCAGGTAACTGATGAATTTTCTGTAGAACGTAGTAACGGTAAATATGCACGTCCTGATATCGTTATTCTCATTAATGGGATCCCTCTTGTAGTTATTGAATGTAAAAAATCTGGTATTGATGTAGAAGAGGGTGTTAAGCAGAATATCCGTAACTGGCAGCCCGATTATATTCCTCAGTTGTTTAAATTTATACAGTTGGTAGTCGCTATGAACCCAAATGAGGTCAAATATGCAACTGCCGGTACACCACAAGAGTTTTTTTGCAAATGGGTAGAAGAAAAGAAAAAGTGGCAGGAAGACGGAGCAAAACGATATGTAGATACTCTGCCATTGACAGAGCAGGATAAGTTTATCGTGTCTATGCTTTCAAAAGAACGGCTTTTAAAGCTAATTAAATTTTATATTCTTTATGATAACAACATTAAGAAAATAGCCCGTTATCAGCAATTTTTTGGCGTTGAAAATACGATCCGCAGAATTAAAGGTGAAGACGGAAAAAGCTGTCGTGGTGGTGTAATTTGGCATACGCAGGGTAGTGGAAAGTCTTTGACGATGGTTATGCTGGTAAAACGTATTACAGCAGAAACCGAGATTAAAGGTTCCCGTTTTGTGTTGGTATGCGACAGAATTAATCTGATTAAGCAACTCCGCGATAACTTTATTCATACAGGAATGGAGCCAAACCATGCCAATACAGGCACGGGCCTAATTACATTGCTCAAAGACAAAGGCATACGCATCATTACAACGACAATTCAAAAATTTGTTAGTGCTGCAAAGAGCCGCACAAAAATGACCGATGACAATATCTTTCTTCTGATTGATGAGAGCCATCGTTCACATACAGGTGAATTTCATAATATGATGAACGAGGTGCTGCCTAATGCAATTAAAATTGGATTTACTGGAACACCGCTTTTAAAAAGAGACAAAAATAATACTTACAAAAAGTTCGGTCCCTTAATTGGAAGAGCATATAAGTTCGAAGATGGCATTAGGGATGGAGTTATCGTTCCTCTTGTTTACGAAGGTCGAGTTGTTCCACAAAAAGCACCAAAAGATAAAATCGATGATTACTTAAAATATATTTTAGAGCCGCTGAACGAAGAACAGCGTGAAGATATGCGAGTAAAGTGGAGTCGGTTTCTTCCAATTGCTCAAATGGATCAGCGTGTTGCAATGCTGGCATTTGATATTCATGAGCATTTTCTCTCGTATTGTAAGCCACGTGGTTACAAAGCAATGGTAGCGGCGTCTTCCCGTCCGGTTGCAATAGAATTGGAGCAAGCTATTAACCAACTTGGTGGGGTTAAAGCTGCTGCTTTGATTTGTGCCGAAAATGTCAATGAAAGCGATGAAGGAACATTAACGACACAAGGCAAAAAGAAAATTCGTGACTTTTTTAAAACACAGGTTGAACCCCGATTTGGGCAGAATTACGATAAATATGAGGATTACGTAAAAAATAACATCATTGGCGGTGATGATGTTGATATTGTTATTGTAAAAGATATGTTGTTGACTGGATTTGACGCACCTGCACTGGCTGTTCTGTATGTAGACAAGTCTATGAAAGAGCACACATTATTACAGGCAATTGCACGTGTTAACCGCATTAATCTTGGGAAAAATTTTGGATTAATTGTTGACTACTGGGGCTTGTTTTCGAATTTAAATACAGCAATGGAGCTTTATAGCGATGATGAATCTGGGCTATCGGGTTATGATTCTGCTGACCTCAACGATTCAATCTTTACAGCAAATGAGCAAAAAGAATCGCTACACAAGGCTCATGAGAATCTGCTTGCATTGTTTAGTAGTAAGGAATTCGACAAAGAAAATCCAAGAGAATGGCAATCCTTTTTTGAGAATGATGATGATAACGTCAGTAAGGAGTTAAGAAAAGATTTTTATCAGAGACTGTCCACTTTTTCAAAATTAATTGAACTTGCAGTAGGGAGCTACTCTTTGTACACGGCTATAGGATTTGACCAAATGCAAATCTACAAGAGAGACTTGCTGTTCTTTCAAAAACTGAGAGCCGCACTTATGAAAATTTATGCCGAAAGCATTGATTTTAGCAAATACGAAGACGGTATACGCAGTTTACTGAATAATTTCATTACTTCTGAACCTGTTGAAACTATTATTGAACCAGTTGCAATTAATGACAAAGTTAAAATGGATAAACAGTTGGAGGAGATTGATGGACAGAAAGCAAAGGCTGCATATATAAAAACTCGACTTGTTTCTGAACTTGAGGCACGCAGATATGAAGATCCTTTGATGTACAAAAGATTTTCAGAGCGTATCAAGGATACCCTGGATAGATATCGTCAATCTCGTGATGAAAACATCTATTATTCACAGCTTAAAAAATTAGCAGAAGACTTTAGAGAAGGATTTACAGGTCATGTTTATCCAGAATGTATTAATGATAATAGCGATGCTAAGGCATTCTATGGCGTTGTGTCCGAAACCTTACTTAAGCATAGGAAGGATAAAGATGAAGCATATGAAGAATCTATTGGTCAACTCGCTTTGAAAATTAATGATGCAGTAAAACAATTAGCACGTGTTGATTGGCGAACCAACACAGTAATTCATAAAAACATGAACCAAGCAATTGAAGATCTTATATGGGATTTTTCTGATGAGTATGGATTTGATGTTTCTATTGATGAGATTGATTTATTGCTTGAAAGTGCGATGAAAACAGCGATGAGCAGGTATTGATTATGGATTACAGTATTATATTGTTGGGGAAACCCTTCTCGGTCGCTGTAACACAGAAACCAATAAAAAGTGTGCGACTTAAAGTATTCCCATCGTGTGAAATAAAGCTATCAGTACCGCTTGATACACCTACTGATTGGATTGAAACTTTTTTGTTATCTAAAACTTCATGGATGGAAGAAAAGTTAATAGCGTTTGAAAAGACAAGGGCTATAGAAAAAGAACTGCATATTCAATCTGGAACTTCTACTCGATTATTGGGAAGACAGCTTATCATTCGAGTGGTTACTGCAACCAGAAAACACGTAGAGAAAGTAGATAACGAACTATTTTTGTACACACCATTTCCAAATAATCAAGATGATATAGATCACCAGTTTAATAATTGGTGGCAAAAGACCTCGAAGCAATATTATCTGGATGTTCTCGAAAAGCTGTATCCCATAGTACAGAAGCACGGAGTTGGTAAACCCAAACTTGTGGTTAAAAAGATGCAAACTTTATGGGGAAGCTGTAGTATCAGAAACAGTAATATCAATATAAATTATTATTTGATGAAAGCTCCTGCTCCGTGTATTGAATATGTGTTGCTCCATGAATTGTCACATTTTTTGTATTCAAAGCACAACAAAGACTTTTATGATTTTATTACCATTCATATGCCAGATTGGAACGAGCGTGAAAAGCTATTAAATAACGAGATTGTACTTGGCATATAACTCGAAAGTGTTTGTCACAATCTCAGAACCTTGATTTATGTTGATCCTATCTACGAAATATCAAAATAACGCGGAAATTAAAGAACCTTTCTAACTTCGTATAAGGGCATGTGTGTCCTGAAGAAACGATAGTAAGAAGGAGGCATGGCAGGCAATCGAAACATGCTTTGTAAGAGATGAGGGTAGACCTCTCGGAGCCGGTATTTATATGTAGTAATAAGGAAGGAAAGGACCGTGCTGGATTGGGTGAAACTAAGCAAAAAAATTTCTATTTGAATGTTGAATTATTGCATGCTAAAATAATATCAAACAATCTTAAGGAGGAAAATCTATATTTATGGAATATGATCATATACTAAAAGAAATTCATACGGTTTTAATCAAAATATCAGATGATGAGCAGGAGCTGCTCGTTTCGAGTTTGATGAAGGCAAAAAGAGTCTATCTTGCCGGTGCAGGACGCAGTGGCCTCATTATTCAATGTTTTGCCATGCGGCTGATGCATTTGGGTATGCAGGCCTATCACGTAGGAGGTGTGACGACTCCCCCAATTGGACAGGGAGATCTTTTACTTATAGCCAGTGGTTCCGGTGAGACTGCGTCTTTGGTGTCGATGGCTCAAAAGGCACATGCATTGAAAGCTAAGATTGCGCTTGTCACAGTATCAACTCAATCTTCCATCAGCAGAATTTCGGATTGCACGGTAAGACTGGATGCGCCAACTAAGGTGGATAAGCAGCGAAATGATGCTTCAATTCAGCCAATGGCGTCTTTGTTTGAACAGAGTATGATGATATTTTTTGACTGCATAGTACTACACATCATGAAACAACTGGGATTAACAGCGGAAGAGATGGCTGGCCGACACGCTAATCTTGAATAAAATCTTTTCGAAGCTTTAAAACGGGTCAGCGGATACCGATTGTAGTATCCACTGGCCCGTTTATTACTTGTAAGATCTTAAATCACTTAACAAAATGAATTAATACTACAATTATAAAATATTAAAATGAAGTAAAATAAGACATCAAGATACAATAAAGTCTATAAAAGCATATAACATTTACAAAATATATGGCATATTGCATAAATAATCCCACTTTGTTTGTGAATTGCTCTGTTTTTTGAATTTTGTATTGACTTAAATACTTCACAATGATATTATGTAAATGAAGCAAACAACTAAATAAAAAAATGTAAATGAAGTGATAAAGCAATGAATGACATTTTTGCAAAGCTCAGATTTTTACTTCCCACATTACCTCGCGCAGAAAAGGCAGTTGCACAATATCTGCTCAACAGTCCTGATGCAGTACGAAGCATGACATTGGCTCTCCTGGCGCAGGAAATCAAAGGTAGCGAAGCGTCAATTATACGTTTTTGTAAGCGCCTTGGATATGATGGCTTTTCCAGTATGAAACAGGATATCCTAGTTGCAATGGTAGATCAGAATGAAACGATTACACAACAGGAAATTTTGAAAGACGATACAATGGTGGACATTTTGAGCAAAGTGTTTCAGAACAATATGCAGACCCTAAAGGATACCATGGCACTTGTTTCTGATAATTACACAAAAGCGTTGGATGCTTTGCTGAAAGCAAAATCTATTCATTTCTTCGGCGCTGGTGATGCTTTCGCGGCTGGTCAGCTCGCATTTATGAAATTTAGCCGATTAGGGCTAGGCGGTTCAGCACATAGTGATGTGATGCTACAACTCATTACTGCTAGCTCCCTCACAAAGGACGACGTTGCCTTTGCTATTTCTCATTCTGGCTGTTCAAGAACTACGGTGCAAGCGATGAAAGTAGCTAAGGAAGCCGGAGCCACAACCATCTGTATCACAAAGATGAATAAGTCTCCAATATTAAAGTACACAGATATTAGTCTTTACACTGCCACTGTTGATATGACGATTGGCAAAGATATTATCTCTCGACGTGTTGCCGACCAGGCAATTTTGGATTCACTTTATCTTGGAGTTTTAACAAAATCTGATCGAGACTGCGCATCCTTTATTCGTGCATCACAGAAAGCAATCGACAATAACAAGATGTAGCCTTTATTTTTTAGAACATAACGTTATAAGCAAATTACATAATAACGTTAAGTTATATATCTAATGTGATAGGGAGGAAATTTTATGAAAAAAATCATGGCAATTCTGATGTCAGCCGCGCTGATAGTTTCAATGTCAGCCTGCGGTGGAAATGCTTCTTCGACAGCTTCAACTGGAGTTGGGTCGAGCGCACCTCAAGCTTCCACAGTTACTTCGGCAACTTCGGCAGCCAAATCGGGAAAAGTGGATCCATCCAAGATCAAACTGGCCTATGTTAGCATGAATCTGGCAAATCCATGGAATATCGCAGTAAAAAACGGGTTTGAAGCTGGGTGCAAAGAACTGGGAGTACAGTACATTAGCATCGATTCACAGTATAAGGTTGACAAACAAGTGAGTGATCTGGAAAGCCTAATAAACGAAAACATTAGCGGATTTACTTTTACGCCAATCGATCCGAATGCGACCCGCAAATTGGTTGAAACAGCGAAATCCAAGGGAATCGCAACAGCTAGTATCGCACAGAAGCAGGATAATGTAAATCTGGTTTATACCCTTGATGAGCATGATTATGGCTATACCATCGGCAAGCAGGCAGGCGAGTGGATAAAGGCAAACTTGGGAGGCAAGGCTAAGGTTGCAATCATTTCTCAGGATAACGTTCAATCTGTTATTCCACGTGGCGATGGCTTGAAGGAAGCAATTCTTAAAATTTGCCCTGACGTTCAGATCGTTTCCAGACAGGCTGGTGATACTCCTGAGGCCGGTATGAAAATCATCGAAAGCGTTTTGCAGCAGCATCCTGACTTGAATGTTGTAGTTGCAACCAACGATTCCGGCGGCATCGGCGGATATCGCGCAATGGTTTCTGCTAAGGCAGTCGGTAAGGACCGTGCAGTGTTCTCCGGTGATGCAACGGCCGAAGCTTTGGCATGTATGAAGGAAAAGAACAGCATTTACAGAGGCACAGTTGACCTTTTTCCGTACAAAGGCGGCTATGAAAGCGCAAAACTGTTGTACAAATATGTAACAGAGGGAATTCCTGCAAAACAGGAAACTATCATGCTCCCGTATGTTCCGGTTCCTGTCAATGACCTTCTGGATGGTAAATATGTTCCCAAAAACTAAATAAGAATCAAGAACGAAAATTGCTCTAAGGGCTGCTACAGTTCTTAGAGCAATTCAAAATAAAATGGGAGAGTCTATCCGGTGTTCACCTGTTTTGACGTTTTTGAAACCACCGGGAAACGAGGATATATAACAATGGGTGATACAATATTAAAAGTGAGCGGTTTGTCAAAATACTATGCGATGGTAAAGGCGCTTGACAATATTTCCTTCGATATAAAAAGGGGAGAGATTCATGCGTTATGCGGAGAAAATGGAGCAGGAAAATCCACTTTTATCAAACTGCTCACTGGGGCAAGCGAGCCTTCCCAAGGGACGATTGAATTCGAGGGTATTACTTACAACAGACTGACACCTCGCCAGGCAATGAATCTGGGCATTACAGTTATCTATCAGGAATTCAGCTTAATTCCTTACCTTTCAGTGTGGGAAAATATTTTTTATGGAAGAGAAATTCAAAACCATGGAATTATAAACATTGCAAAGATGGAGGATGAAGCCAGAAAACTTTGTCAAAATATGGGTGTGAATATCGACATCCGAACTAGAGTCTGTGATTTAGGAATTGCCTATCAGCAGATTGTGGAAATTTTAAAAGCTGTATCCAAGAAATCTAAGTTTATCATCATGGACGAACCAACTGCCCCGCTTACATTAAAAGAGACAAAAATTTTCTTTCGAATTATAGATAAACTGAAGCAGAACAATACTACCATTATTTTTATATCTCATCGCCTGGAAGAGGTGTTTGAAATTTGTGACAGGGTAACGGTATTCTGCGACGGAAAATATGTTGTGACAAAAGCTGTTTCCGAAATTAACAAAAAACAATTGGTTTCCTACATGGTTGGGCGTGAGCTCACCGATGACTATCCAGTACCGACATGCGAACCGGGAGAAGTATTGCTCAAGGTGGAAGAACTCACCAATAAACATATTAAAGACGTAAGTTTTGAATTGAGACGCGGCGAAATTCTGGGGTTTGGCGGCTTGGTAGGGGCGGGGAGAACCGAACTGGCGCGTGCAATTTTTGGCGCAGATGAAATACGCAGTGGCCGGATGACATTGAACGGGAAACTCTATTCACCCAAATCGCCCCAGCATGCATTGAGCGCTGGAATCGGTTTAATCCCAGAAGACCGAAAGAATCAGGGCGTTATCTTAGGACTATCTATTAAAGACAATATCGTTTACAGCTCTTTAAAAGACTATTCGAAACTTTTTACAATTATCAGGAAAAAAGAAAAAATATGTGTTGATAAATATGTTGAGAGTTTGAACATTAAAACTCCAAACTCAGATCAACTGGTACGAAATCTTTCTGGCGGTAATCAACAAAAAGTCGTTTTGGCGAAAATGATGGCGACAAACTGCGACGTTCTGATTTTTGACGAGCCGACACGCGGTATTGATGTCGGGGCAAAACAGGAGATTTACGAGCTAATGTGCGGCTTGGCAGAGACTGGAAAGAGCATTATTATGATTAGCAGCGAAATGCCGGAACTTATTGGCATGTCAAGCCGAATTATGGTTATGGGCTCAGGGCATATCGGTGCCGAGTTAAAAAGAAGTGAGTTTTCGCAGGAAAAAATTCTGGAAGTAGCATCCAGTAAGCTTTCCGAAAAAGGAGTGAATTAAGATGAAGAATAAAAATATAGCCGCATTGGCGTTGAATTATGGGATTGTATTTATTCTGTTTTTATTGGTTATTGTTTTTACAGTTGCATCACCAAATTTTCTAAATGTTTCAACAATCTTTACGATTCTAAAGCAGGTTTCGATTACGGGCATTATTTCAGTCGGTATGGCGTTTGTTATTATGACGGGCGGCATTGATCTTTCCGTTGGTTCAGTTGCGGGCGTCTCCAGCGTCACGGCAGCGATGCTTATGATGGCAAAGCTTCCGATGTCAGTGGCTTGCATCGCCACGGTTTTGATTGCGTTGGTTTATGGCGTGGTTAGCGGCGTGCTGATCACAAAGCTGAGTATGCCCCCATTGATTGCGACCCTCGGAATGATGACTGCGCTGCGCGGCATGGCGTTTATTATCACTAATGGACTGCCGGTGTTCGGTTTCAGCGAAACCTTCGGAAATTTCGCGCAGAACAGCCTCTGGGTAATTCCTTATCCGGTTATTTTACTGGCTATTATTTTTATAATTGCAAAATATTTTTTAGATCGCACAACAATTGGACGTTATATATATGGTGTCGGAGGTAATGAGGAAGCTTCTCGGCTATCCGGCATCAATGTAACTAAGATTAAAATTTTAACATATGCTCTGAGTGGAATTCTTGCCGGCATCGCTGGTCTAGTTCTGCTGTCAAGAACAAATAGCGGTCAGCCTTCGGCGGGTGTCGGATATGAAATGGATGCGATTACTGCAGTGGTATTAGGCGGTGTCAGTTTAAATGGCGGAGAAGGGAAAATCTCACTGGTAATGATTGGTGTTTTAATAATGGGAGTTCTCGCTACCGGCATGCTGATGTGTAATATCAATGATTATGTTCAGCAGCTTGTAAAAGGTTTAGTCTTGATTGCAGCGGTTGCTTTTTCTACCATTTCCAAGGATATTCGTACGAAGGTTGTAAACAGAGATTAATGCGGAAAAGAAAGGTCTATTATGAAAAAATATACCATTGGCATAGATTATGGATCTCTTTCAGGCCGTTGCGTGCTGGTTGACCTCGAAACCGGCAGAGAAGCTGCCACCGCAGTATCTGAATATGCGCACAAGGTTATGGACACCAGCCTTCCTGATGGGACTCCGCTTCAGATTGGCTGGGCGCTTCAGCACCCGCAGGACTATTTGGATGTGCTTCGTACCACTGTGCGCGAGGTGATTCAACAGGCAAATATCCAACCGCAGCAGATTGTTGGCGTTGGTGTGGATTTTACTTCCTGTACGGTCCTTCCTATTATAATGGATGGAACACCTCTGTGCTTCTTAAAAGATTACGAGCGTAATCCACATGCTTACGTAAAGCTTTGGAAGCATCATGCGGCACAGAAAGAGGCGGATGACCTGAATCAAATTGCCACTGAGAGAGGGGAAACCTTTCTTGCCCGATATGGCAACAAGATATCAAGCGAGTGGCTGTTCCCAAAAATATGGCAAATATTGCGCGAAGCGCCTGATGTTTACGAAAAAATGGATTGCTTTATCGAGGCAAGCGACTGGATTGTAATGCAACTTACCGGCAAAATGATCCGCAATACCTGTGCTGCCGGTTACAAGGCAATCTGGAACAAAAAAGAGGGATATCCATCTAAGGAGTTTTTCAAAGCGTTAGATCCCAGGTTGGAAAATGTGGTAGAGGAAAAATTAAAGGGGACGATTCAGTCCATTGGAACTAAGGCCGGAGAGATTACTCCGAAGGCGGCGGAGCTTACAGGTCTATGTGAGCATACGGCTGTTGCTGTCGCACATTTGGACGCGGCCGGTTCGATGATAGGTGCCGGTATAACAGAATCCGGGACAATGTTGGCAGTAATGGGAACTTCTACCTGCCACATGCTGATTGGCGATTCCGAACATAATGTGCCTGGAATCTGCGGTTGGGTTGAGGACGGACTTATTCCCGGTAAAATTGGTTATGAAGCAGGTCAGTCATGCGTAGGCGACCATTTTCAGTGGTTTATCGAAAATTGCATTTCAGCAAAATATGAAGAAGACGCAAAGAGAGCGGAAAAAAATATTTTTCAGTATCTCAGCACTCTTGCAGCCAATAAGCTGCCGGGAGAAACTGGGCTTATTGCACTCGACTGGTGGAACGGAAACAGGTCTGTATTAGTTGATGGAAAACTTTCGGGAGTATTGGTTGGCTGTACGCTGCAAACGAAACCTGAAGATATTTACCGTGCCCTTGTGGAGGCTACCGCATATGGTACTCGTAAGATTATCGAAACCTGTACTACGCATGAAGTCGATATCCATACCCTGGTGGCGGCGGGCGGTATTGCTCAGAAAGACTCGTTTCTCATGCAAATTTATGCGGATATTGTTGGAATGGATATCCTGATTGCGGGCTCTTCTCAGAATCCGGCGTTATCGTCTGCAATATGGGGAGCTTTGGCTGCCGGTTCTTCTCAAGGAGGGTTTGACGATTTGTATGAGGCGGTAAGAGCCCTTTCAAATCAAAAAGATACCGTTTATCATCCGATCCCGGAAAATAAAAAGGTGTATGACCAATTGTATTATGAATATGAGCTGCTACATGATTATTTTGGACGTGGAAAAAACGATGTAATGAAACACCTCAAAAAATTAGTGGAGATACAAAAAGAAAAACAATTTATAAAGGAGTAAAAAATGAATATTAAGGAATTACAAGAACGTACTCTTGCTTCAAATCTCGATCTTGTTAAAAATAATCTGGTAATTTCCACTTGGGGGAATGTCTCAATGTATGACGAAGAGACGGGCTATGTAGCAATTAAAGCCAGTGGTGTGGCTTATGCTGAAATGCAAAGCAAGCATATGACAGTACTCGATCTCGAAGGTAATATCATAGCAGGTGATTATGTGCCTTCAACAGATACCCCCACACATTTGGTAATATACCGTGCATTTAAGGATAAAGGAGTGCGTGGTGTCGTGCATACTCATTCTCAGTTTGCAACGATGTGGGCACAATCTGGACGCAATATTCCTTGTTATGGTACAACCCACGGTGACTATTTTTATGGAGATATCCCGACTTCGCGCATGATGACTCCAGAAGAAATTTGGGGCAGCTATGAAAAAACCACCGGAGATGTTATTGTTGAAACTATGAAGGGAAGAGACTGCAGCCAAACATCTGCTGTGTTGGTGCATAGCCATGGTCCTTTTGTTTGGGGAAATTCACCTGAGGAAGCTGTTACTCATAGTTTGGTGCTGGAATATATCGCAAAGATGGCTTTTTGCGATGAATTGCTTATGGGCGGTCAATGCGCGACAATCCAGAAGGATTTAGCAGATAAACATTATAACCGTAAGTTTGGCCCCGGTGCTTATTACGGTCAGAGCCATAAATAACGGGGGCGATAATTTGAACAATATAATTGAAAAATCAATAACGGATACTCTAACCATGGAAAGTGAAGCACTTCTTGAAATCAGAGATGGAATTGACTGGGAAACACTAGAGAATGTAGTTGATGTTCTCATGAACTGCACTGGGAAAATTATTTTGTCAGGATGTGGTACTTCCGGCGAAGCAGCAAAAAAAATAGCTCACACCCTCTGCTGTATTGAATGCCCGGCACTGTTCCTCTCTCCGTCAGCCGCCCTTCACGGAGCCTTGGGCGTAACGAGAAAAGGCGACGTTGTAATTCTGTTTTCAAAAGGCGGGCAGACACAGGAAATCAATAATATGCTACAGAGTCTGCATCAAAAACAGGTAACTATCATAGGAGTTACAGAAAACAGTACATCGGAACTTGCCAAAGAGAGTGATATCTTCTTGAAAGTTCAGGTTAGCCGGGAACCGGATGACTTTAATATGTTGGCCACTTCTAGCACGTTGTCGGTAATCGCCCTGTTTGATGCAGCTGCAATCGCAATTACCCGTGTACGAGGATACACAAAGGAACAATTTGCTGTCATCCATCCCGGAGGTGCGGTAGGGATAAAATTGACAGGGAAAAACACTAAATGAATGGTAAAGGGTAAATCACAATGGCATATCTATCTATATCTGCTTTTGCAGCAGATTTTTCTAATGTAGGAAAAGATATTGAAAAAGTAAAAATGAGTGGTGCGGATTTATTACATATTGATGTGATGGATGGGCATTTTGTCCCCCTTATGGGTTTTGGAACAACGTGGATTGATGCAATATGTAAGGATCACCACATCCCTTTGGACATTCATTTGATGACAGAGAACACTGCATTATTCTTGCCACAGTATTTAGAATATAACGTAAAAAGTCTATTATTCCATGTTGAAGCTGAATCAGAGAAAGAAACGAATATCTTGTTAAATTTGATTCGTAATAAGGGTGTTCGTTGTGGATTGGCGATTTCGCCTGGCACTCCAGTTTCAGCACTAAAACCCTATCTGGGTCACATTGATGAACTATTGATCATGAGCACAATGCCTGGTTGCAAAGATTCTACTTTTCAATCTGACACCTTTCAGCGTTTACAAGAAACATCTACGTTGATACAGAGCGAAAGCGCAGATATTGTTGTTTCGGTGGATGGGGGAATTGATCTTGAACATGCACTGAAATGTATTGAGAGCGGAGCAGATAAAATCGTTATGGGTAGGGCATTTTTTAATAGTGCTCATCCTGAACTGATTGTAGAAACAATTCATAAAGCAGGATAAAAAAGAACAGATTCACTGGCTTTGACGTAAAGACCTCAAATATGCTATATGTTTAAACCTATAGCATTGGATAGGTTAACCTGGCTTTTTGTGTTTTCAATGCACAATGAAAATTGTACATGCGCGGTGAATTTGTTATTACGGCAATAAGGCAGGATGCCGAAAAGCAATAACGGCTCGTCTTTTTACGAGCCGTTATCTTTTT
>DAMDEB010000009.1:23330-29374 GCA_032090075.1 Caproiciproducens sp.
TTCCCCGCTGTGCCGGGATGTTCAGAAAAAGCTTTAGCGTTCCATATAACAGAACACGCTAATGGACTGGGAGTATATTACGCTGCTCATCATGTATCTTATCTTTACACTCTTGTCCAACATAATGGGCTTTGGCCGTTGTTTGGCCGTTAATTTTACAAAAATAGGTGAAATCCGGCTGAAGTGCATTAAACAAAAATCTCAATAAACCGCATAGGACAGCTATTTGTTCAATGTGGTAAAAGATGGTGAAATATGAGAGTGCAGGTTCAAGTCCTGTCACCCGCACCAAGAAAATTGCCCAATATAGATACATGGCCTTTAAAGCCAGTGTTTATGCGGGTTGCGGGAGTTTTGAATGGAAAATTCAAGACTCCCGTTTTTCATAGATGCACACCTTCTTTTTTGTGAATTGAGGGTTCTATCGTATAAAACTTAAAAATCCAGAGGTCATACTTTAAAACGGTATGGCCTCTTTTCCATATATCCGAAAACCAAATAAAGCTCCCAGCCGGGTAACCTTTAAGCGGCTATGTTCTTCGTAACTGAAAAACATAGCCGCTTTTTTTATTGCCATTTTCAAAAAGCACTGCCCCGCAGAGCGTAACGAAAGGAATGAAAAATCATGCCTGTAAGATTTATGAGAGGAACGCCTCTCGCCATAACGGAAATAGAAATGCAATTAATCCCCGGCTTTCGTCCCCGCACCAGCGGAATCATACGAAGCCGTCATATATATGCCAATGCCGACTGTGATTGCCGGTTCTGCACTCAAACAACAGGAAAGAAAAAATGCTGTGGCTCCACAGGCTGCATTTGCCTGCCGGAGCGGATCATCGCTGGATGCATACCTTACGAGAAACTGCTCCGGCTCTTTATCAAAGAAATCCAGCTTCGGACATTCGCTGCGCGGATTGAGAAGTTACTCAAAGAAAGCGAGGCGAATCCAATGTTTTTTAGAAATGCGGAACACAGCAGGAGATTCCAAAGTGTGCAAAAAAGTGGATTGTTCCCTCTGGTCAGTCTCTCCGAGGCGTATGCGGCGGCTGTTTTTCTGCTGACCTCCGATGCCTTCCTCTGGAAGCAATCAAAAAACTGCATCGACCAGAGCAGTATCCGCTTTAAGGATATTCGTATCCACGGTGTGGATTTGGATGGCTATGCCATATTTCATACATCCAAGGATCTCTATCAGGGTACAAACCATATTGCCATATCGGAACTGAGTGATCCGGAGCTGATCGATGACAAGCTGCTTCGCTTGATTATCAATGCCTTTCTCATCAGGCGGCACGGTATAACGGTAATTCGATCATAGAATGGAGGAAAAGTCATGGAACAAAACAATTTGCAAACCCTGCGCCTGTTCAGTCCCCTGTTTCCCAAAATCTACAGGGAAAATGAATACGGCAATTACGACAATGAACCGGAGGACATCACCGCTTCCAAAGCTTGTGATTATGAAGATGAAATCCTCGCTGCCATTAAGCGTGAGCGCCTTCCGAGTGAGGGAGAGCGCGGTCTTGCTGTGTATCTGCACGATGAACTTCTCAAAAGCAAGGTCTATAGCATGAATCCCAATGTGGAGCAATGGAATGGCAAGCTGTGGGGCGTTCTGGAAGTGCAGACTTATGGCGAACTGGTTGATTCTGAGCTTGAGGCACTAAAATCCGAATGGTGCGGTCAGGAAAGTGACGGCTACGGAGAGGGGCTGGAGCAAAGACCAATCAAAACGCCAGATGGCGAGCTGTATCTCAGCTTTTGGGATAGCAGCGATGACTTCTTTATCAAAACAGAGGAAGAACTGAAAAATGCTCCAGAGCAGAGCTTCGGCAGCATGACGATGGGATAATATGTGACGGTTTTGAAAGTGAGGTGATGTTTTATCAATAGCTTTATCAGTTGGGTGGGCGGCAAGAAAGCCCTGCGAAAGCTCATTTACAGGCTGTTTCCGAAAGATTACGGCAGGTACATTGAGGTGTTTGGCGGGGGCGGCTGGGTACTGTTTGGCAGGAAGCCTGATCAAAAAGCAATGGAGGTCTACAACGATTTTAACTCCAACCTGACCAACCTTTTCTACTGCGTAAAAAGCCGCACATGGGAGTTTCTCCGGCACCTTGGTTTCCTGCCTATCAATTCAAGGGATGAGTTTACTGTCATCCGTAAATTCATTGAAAAGGAAGAATTCACAGTCGAATATCTGTCGGAGGAATTGGAGTTGGCACAGCATAACCTTTCTCCTCCGGAGTTTGAGGATATGAAACAAATCATGCTGGAGAATGCGAAGAAAAGCGATGTGCGCCGGGCAGTTGCCTTTTACAAGCTGATCCGCTACAGTTATGGCAGCGGCTGCACCTCTTACGGCTGCCAGCCCTTTGATGTGAGAAAAACATTTTACCTCATATGGGAGGCTTCCCGCAGGCTCAAGGATACCGTAGTAGAAAATAAAGATTTTGAGGCATTGATCCGGCAGTATGACCGTGACAATGCCTTTTTTTATTGCGATCCGCCGTATTACGAAACCGAGGGTCACTACGCTGTGGTGTTCCGAAAAGAGGATCATGTGCGGCTTCGGGATACGCTGGCAGGCTGCAAGGGCAAGTGGATGGTATCCTAAAACGACTGCGAATACATCAGAGAGCTTTATGCCGGTTTCTACATCCTGTCCGTCACCCGAATTAATAATCTTGCCCAACGGTATGACAGCGGCTGTGAGTATCCGGAAGTAATCATCACCAACTACGATCCCAAGGAGCGACAAAACGCCGAGCCAAGGCAAATGAACCTTTTCTATGATGAGAATGGAGATGATGAGGATGAATTCTATCGAACAAATGAGATGGGCTAAAGACCTTATCTCAGAAAAAACAAATGGTCTGCAGGAATTGGTGATAGGAAATGTCCATAATGACCTGTACATCCGCACCTCGGATAAGACAACGGTCGGGCTGTATCTTTCGGTGCTGCCCAATCATGAAACCGGGCTGTATGGCTGCATATTCAAAGCATATACCCGCACCTGCGGCGGTTACAACAACAGTAAAAATATGCAGGCTCTTACCGATGAGTACCAAAATGTCACTGAGCTTTTGAAACAGCTTGAAAAGGCAAAAATCTCGCTGACAGAGGATGAACTGCAGGCCTTTGTAGCTGAAATGAAATCGGCAGAAGAACAACAAACAACCGCCCCTCAGATGGGGATGTAAAGGAGGCAACTATGAAGATTGTAGAAACCAAAGGAAAAATTGCCGAGGACGGCAGCATCATTCTGCCGCCCGGCGTGTTAGACAATATGTGTGTGGAGGTCGGTGATACCGTCAGCCTCGCCTATCTCACCCATCATCCGGTCAAGGCCATCAACAGCTATGGTGAGTTTTTCATCAGCAAGGATGGCATCGATCATTTGGAGGAAACGGTGGAATCCCCGGAGCAAACCGAGCTGCAGCTTCCCCATGAGCTGTTGGAAGCCGCAGGAATTCCGCTGGAGGGCGATCTGGACATCCGCTGCGTTCCCGGCGCTATCCTCATCGGCAATAATGATCCGCTGTTTACCGTAAACCAGCCGCTTTTGTCCATGCTTTCTGCGGTTGGCATCCCAATGGATGAAATCTATGCCGCACTTGCGGAGGGGGGCTATTACTATGACGAAGAATAAGCCAATCTACAAGCTGGTGGATTGCAAAGGCCGCATCCTCATTCCCAAGGAGTTGCGTACCGCCGCAGGCATGGATTACGGCGATATTGTGCGTCTCGGTGTTTCAAACGGCAAGGTTTCTGTGCTGAAAGTCGACATTATCGAGGTGGGTGATCAGTCACCGGAGGCGGTGGAAGCCTATGTTCGTCCTGCTTTTAAGACCATGCCGGATGATACCCGCCTGAGCTTGATTGCCGAACTGACGGAGCTGTTAAAACAGAAAAAGGAGGTATAAAGAATGGAAGCAAAAGAAACCTATATAGCAAGTGATTGTATAGAAACAGGCTCGGACTGCTCCATCAAGGGCAAGGTTGTGGTTTTAAGCCGTGAAGCTATTTTTCTGCCTCTGCGGAAACGGAGCCGGTGCCAATTCAAATGGATGTGCTGTATTTCTCGTGTCTCTGCATACCGGCGAGTTTTCTCTTAAAAAGCGCAGTGATGTGTTAGGTGTTCTGAAGCCGGAGCTGCTGCCGGATCAGGCAAAGCTCCAGCTTTCTCAAATCAGACCGGTTGGGGCGCTGGATTTAAAGAATCACGAACCGAAATACAGCGGCTACAGCTTTCTGCCCGATGGGCGCTATGCCTCCGGTGTCTGGCTGTGCAGTGAAAAAGAGGTCATGGATTATGTGGAAATGCAGCGTTCCTATCAGCACCGCATTATGATCTGCGACCGCAATGATTTCTGCGTTCTGGAAATGGAGGGAGGCAAGCTCCTGCACCCCTCACAAGAAGAACTGGAAGCATTCCGCAATCCGCAGAATGGAGGAATGCAGATGACATAGAAAGGGGGATCTGCCATGCGTGGCATCAGAATGGAAAAGGACATTATCCTTTATTACGGCAATGCCGCAGGGTATCTCTCAAATGGCAGGGCTGTCGTTGATCCGCTGTTTGAATCGCCGGAGCTGAACGATTTTCTTGAAAAGCAAAAGGATGTGTCTGAGGTTAAATGGGTGGACGGTGTGTTTGACCGGATTTCCAACGGGCAGAAAGAAACCCATGCTGAAAAACTGCCGCATCTGGCAGCTTAAGCCGGAATCGGACATTCTAATGCGCTTTATCGGCTACGATCAGATGGTGAAGGACTTCGGAGCGCCGAATCAGCATGATTATGAGGCGGTCTATGACGGCGAGGTGGAAACTAACGATCTGGAGGGGATCTACGCCAAATTCAATACGGTGCATCCTGCAGGCTTTACTGGACACTCCCTCTCCATGTCCGATGTGGTGGAGCTTTACGACAGCACCGGAAGCGAGTTTCACTACGTTGATCGAATCGGGTTCAAGCAGATTGACTTCGAGCCGCCTTCCCAAGCACAGACAATGCAGCTATAACTAAGTTTCACCGACAGCAAAGGCTGTCTTTTTTTGTACCTATTTTACTGAAAGGAGAAAAATCATGCCGGATGTAAATGTAAAAATCGGAGCTATGTACCCACCCGGAACCCAAGGAGGAATCAGGGCATATGCCTCCGCTACCATTGACGATTGCCTCGCTGTTCGGGGTATCAAGGTCATTGAGGGCGGCAGGGATGGACTTTTTGTATCCATGCCAAGCCGCAAGACAGAAAACGGCTATAAGGAAATTTGTTTCCCGGTGACCAAGGAGTTCCGGGAACAGCTCCACAACGCCGTGTTAGATGCCTATCAGCAGGCCATCGCACTGAATCAGACCACTGCTCCACAGCAGGAAGAAGCGCACAATGTCGCCCCACAGCAGGAGGCTTCTCAGCCTGCCATGCAAATGGGAGGTATGTAACCCTTAATTCAATACAAATTTATGGAGGTAATAAAAAATGAAAAAGATGTTTGTAAATACCTGCAATACGGTCGCCCTGAAAATCATGGCAGCCAAGACCGCTCTTGCAGACCGCCGTGGAGAAGGCTTCGTGGATAGCGCAATTAAAATTTTAATCGCGGTTGTCATCGGCGCTTTGCTGCTCGCCGGTCTGTACACCTTGTTCGGCGATACATTGTTACCAACCTTAACCCGCCGTATCAAAGAAATGTTTAACTATGCCGGTTAGTCTTCCAGTAAGACCGGTTGGGATGCTGCCGCTGCCGGTTGAATCCATACAGTGGTTGCTGCCCTGTCTGCAGGAGGCACTCTTTATTGCTTTTCTGGTGATGGCCTCTGTGTACGATCTGAAAAGCCGGATTATTCCCGACTGGCTGAATCTTATGATTGCCCTGACCGCACTTCTTGTGTTTGAGCCGCAAAATCTGCCGGGCATCCTAACCGGGCTGCCATTTCTCCTTGCCGCTGTGTTTTGCGGCGGCATGGGAGGCGGCGACATAAAGCTGATGACCACTTCCGGTCTTGTGCTTGGATTGCCCGGCGGTATTATGG
>DAMDEB010000009.1:29384-29944 GCA_032090075.1 Caproiciproducens sp.
GCTTCCATGAAAAAGCCTGACACGGAAATCATCATCCCGAACTTTATCCGCAGGCACAAGATCAGAAAGTATGTCCTACAGTAATCATCAAGGGGCGGTCGGTCTAAATACTGGCTGCCCTATTTTTTATGAAAACAAGGAGGTTTGAAGCTATGAGCTTTCTCAAAAACAGAACCGTCATCGGCGTGATCTGCATCGTTTTGTCCCTATTGATCTGCTTTGCGGTCACACCGCTGTTCAATTCCGGCATCAGTCAGAAAACAGAAATCGTCCGTGTGGTTAAGGACATCAAAACCGGGGAGAAAATCACGTCGGACAAAATCAAAACAGTTGAGGTAGGCGGTTATAATCTGCCGGAAAATGTGGTGCGTAATCCGGATACCGTCACCGGCAAATTTGCCTCTGCGGATATGGTGACCGGCGACTACATCATCAGCTCCAAAATTGCCGATGCGCCAGCCGCCGAAAACGCTTATTTATACAATCTCACCGGAGAAAAGCAGGCCATTTCCGTATCTGTTAAATCCTTTGCAGAAGGACTTTCCGGCAAACTGATTTCC
>DAMDEB010000009.1:29954-31561 GCA_032090075.1 Caproiciproducens sp.
TTCCGGCGATATTGTGTCGGTTATCGCTCCAGATTATAAAAAGCAGGGCTTGACGGTGATTCCGCCGGAGCTGCAGTATGTGGAGGTCATCGCTGTCACCGCTAACAGCGGTTATGATGCCAATACCGGTAAACAGACAGATAGTAAAAATGAGGATAAGGACGAAAAGGAGCTGCCCGGTACGGTCACTCTGCTGGTTACACCGGAGCAGAGCAAAATACTCGCCATGCTGGAGGCAGACGGTACGCTGCATATTTCTCTCGTCTACCGGGGCGATAAGGAGAACGCCGCCAAATTTATAAAGGCGCAGGGGGCTGTGCTGACGAAGCTGTACCCGTCTGCCGGTAAAGAATCAGCAGAAGAAAAAACAGAAAGTGAGGCAGCGGCAGATACCCCTGCACAAAAGGAGGTCAAATAGATGCTGAATTTTAAGAAAGGCGGCATTTTCAGCCGCCGTACCGGGGAGCCTGTACCAGAACCGGAAAACAGCATTCATGTGCTTGCTGTATGGGGCAGCCCCGGCTCCGGTAAATCCACCGTGGCTGTGAAACTGGCAAAGCATCTGGCAGGCAAGAAGAAAAATGTGGTGCTGCTTTTGTGCGATATGACCGCACCCATGCTGCCCTGTATCTGTCCGCCATCGGATCTGGAAAGTGAGCATTCGCTGGGCAGCATTCTGGCGGCAACCCATGTGACAGACTCCCTCGTCAAGCACAATTGCATTACTCATAAAAAGATGAGCTATCTCACCATCATCGGGATGTTAAAGGGCGAAAATGAATACACCTATCCACCACACAGTGCCGAGCAGGCTTCCGAGTTGATTGACCATCTGCGGGATATTGCACCCCACATCATCATCGACTGCGGCAGCTATATCGCCAACGACATTCTTTCGGCTGTGTCACTCATGGAGGCTGACTCAGTTCTTCGCCTTGTAAACTGTGACCTCAAATCCATCAGCTACCTGTCAAGCCAGCTCCCTCTGCTGAAAGATAATAAATGGGATGCAGATAAGCAGTACAAGGTGGCAAGCAATATCAAAAGCAACGAAGCCAGCGAGCATGTGGAACAGGTGCTGGGCAGCGTGGCCTTTCAGATTCCCCATTCCGATGAGCTTTCCAATCAGGCTCTGGCCGGGGATCTGTTCAAGGATTTGTGCCTTAAGGACAGCCGGGGCTTTCGCAAGACAATCGAGCAGATATCCAAGGAGGTGTTCGGATGTTAGGGAAAAGGCGTAATTTGTCGAATGGTTCCAATATGGCACAAGATGCCAACCCAAAAAATATTCTGGAATCCAGCCCGGAACAACTAAAATCAGCATCCGAAACAAAGGTTTTGCGTACCCATGACCTGTTCTTCTCGCCGCAGGAGGATGCAAAGGACTTCGGTTCTGTCCTGCGGGATGTGCAGGAATATATCTCAAGCAAGTATTCCACCCTCATTGTCGAGGGCGGCACCGATGAGGTCAAAGCGCAGGTCAAGCGGTACATCACAAAATATGTGCAGGATTACCGCATTGCGGTCAAGGGCATGACCGGGGAACAGCTCGTGGATACCCTTTACACGGAGATGGCTGAGTTCTCCTTTTTGACAAAATACATCTT
>DAMDEB010000009.1:31571-37605 GCA_032090075.1 Caproiciproducens sp.
GGAATCGAAGAAATCGACATCAATAGCTGGCGGGATATTGAAATCCAGTACAGTGACGGCAGAAATGAAAAGCTCGCAGAACACTTTGACAGCCCGGAACACGCCATCAATGTGGTGCGCCGTATGCTCCATGTTTCCAGCATGGTGCTGGATAACGCAAGCCCTGCTGTTCTCGGTCATTTAAGTAAAAATATCCGTATCGCTGTGATGAAAACACCACTGGTGGATGAGGACATTGGCGTTGCGGCAAGCATTCGTATTGTCAATCCACAGAGCATGAAGAAATCCGACTTTGTGGAGGGCGGCACGGCTACCGGTGAAATGCTTGATTTTTTAGCTGAATGTGTACGGTATGGGATTTCCGTCTGCGTCGCCGGTGCAACCAGCTCCGGTAAAACCACAGTAGCCGGTTGGCTTTTGACCACGGTTCCGGATACCAAGCGCATTTTTACCATTGAAAACGGCAGCCGGGAACTCGATCTCGTCAGGGAAAAGGACGGAAAAGTCGTAAACCGTGTTATTCATACCTTAACCCGTGACAGCGAAAATGAACGTCAAAATATTGATCAGGATCTGCTCTTAGACATGGCGCTCCGCTTTAATCCGGAGGTTATCTGTGTCGGAGAAATGCGAAGCGCGGAAGCCTATTCCGCACAGGAAGCCGCCCGAACCGGGCATACGGTGCTGACCACCATCCACTCCAATAGCTGCGAAGCTACCTACCGCCGCATGGTCACCCTGTGCAAGCGTAAATACGATATTGCCGATGACACTTTAATGGATCTGGTGACGGAGGCGTTTCCCATTGTGGTGTTCACCAAGCAATTGGAGAACAAGCAGCGCCGCATGATGGAGATTATGGAGTGTGAAATCCTGCCTGATGGTAGCCGTAGTTTCCGTACCCTGTTTCATTACAACATCACGGAAAACCGGATGGATGGGGATGAGTTCATCATAAACGGTCTCCACGAACAGGTCAGTCGGATCTCCGACAGCCTGTGCAAAAGGTTCCTCGAAAACGGGATGCAGCAGGAAACCATTGATAAAATCAGGAAAGGAGGAATTGCAGTATGACTTTGATACAACTGCTTGCCTGCGCCGGTATGATTACCGGCTTTTTTCTTTTGCTCGGTTTAAAGCCGATGGAATTTACAGACGGTTTGTTCCGCTTTCTCACGAACCGCCCAAGAAGCATCAAGGATGAAATCAACGAGGCAACCAAGCGGAAAAAGCCATCCTTTCTCCGCAAGGAGATCCTCGAAACCAAGGACATCCTCGCCATGACCGGCAGAAGCAGCCGGTTTTCTCTGGTCTGCGCCTGCTCGCTGCTGCTGTTTGCCATTGGATCATCCATCGCCATGGTGATGGGAAACTTCTTTCTGGCACCGGTTATGGCGGTGGGCTTTATGTTCCTGCCCTTTTGGTATATTAAGCTGACAGCAAATCACTTTAAAAAAGATATCGCCGCTGAGCTGGAAACCGCCCTCAGTATCATCACAACAGCATACCTCAGAAATGAGGATATTCTAACAGCCGTGGAGGAAAACCTCCACTATTTAAACCCGCCTGTTCAAAGCGTGTTCAAGGATTTTCTAATGCAGATCAAGCTGGTGAATCCCGATGTGGATGCGGCACTTAAAAATCTCCGCACAAAAATTGACAACGAGGTGTTCCAAGAATGGTGCGATGCCATCGCCGACTGCCAGTATGACCGCAGCCTCAAGACCACATTGACACCTATCGTTTCAAAACTCAGTGATGTGCGGATCGTCAATGGAGAGCTGGATAATCTGGTATCGGAACCGAGAAAAGAATTTATTATCATGGTAGTTTTGGTGGTGAGCAACATTCCCTTAATGTATGCCCTCAATAAAAGCTGGTACAACACCCTGATGCACACTCCTCCGGGGCAGATTATTCTGGCTATAACCGTAGCTCTTATCTTTATTTCAACGGCCTTTGTCATTAAGCTGACCAAGCCGATTGAGTACAGGAGGTAGCCGATATGATGAAATTAATATTTCTGTTCGGCATTCTCTTTGCTCTCGGACTGTTCTTTATCCTTGCCGACATCCTGAAGCTGCCCTATCTCCGAACGGCAAAGGCTATGATCAGCACCGGCAGGCAGGAGAAAAAGGCTGCAAAAACGGTGGAAGCATACCTCATGTCCATAGCCGTTAAGATTGCCAAGCACATCCACATGGATACCTACAAACGCAACCGAATGCAAAATGTCCTCAAGGCCACCGGCATGAACATGACACCGGAGGTTTATCAGACCTATGCCTTTGTGAAAGCAGGAGCTGTGCTGCTGTTTGTGATCCCCTGCCTGTTTTTCTTCCCCTTGCTGGCTCCTATTGTGCTGTTTCTTTCCATCATGGTCTATTTCAAGGAAAGCAAACGGGCTGACGAAAAGCTCAAGGTTAAGCGTGATGAAATTGAAAGCGATCTGCCAAGATTTGTGGCAACCATTGAGCAGGAGCTGAAGAATAGCCGTGATGTGCTGGCTATTATCGAAAATTTCAAGAAAAACGCAGGCACGGCCTTTGCCGGAGAGCTGGATATTGTGGTTGCGGATATGCGCTCATCCTCCTATGAGGCGGCGCTTACAAGGCTTGAGGCAAGACTCAATTCTCCCATGCTTTCCGATGTGGTGAGAGGTCTCATCGGTGTTCTCCGAGGGGATGACAGCGCCATGTATTTTCAGATGCTGGCGCACGACTTCAAACAGCTTGAGCTGCAGAAGCTTAAAAAGGAAGCACAGAAGATCCCGCCGAAAATCCGTATTTTCTCTTTTCTTATGCTGATGTGCTTTCTGTTCACCTATCTGGCCATCATTGCACTCCAAATTGTCAAGTCACTCGGTACGATGTTCTGAGAAAGGAGGTACCCATTATGACAGAAAAAGAAATCCGAAAGAAGCTCCAAGGCAGGCTGGAAGCCAATTATCAGGCATATATCCGGCAGCTTCAAAGCAAGCCTGCGCCGGATCTGATTGAGCAGGCCACAGAAATCGCCGCTGCCAAGTTGGTCTATGATGAATTGCATGACTGCTGTTACCCTGCGGAAAGCCTTGAGTATCTGCTCCAATTTGAAAATCCCTTGGAGGTCGTCCGTGACCAATGGCTAGAGGAACGCAGCACAGCTCTGGATGAGGAAATGAGCCATGTTCTCTGGTCAATTTCTGATAAGCGCGAGGCAGAACAGCTCTACGCTTTAGAGGAAGAAGCCCAAGCCCCTGGTTTTTCCGAGGGGGTGCGGATGTGCTGAAAAAACTGAAAGACAGGCGTGGCGAGGGATATATTGATGTATGTGTTCTGGTGCTGTGTGCCATGCTGGTCATTGCTCTGGCGGTCAAAGTGTTTCCGGTGTTCATTGCCAAAAACCAACTTGACACCTTTGCAACGGAACTGTGCCGGGAAGCGGAAATCAGCGGCAGAGTCGGCAGCGAAACCAGCCGCAGGGCTGCTGTGCTTCAGGAGCAAACCGGTATTGATCCGGATATTTCGTGGTCAAAGAACGGAACAATCCAGCTCAATGAGGAAATCACGGTGACCGTTACGCTACAAAGAAATATCGGCCTGTTTGGTGACTTCGGCTCCTTTCCCATTACTCTCCGGGCGCAGGCCAGCGGAAAGAGCGAGGTGTATCATAAGTGAACAGAGTAATACGATGTTTAAAAAATAGAAAAGGCTTCTCTTTTCCGCTGGTGGTCGCCGTCACCTTGGCGCTGGTCATTATTCTGTGTGGCATTACCGAGTACATGAGGCTGAACATCATTGCCTCTGGTGTTCGGGAAGCTGTGGAGGATGGCATCATCGTCACGGTCAACGACAATTATGCAAATGTGTACCACGGTGTCCGGGAGGGTTACAGCGGAGGCTATCAGCCGGACGGCTCCTCATGGGAAAACCGCGTTGACTATGGTGATATCTACCGCTATTTGGACAAGACGCTCGGTACGCAGGTCAGTAGCGGCAGGTATGTGAAATTTGCTGAAGAAGCAGTGGAATACACCTTAAGCGGTCTGTCTGTGACCATCAAAAATGCGCCGCTCGCTCCCTCAGATCCCGAAAACGCACAGAAATTTATTGCCGATGCAGTGATTCGTCTGGAGGTTCCGGTGCGTTTTGGCGGTAAACTCCTGCCGCCGATGATCATCAATCTGAAAGTGCAGGCGGGATATACCGAGGTATTCTGATTTCTTTCAAAAATTCGCTGGACTTGTAAAAATTTGTGTAGTATGGTAGTCATGAAAAAGAATAGAAAACAACCAGCAAAAGGAGGTTTTTCATATGAATGATAAAAAGAAGAAGCTGTTCACCATAGCAGGCTGCAGCATTGCTGTTCTGGCGCTAATCGTCGCCATCGCTATGCAGTTTCATAAAACGCCTCCGGCAGAGGATAACCTGTCGACTTCCGGTACAACCAGCTCGGAGGTAACCCCTAAATCGGATGTGAGTGTTCTGGATAAAACAGGAGAAAAGATGTTAACATCCAGCCGAACAGCACTGACTCCTCCAAATCGGTGGACAGTACGCCGCCGCAGACAGATCAGCCGGTACAGAATATACAGCCGAATGTGACCAAGCCGAAAGCGCCGGAGCCGCCCAAGGTTTCAGATAAGACGGATACTACAAATCCAAAACAGCCACCCGAATATAAACCGGAGGATACTGAAAAGAAGCCTGTAGAAAGCAAGACGCAGGGTGGGCTTCCGGGTTTCGATAATGTACCGGATGGCGGTGCCAATCAAGTGATTGAGGGCAAAAGTGACGGTGACATCAACAAGCAAGTAGGCTCAATGAACTAATAGAATATCAGCATCGAAAAGCACGGTTAATCGCCGTGCTTTTTCTGTTGCAGAAAGGAAAAGCTATGAAACGATTTCTTGAAATTATCATATCACTGTCTTTGATGCTATGTATCGTTTCTCCTCTAACAGCCTACGCTGACACAGGTGGTAGTGGCAACGTTGACGGCGGCGGTGGCGGCATGGGAGATGGAACCAGTACAAACTCATGGACACCGGGTAATGAGGGTGTGCGTGTTACCGTCGTTCGGGCAAGCGACCATGCCATAGTTACAACTCCTATTGATTTGACTAATAAAGTTCCCTCTTCTTCAATATATAACTTTGGAAAGGTCAGCAAGCTGCAATACAGCGGTGGCAGATCGCTGTCTCCGGTAAAAGGTGGATATACTTGTATCGATCCTCCACAATCGCTGCCGAGGATTATAAGCACTGATGGCGGTAATAACATTGAAGCCATCAAACGATATTTTTGCTCGGAATATCTGGTAAAGTTGATAGCAAATCATACCGGAATGAGCTTTGATGTGCTGATAAACGGCGAGTACAAGTTGCTGATTGAACCGATAGCCTATTACAAATTTCAAGGCGTGATGATCGCCACAACCGCCACAGAGGCAGCGATGTATGACGAACAGGTCAGCGGTCTGCTGCGCAGTAAAATGGTATCACTTTCACATAAGAATCTGCCGCTTGCTATGTTCTTGGAGGTAGAGGATCTCGGTTACCCGGCATGGTCTGGTAGCCGTAGCAAATCGGCATCGAATGCGGATATTAAATCTTCCCTTGGTCTTGGCATCGTCCGTTTCAAGGAAGCACCGACAGAATCTCCGGAAGTTGGCGCCAATAACTACGAATACCGGGTAAACACCGAGGTCATTACTTCAGTAATGGTCAGCGGCGGTCAGAGCGATCCGGATCATCCGGTGTCGGTCACCTTTTATATTGGGGGCAGAAGTTTCCGGGTAAATAATGTGTATTATCCAATGGGTGACAGCCAGATTGCATGGGTACGCTGGACAACCCCTTCTACTCCGCAGACCATGACCATCAATGTGTCTGTGTCAGGCAGCGGCAGCATCAGCAAGGATACCATTACCGCTAACATCGTGGATCTGGATAAGAATCCGCCGCCCAACCCCGTAGCTGATGACCGCAACGACAGCTACACAAGATCGTCTGTTCCAAGCAAAGTGCAAAAAACATCTTCTTCATGGAGCA
>DAMDEB010000010.1:0-8619 GCA_032090075.1 Caproiciproducens sp.
GGGATACTTTGAAAATCTATCTGCAGTAAAATATCGCCCGTTTCATCGGAAAAAATTTTGGATTTAGGCGGCATTTCGTCCCTGCCGGGGCTAAGCGGCATAAAAATATACCTGTTGTCTGGAATCGGAAGCCACTGGGGGTATAGCCTGTTATCATGAACGTATGGTGAATCGCAGTTTGCTGCAAATCCGTAATGCTGCAGTAATCCGCAGAACAAGGATGTGGAAAAGTACAAATCCTTGCTCAGTTTAGGGTCGTCAGCAAAAACATTCTTGCAAAACTGATACATACGCCATATGATCTGCGCGGCATGACATTGCTGGTATTGCAGAAATTCTTCCTCAGAAAGTTCGGACGGGACATCCGCATGGGTGAATTGCGGCAATTGAATGTCGGGAAGTTTCTTGAAATATTCGGTGGCAATCATCGTATCGAATACCGGCTCGGTAATCATCATATCGCGCGAAATAAAGAAATGAGTGGGTATCGCCAGATTATGCGATATTTTTGTAATGTGGCTATTTGTAAATAACTGAAAATGTAGCCAATTCCAAATCCTTTTTTGCCCATCATCCAAGTGGTAGGCGGGATCGGCAAGCGGAAGATACACCGCACTGTCCTCTTTAACTGATACAGAAATTCCTTTTATTTTGGCTTTCCGTGCATTCCAAGCCGTATCCTCCGGGAGAGTGTGCAGGGAAAACGCCACTTCTATTGACTCGCCGATATGCTCCCGTAACGCCCCAAGCGTTGTAATCATATCGTATGCCATATGCCACCGCCTTCTGCTTTTCTTTTATATATTTATGCAAATTAGGCGATGGGTAGCACTTTTTGGTGAGGGGATAACCATTGCGTTTTGGTTTACAAAATGGCTTCTCGCGTTACAATAGATTACGCAGATGCCTGACTTTATGTAAATAAAGCTCGAAAGCACTTGCAAATAATTGAAAACCAAAAGTTATACTGTTATAATGAAACATAATTCAGTGATTTGTTTTTCAACGTGAAAAGATTACTGCCAGCTTCAAAAGCTGCAGAAGTTATTGATAGATCGCGAAATGCAAAAGGAGAGTAACCATGCCGACACTTGAATGGATTGGGAAAAATAGAGTAATCAATCATCATCAACAGGTACCGTTTCGCATTTTAGAGCGGCAGTACAGTTATGACGAAAATGGTCGGCATGATGATGATAACGGCAGCGGCAACATGATTATCCATGGTGACAATCTGGAAGCACTCAAAGCTCTTTTGCCTCGTTACGAGGGAAAAGTGAAGTGCATCTATATTGATCCCCCGTACAATACGGGCAACGAGGGCTGGTGCTATAACGATAATGTAAATGATCCGAAAATCCAGAAATGGCTGGGTGAGGTTGTCGGAAAAGAGGGCGAGGATTTATCGCGCCACGACAAATGGCTGTGTATGATGTACCCGCGACTAAAGCTGTTACATAAACTGCTCGCTGATGATGGCGCAATTTTTATAAGTATTGATGATAACGAGTATGCCAGTTTGAAGCTTATTTGTGATGAGATTTTTGGATTAATTAATTTCATGTCAGATGTTGTTTGGCAACATAGTGTCCAATCAAATGGTTACGGCGGTAAATTCGTTTCGCAATACAATCACACTATTGTATACGAAAAAACGAATGCGTTCGTTTTAAGGAATCTCCCACGTTCAGAAAGAAACAATAAACTCTATAAAAATCCAGATAATGACCCGCGTGGTTTGTGGAGAGCAGGATATTGCGTAAATGGATTATATCGTCCGAATTTAAAATATGACATTACTACTCCAAGTGGGAAAACTATTGCCCCTCCGGAAAAAGGATGGCGCTGGAGCAAAGAAACTCTCCAAGCGAAAATTGATATTGGTGAAATCATTTTCAATGCAGATGAAAGCAATATAATACATAAATTGTATCTTGCAGACTTGGACGGAAAGGTTCCTGAAAATTTTTGGTTAGGTGAAGAGGCAGGTACAACTCGACAGGCAACGAATGAGCTAAAAGAAATATTTGGTGGGAAGGCTCCTTTTGATACACCGAAACCAACGAGCCTAATAGAACGCATATTGCAAATTGCTTCTGATCCAGATTCCATCATTCTTGATTCTTTTGCCGGTTCCGGTACCACAGCTCATGCGGTATTAAATATGAATAAAGCAGACGGCGGCAACCGTAAATTTATCATTGTGGAAATGATGGATTATGCCGATAACATAACCGCTGAGCGGGTGAAGCGCGTTATAAACGGCTATTCCGATGTGGATGGCACCGGCGGCGATTTCAGCTACTACGAGCTTGGTGAAACACTGCTTTTGCCGGACGGCAACCTCAATGAGAGCGTTGATACGCAGAAAATTCGCGAATATGTTTATTACATGGAGACGAAGGAGCCGTTGCCACCTTGCAAAGATGCCGATAACAAATACTATCTTGGAAATAATAAAGCTACCGCATATTACTTCTATTATGAAGAAAGCGAAGTCACAACGTTTGACCACGCTTTTCTTGCCACGATAGGTGAAAAGGCAGACGGCTATATCATTTATGCCGACCTTTGCACGCTTTCGGAGACAGAATTGAAATGTCTCAACATAACCTTCAAGAAAATCCCGCGCGATATCGCAAGACTGTAAAGGAGCGTGAAGTAAATGGAACTGAAGACTTATCAGAAAAACGTCATAGGCGACCTGCGCCGCTTTCTCGCGCTTCTAACAGAAAAGCAAAGTATTCCCGGGGCATACCGAGCTCTGTGGGAAGAAAAAAATGTTATGGTCGGTCTGAACGCAATGCCACCCTACAACCCGGTTATTTCAGGCGTTCCTCATGTGTGCCTGAAAGTGCCCACAGGCGGCGGTAAAACATTCATAGCGGCGAGCGCCATAAAGCCCATATTTGATTCTATGCCAAATATGAGAGCACGAGCGATTGTGTGGCTTGTTCCGTCTGACGCGATATTGACACAGACATACAACGCGCTCACGAACCCCGCGCATCCGTATCGTCAGAGAATTGATGTGGATTTTGGAAACCGTGTCGAGGTATATTCGAAGACGCAACTGCTGAATGGTCAGAATTTCAATCCGACCGCCGTTACAGAACAACTTTCCGTTTTTGTTCTCAGTTACGATTCTTTCCGTACAAGCAAAAAGGATGGACGTAAAGCATATCAGGAAAACGGTAACCTTGCGCAGTTCGCAAATGCTATGGGAAATCCCGACGATTTGCTTGCGGATACGGATGAAACCGCCCTGATACAGGTGGTGCGGTCGCTTAATCCTGTTATTATTGTGGACGAAAGCCATCACGCGACATCAGATCTGAGTATAAAAATGCTGAGTGATTTTAATCCCGCATTTATCCTTGATTTGACGGCTACACCTAAAAAGGGCAGCAATATTATATCTTTTGTTGACGCCGCTCAGCTCAAAAAAGAGGAAATGGTAAAGCTGCCCGTCATCGTATATAACCGCAAAAGCCAGAGCGATGTGTATTCGGACGCTATCAGTATCCGTGCCAAGCTGGAAACACAGGCAAAGCAGGAGCAAAGTAAAAGCGGCAGATATATCCGCCCAATTGTTTTGTTTCAGGCACAGCCAAAGAACAGTGCAGACAGCACAACCTATGAAAAAATCAAAAATACTCTTGTGGATATTGGCATACCAGAAATTCAGATAGCCATTAAGACGGGCGATAAGGACGAGCTTAAAAACGTGGATTTGATGTCTTCTGATTGCCCAATCCGCTATATCATTACGGTGAACGCGCTGAAAGAAGGCTGGGACTGTCCATTTGCCTATGTGCTTGCGACGGTTGCCAACCGTACCTCCGCTGTGGACGTGGAGCAGATTCTCGGACGTGTTCTTCGTCTGCCGTATACCAAAACAAATGACAGCAAAGTGCTTAACCTATCATATGTTGTGACCTCATCGGCTGATTTTTATGGAACTCTTGATAAGGTTGTGGATGGACTTAATTGTGCTGGATTCAGCAGCAAAGACTATCGTGCAAAGGATTTAGACCCGGAAGAAACCATGCCGCCCGCAAACACAGCAGAACAATTAAAGCTTGCCGCCATACCAGAAGATACGGACGATATTCCGGATGTCGATACTGTCGCGCTAAAGTCTAAAATAGAGACTGCAATGCAGGAGATGGAAAGTGCTCTATCCGCTGATAATATCACGGATGATGATTTGCTTGCAGCCGCTGTTACACAAAGTGTGGAATACGAGGCAGAAATCGAGACCTCGGAAGAATCCGCCTTTACGGCAGCGCCGCAGGAGGTGAGAGAAAAAATGAACTGTTTTCGCATGAATGAAGAATTTGCTCAGGAGGCTTCCGACCTGCTACTTCCACAGTTTATGCTTGAGGCGGGGTCGAGCCTGTTCTCTGACGAAGAATATACTTTATTGGAACTGAACAATCTGGCTAAGGGCTTTACGCTGAAAGATAAGGATGTTCAAATTGATTTTTCCACAGCACCTGCGGAACTGGCGCGGGTCGATGTTGATGATGCAAAAGATGCAAAACCGAGAGCATGGAAAATCACAGGATTTGATAATACTTATTTTAAGGAATGGTTTAATGCGCAGCCATCTGAAAAGAGGCTCGGATATTGTAAAGACATTATTTGCAAAAAGCTGTCCTCCTTTAATTGTGTGAATGACAAAGAATTGCGAAAATACGTTGACAGGGTTATAGATACCATGACAGAAGACCAATTATCTGATTTGGAACAGTCTCCTTACCCATATGTGCTTAAGATACAAGAAAAGGTGAAAGTCCTGATTGCACGGCACTCCGCGACTGTTTTTGACAAATGGCTGGAACAGGATATTATCACTTGTCAGCCGTGTTATAAACTGCCGTCCTTTATCTCACCCGTATCATCCACCTCGACAGTGCCAAAATCGCTATATACCGCAGAAGAAGATATGAACGAGTATGAGCGTAAGGTCGTATGGGAGCTATCAGCTCTTGATAACATTAAATGGTGGCATCGCAATATTTCACGTCTTGGTTTTCAAATCAACGGGCATATACATGCATACCCAGACATCATTGTAATGACCAACAGCGGCAGAATACTGATGGTAGAAACAAAAGGTGACCATCTGGACAATGACGAGTCAAAAGAAAAAGCGAAAATCGGCGAGAAATGGGATTCTGTTACAGACAGGCAGTTCCGCTATTTTATGGTCTTTCAGACCAAGCAGCCGGATTACCCCGGTGCGTATTCATATGACAGATTCATGGAGATTGTAAAAGGGCTGTAATGGCAAACAATAAAATAACCATCATCAACGAAATGTTGTCAAAGTGATAGACGCCAAGTGCCAAGAAGTTACGCTTATAACATGAGTTTTTCAAGACCATCAATTCGTTATAATGTCAAGTACAACCCGGAGCAGCAGAATTTTTACTCTGTTGCTCTATTTTTTTGCCTTTTGGGGGCTATGCATCATTGGAGGGCAAATTTTTCTGCTCTCCGATTTTTCATAAATTTAGCGCAAAGGAGATAAAAAATATGCTTACACAGCGGAATGGCTGCACAGAAAGGAGATGGTCGCTATATGCTCACCGAAAACGAAAGTGAAGTCAATTGGAGGTCTGTTTTAAATGGCAAAAAAGCTGGATGCAGACCGTATTGAAAAAGCGCGGCAGAAAGTTGAAACGGTTAACAACAAGGAAATAGAGCGAATGCGGTTGCGAGACACAATCCAGCAAAATCGTAACGGCGAGCGCAAGGTTACTGTCATAATGCCTACAAAGCAGGACGCAGCAGACCAATCCACAAAGAAATTGCGCGTAGCAGCCTATTGCCGTGTCAGCACGGCAGAAGAAGCACAAGTCGGCAGCTTTGAAATGCAGGTACAGCATTTTACCGAAGTGATAGAAAGCAATCCACGGTATGAGCTTGCACGAATTTACAAAGACGAAGGCATTTCCGGTACTTCTGTTGCAAAGCGCAAAGAGTTTCAGAAAATGATTGAGGACGCACAGCACGGCAAAATCGACTTGATACTCACAAAGAGCATCAGCCGATTCGGGCGAAATATTGTAGATATACTGACTTCGCTCCGCATACTGAGCGACCTCAACCCACCTGTTGCTGTTAATTTTGAGACGGAGGGCATTGACACATCGGATGGCAGGAATAAGCTGTTGATTTCCATATTGTCGGCGCTTGCTGAACTGGAGTCACAGCAAAAAAGCGAAGCCATCAAAGCGGGTATCCGCTACAGAATGCATGAAGGTTTGTACAAATTTGCCGTTCAGAACACCATCGGCTATTATCGTGATTACGCGGGCGCGGTCAAAATTGAACCTGCAGAGGCTGAGATTGTACGCTATATTTACGATAGTTTTCTTGAAGGTGCCTCACCGCAGGACATTGCCGATGCTCTGACCCTACAAGGGATTACATCACCGAAGGGTATGGAGTGTTGGCGGCAAGGTACAATAAAGGGAATATTGTCAAACGAGAAGTATTGTGGTGATGTGTTATATCAGAAAAGCTATACAAAGGACTTCCTGACGCACAAATCCGCGAAGAATGACAACATCCTGATACAGTACCATTGGGAAAACTGCCATCCCGCAATCATTGAACGGGGCAAATGGGATAAGGCTCAGGAACTGTTAATTGCTAAAAAGTGGAGCAGCCATCGTGCCAAAATCAAGAATATGCCTAAAAAGTTCGTGGTGGCAAGGGTAAAATCCGGGCGACTGCGTGGTTTCTATCTGATAGACCCCTCTTGGGACAAGGAAGAACGCAGTCAATTCATCAATCTATTAAAATCGCTAAACGAGTTAGAAGACTCGAAATGAAAGGAATACCATTATGAAAGACTTTAAAAACATTAATTTTGACATCATCGATCTGACCGTAAACGCAACACCTGATATCTATATCAATAAGAGTAACATCACGTTTACAAAAAAAGTATTGGAAGATTTGGGGTATCCGGCGAATGTTCAATACTGCGTAAGTGCGGAAAATAAGGTATTTGCCGTTCGTGCCTGCAAGGTTAGCGAGGCAAAAAGCACCCCGTTTTCAAAGTCTAAGAGCGAACAGACAACGACGCTCAGTACCAGTAATAAGAATTTCACTGAGTCCGTCAAAGCACTTATGAAGGATTCTTGCAATCCAAACATGCGTTATAAGGTCACTGGATTTTTTGACGCAGAAAGCAGGACGATGTACTTCGATATGGAAGAAGCTGTTGAAGATGAGTTCCGTGCACCTAAGGCGGAATAATTCGTAAAAAAAAGATCGGCCATGTAAGCAATTACGCTTGTACATGGCTGGTCTTTTTCTATTCTGCTTAAAGCTTTGCAAACGACATCTGTGCAATAGTTTCACTATTAAGATACTTTTTATTCAGCACTGCAAAAAGAACGCAAAAACACTTTCGGATCCGAATATGCTTTTGAACCTAAAAAGCATATTAAAGCAATTAACGCCGCTTACGAACAAGCGGCGTTTTTGCGTGATTATGAAGTGTTTAATATATGCAAAAAAATTGGTTGATTATAAATTAATGCCTCAACTGTGCCACTCACTTGCACAACTGTAATATTATAGAAATAATTTTGGTAATATTTGGCGCATAAATAATCGTTCCTACAGGTCCCACCGGAGCAGATGGAGCCATCGGTCCAACGGGTCCCACAGGTCCCACTGGAGCAGATGGAGCCATCGGTCCAACGGGCCCCACAGGTCCCACAGGAGTAGACGGCGCCGGCAGCACACTCAGTTCAACACAGACTGCAAGTGCCTTACCACTTCCACTTTCAACGCAGGTTCTCGCGTTAACACTTGCAGTGTTAACTACACTTGGGCAATCTTTAAAAATAGATTCTATGGCTGAAGTAGAAGTTACAATAGGACCGGCAGCCGCTTTCCAGTATACAATTTTATATGAATTATATGCTGATGGACTGCCAATCGCTTCCGTTACAGTGGAAAAAGAGCACAATAGTGCAGTTTCAAGTCGTGTGTTTGGCGAAATTCCAAATATGACTTGGGTCGATGCACCTATAGCGGCGGGATCACACACCTATGAAATTTTCATTACAGTTACTGGAACTACTGTTACAAGTGCACAAGCATTAACTCGGGCAATGAATATTATCCAATTCTAATGGAATATCGTTCCACAACTGAGAACAAATTTGGTTGCTCAGTTGTGGAACACTTATACTTAAATGAAAGCAGGCGGTAAATTGAGTCGGTATAAAATATGTGCATATGCAATTTGTAAAAACGAAGAACAGTTTGTTGATCGTTGGATGGATCATGTAAGTGAGGCTGATAGTGTTATTGTAGTAGACACGGGTTCAACTGACAATACCATTGAAAAGCTGCGGCAGCGCGGAGCGACTGTTTACGGCTATGAAATTAATCCTTTCAGATTTGATTACAGCAGAAATTATTGCCTCGAATTTATTCCGGACGATGTTGATATTTGCGTTTCTTCCGATTTGGATGATGTGATTGAACTTGGCTGGAGAGAAAAACTGGAAAATGCGTGGCAAAAAGATACTACAAGAGGACTATATCTGTATAATTGGAGCTTTAATGCAGATGGTACTCCTG
>DAMDEB010000010.1:8683-12379 GCA_032090075.1 Caproiciproducens sp.
TCCATGCACGGCATGATTTTCACTGGATTTACCCTACCCATGAGATACTGGAATACACCGGACCCGGTGAAGAAAAGCAGGTTTTCATTAAAGGTCTTGTCTATAATCATTTTCCAGACTCCACAAAAGACCGAAGCTTTAACCTTCCTCTTTTGGAACTCGCGGTAAAAGAAAACCCGAATGATGTACGCAATCTTCATTATCTCGGAAGAGAGTATATGTTCCAACGGCACTGGGAAAAATGCATTGAAACATTAGAAAAATATCTTGACCCGTCCATTTCTTCCTGGGACGAAGAGCGTTCCGCCTCCATGCGGTTCATTGCAAGATCATACGGGGCGTTGGGGAATACGTATGAGCAGAAAAGATGGCTGCACAAAGCCATTGCGGAGGCCCCCTTTTTGCGTGAACCGTATATGGAATTATCCCAAATTGCATACAATGAAGAAGATTGGCCGGCAGAATATTTTTACACAACGGAAGCATTAAAAATAAAAAATAAAACATTGAGATACGTTAACGAAGCTTTTGCGTGGGATTACACGCCTGATGACTTATGTTCAATTGCCTGCTATTGGCTTGGCATGTATGAAAGTTCGCTTGCCCACGCCAGAGCGGCTCTTGCACTTAGTCCCAAAGATCCACGCTTGATGAGCAATGTTAATTTGATACAGGAAAAGCTGAAAACCGAATTTAAAGAAAGCAAACAGTAATATTTGAATTATTAGGCATAATGAGGGGGTGGATTTTTATCCACCTCTCATTATGTCTTACGGAAAAAATTCAGCGCCTAAGAGCTCTGTAAATGAGCCCATGAAACGCTTTTTGGTATCGAAAAAGATTTTAAAGGTCCATAAGCCGGTAATAGTTTAGGCGGTATGGCTTGTTTAAACTTCTATTGCAAGCGCCAGTTAAACAAGCTATAATTAATGAAAAGCGAGTGGATGATCATTGTAATACTAAAATCCATTTAAAACGTGAAATCACATTTTTATAGCGCGAAGCGCGTTGGATTTAGCATGAGACGAGTAGTATGAGAATCCATAGTATTGCGTATATAAATGGGGCGATGAATTTAGCTTAAGCAGCTTTTTTATCTGCATCTGCAAGCCCTTTACTGATTACATATCATTCTGATTTTTTAAGGTCGGAATTATGAGTCCGGAGAAAATAAATGAAAATTAAAAACAGATTATGGAATTCGATACCCACTCAGATTGCAATTACTGCACTGGTTATTTCAGCAGTTACCTTAATTGCCTTGGCTTTTCGTCAACTTGGTTTTTCTGAAATCAGTATTGCTGTCGTTTACACTCTCTGCGTATTAATCATCGCTCGTGTTACACGAGGTTATGTATACGGACTTATTGCATCTGTCGTAAATATTTTATGCTTTAATTATTTTTTTACAGAACCTTACTATACACTGCATGTTTACAATAAAAACTATTTTACAGCGTTTATTGTTATGCTGCTGGCTTCCTTTTTAACCAGTACCTTAACCAGTAAAATTCTGGATTCTTCAACAGCGGCAAGTAAAAGCGAAGAACTCACAAGGATGCTCTATCAAATTACAAGTTCGCTGGCTAAAGCCTCCGGGGTTACGGAAGTAGCCTCCGTTTCGGTTCGATGCATTTCCAATTTAATGGACTGCAATACTTGTTTTATCACTTTAGACGAAAATGAAGTACCAAATAACGAATATGATTATTCAATTTCAGAACATAAAGTAAACGTATTTACACTTTCTTCTGCAAAGATCGATGATAAATTAGAAGATAAATTCATTCTTCCCATCGCAAATCAGGCGAATAAATACGGGGTAATCTATTTCCCTGAGAAGTCCATAACTGCAGAAAATGATCAAATAAAGCAACTGCATTCAATTAGCGTGCAAATCTGCGTTGCAATGGAGCGGGAACGTCTTACTGAAGAAAAAAAGAAAATTGAAGCGCAGGCGGAGCGGGAAAAATTTAAGAGTAATCTTCTAAGGGCCATCTCGCACGACCTGAGAACGCCGCTGGCGGGGATTTCAGGTGCTGCGGAAATATTACAGTATAATTTGAGCGACGGAGAAAACCGGAGGCTTGCAAAGGATATATACGATGACGCAAACTGGCTTACGCATATGGTTGAGAATATTTTGAGCCTAACAAAAATTGAAGAGGGAAAAATGATTCAAAACATACAGTTGGAAGCCGTAGAAGAGATCGTTGCGGAAGCAGTAAAGCGTGCCTCTAAATATGCTGAGAACCGTACAATAACGGTAAAAATTCCGGACGAAGTCCTTTTTGTTCCAATGGACGGTAAACTAATCGTTCAGGTGCTGATTAATCTGATTGACAACGCGGTTAAGCATACGACTTTAGATAACGAGATTTGCGTTGAAATTCGCCCCGAAAACCGTAAAGTATGGTTCAGTGTAATCGACCATGGCACCGGAATCCCCGATGAAGATATTCCACGTATTTTTGACCTGTTTTATCGAGCAGAGCATACGCGTGTGGATTCAAGGCACGGTATTGGGCTTGGACTTACAATTTGCAAATCAATTGTCGATGCCCACGGCGGATCGATTTTTGCGCAAAACAATGCCGAAGGCGGGGCAACCATCCGGTTTTGGCTACCATATCAAGGGAGTGTTGAGAATTGACGGATGATGTTCTGTTCCTTATAGTAGAAGATGATAAACAAATTCGTTCTTTTATTAGTTTTTCATTAAAATCGAAGCAATACCGTTCTGTTCAAGCGACTACCGGAAAAGAAGCGATCAATTTGATCGTCGCCCAGAATCCACAGATCATGATTCTTGATTTGGGTCTTCCGGACATGGATGGTCTGGATATTATCAAACAGGTACGATCTTTTTCCGATATGCCGATTATTGTAGTTTCCGCGCGCGATCAAGATTCAGAAAAAATTGAAGCACTTGATGCGGGGGCCGACGATTATCTTACCAAGCCATTCAGTATCAATGAATTACTGGCAAGACTGCGTGTGATTTTGAGACGGATCAATAAGAAGGAAGAAAACCGTGCTGAGGATATTTACCGGGTCGGTGACTTGGAAGTGAATCTTGAGAGACACGTAGTGCTGCTGTCCGAAAGTGAAATTCATTTTACTCCTATGGAATTCGATGTTTTGGCTCTTCTAATTAGGAATGCCGGAAAAGTGCTGACCCATAGCTATATTATTAAGGAAGTTTGGGGCTCATATTTGGAAAGCGACACGCAGTCCCTAAGAGTGTTTATGGCAAACATTCGCAGGAAGCTGGAAAAAGACCCGGCAAAACCGCGCTATATTATTACCGAGGTAGGAATCGGTTACCGTTTTGCCGACGAATAGGATTATGAATATTAAAAACCTCCCAGTGTTTTATTACACCGGGAGATTTTTTTGTAAATCGAGACCTTATGATATTATTTCAATCTTAACAAAGAATTAATGCGCCTTATCTCATCCTTATACCATCTTAATGAAAAGAATGATAACATTTAGCGTAAGACAGAAATTCATTAGTGAATTTTATATAGGGAGATATGACACAACGTATGTATGTAATTGTAATTGGGTGTGGAAGACTTGGCAGCAATCTTGCGCAAGAGTTGTCAGATTATGGCCATGACATCTGCATTATTGACCGTGATTCAGACAGATTGGAAACTTTAGGCAGTGGGTTCAATGGGCAGCGGATTC
>DAMDEB010000010.1:12389-22621 GCA_032090075.1 Caproiciproducens sp.
CGATAATCTTGTGGAAGGCGGAATTGAACAAGCGGATGCTCTTTTGGCTGTAACGTCAGATGATAATATTAATATTACTGTGTCACTGATTGCCGAGAAAATTTATCATGTGCCTGAAGTTGTTGCCAGAGTAAATGACCCGAGTCGAAAATACATCTATGACAAACTGAATATTGAAACAATCAGTCCTGTGCAGCTTGGTGTTAATATTTTGAAAAATCGCCTGGCAATAAAAACAATGGAAATTCTTTCATCTCCTGACAAGGACTATGAAATTATCGAATTGTTGGTGAATAAAAAGAATATTCCAGTGGTGAATAAAATTGAAACAGATTATTCCTGTATTATCTCCGGAGTTATTCGCGACGGAAGTCTTTCACTGCCCAAACCGGGAGAGAGAATTAAGCCTGGCGACCGAATCATCTGCACCGTCCTGAAAGTGAACAAAGATCGATTGGTGAAATCGCTTGCCAAGGAGGTGCCGCTATGGAAACAATAATTGTCGGCGGAGGAAAAATCGGCTATAATCTGCTGAAAACTCTAAAGGAACGAGGCTACCAGGTCACACTTGTTGAACGCGATGATAAAACATGTTCGCGCATTGCCGTTGAACTGAACGGCAATGTAATTTGCGGGGACGGAACCGACTTGGAAGTTCTGAAAGATGCGGGGATTGAAGACGCGGAAATTGTGGCGGCTGTCACGGGCACGGACGAAGAAAATCTGGTCATTTGCCAGATTGCTAAAATCAGTAACAGTGGGAAAAAAACAATTGCTCGTGTTAACAACCCCAAAAACATTTCAATGTTCAAAGCGCTTGGCATAAATCAAATCGTGTGCAGTACGGAAGTGATTGCCAATCTAATCGAGAGTGAGCTTGACAAAGAGGAATATCATATCATCCAAACTTTCGAACGCGGTTCGGCAATTTTGGTGGAGCTGCTGGTCGACAGCAAAGGTCCTTGGTGCAACTGCAAGGTGAAAGATCTTGTGTTGCCTGCTGAATGTGTAATAACCTCAGTGGTGCGGGATGAGAAAATGATCTATCCGAGGGGTGACACGGAAATCAAGGACGGTGACAGGGTACTTTTCATCACAAACCACTCTACTTTAGCTGATTTAATGAATCGCTTACATAACAGGAGAAGATAATATGCAGCGTAAAACAAATGAAATAAAAGGGCTTATTGCCGAACTGCTTGGCACGTTGATTTATACGGGGCTTATTTTGATCGTTACCGCAGTTATTATGAGGTGACGACGATGAAACTTCGCACCAACGCAGTAAACAGCTTTGAAATTATTAGTTATTATACCGGCTACGTTGTGCTCTGTACCGCTCTGCTGATGATAATTCCCGTTTTGACCGCTTTGGTATTTACGGAATGGAGTGCCGTCCTCGATTTTTTGATCAGCATGGCTATTTCTACGATAGTAGGAATTGTACTGACGGGAATCGGTTGGCGTACTAAGCAGAACAAGGCAAACATTCAGTGGAAGCACGGTTTTGTCATAGCAGCCTTTTCCTGGTTTGTGCTGATGATTCTATGTGCCATTCCTTATTGCCTCAGCGGACATTTAGGTTCTGTGCTGGACGCCTGCTTCGATGTAATGAGCGGATTTACCACAACCGGGTTGGTGATGACGCAGAATCTGGATCATCTTTCCAGCGCCCTTAATATGTGGCGTCACATGCTTACATTCATCGGCGGTCAGGGAATGGTTGTTCTGGCCCTTACGATCATGGTAAGGGAAACCAGCGGCGCTTACCGGCTCTACGTTGGCGAAGCAAAAGATATTGAGCTGGTGCCAAACGTAAAAGGCACCGCAAGAATCATCTGGAAAATCAGCATGATTTATTTAACTGTGGGAACTACGGCCCTGTGGATTGATGGAATGGCTATTGGGCTAAAGCCTGTTTCAGCGTTTCTACATGCACTTTATATTTTTGAGTCAGCGTGGAGTACGGGTGGATTTGCGCCTATGACGCAAAATATAATGTATTATCACAGCTTGTCATATGAAACCATTACCATTGTAATTTTCATACTGGGTTCCTTCAACTTTGGATTGCACTATGCCATCTGGCAGGGAAAACGCAAAGAATTGCTTAAGAATATTGAAACGCAAAGCTTTTTCATTACTTCCTTTATTGCATGTACGCTGGCTGTTTACAGCCTTTCCAAAGCACATGTTTACCCGGATATTATTTCGGCTTTTCGAAGAATCGTTTACAATGTTCTTTCCGCGCACACAACCACAGGATTCGGCAGCGTATACGCACGCCAGTTCGCGCTGGAATGGGGAGATTTTGGCATTTTAATCATGATTGTCGTCATGCTGATCGGCGGTTCCGCATGCTCCACAGCGGGCGGGTTTAAGGGACTTCGTGTGGGCATCGTCTTCAGGGGATTAATCATGGATGTTAAAAAGCTCCTGTATTCCGAAAGGAGCCGGAAAGCCTTTAAGTTCCATCATATTAAAGATCAGCTGCTGAACGACAGCGTTGTAAAGTCGTCTTCATTGATTATTATTTGCTATTTGGTATTGTTTGGCATTGGCACCATGATGGGCACTTTTTATGGTTATCCGCTGGCAAGTTCTGCATTTGAGGCCGCTTCCGTAACCGGGAATGTCGGACTTTCCATTGGGGTAACGTCTCCGGCCATGCCTACAGTCATGAAAATCTATTATATTATCGCCATGTATATGGGAAGACTGGAATTCCTTTCCGTTTTTGCATTGTTTGGTTATGTGGCCGGAGGGATAAAAAAACTATGCACAAAATCTATAAAAACTGTATTTTGATTCTTATACTCATTGTTATTTTTTCGCTAAATGTGTACGCCGCACAAAAAACAGATATTAACAACCTGATTGAAAATGCAAAAGCACTGGACAACAAAGAAGTCACCGTGCAGGGGGAAGCAATCGGCGAAATGATGAACCGGGGGGAATACTTCTGGGTTAACATTAATGACAATACGAACGCAATTGGAATTTGGATAAAAACATCGGATGCAAAACAGATTACTAACTTTGGTGACTACAAACATAAGGGCGATACGGTGAGAATTACAGGCATATTCCACCGAGCGTGTGAGGAGCACGGCGGTGAAGCGGATATTCACAGTGAAACCATTGAAATTGCTGCGAAAGGAAACACGATAGCAGAGCAAATTTCATCCCAAAAGCTGATCGTTGCCGCGGTTTTGGTACCGATTGCAGCGCTGCTGTTTTTCTTTTATTACCGAAAAGTCCGCAAGAGTACCATAGAGCAATAAAACTGCCTATCAATAAATAGTTCAAACAAAAGGAAAAGGCATTCTCTAATCGATTAGAGAATGCCTTTTATGTATCTGTTTTCATCAGCGAACAGCGGGAAATTCACTGTCCGGTCAAAATATTCATCGCCTTGTCCATTGCGTCCGAAGCTGAAACGACAATGGCTTTGTCATTTATTTTCAACTCGGTGTTTCCTTCGGGAATAATTGTTTGTTCCCCTCGAATGATACAACTGATAATGCTCTGTGGCGGTAAACCAATCTTCCATAGCTTTTGGTTAACTACCCTGGACTGCTCATTGATTTCCACCTCAAAGATGGCTACCCGCCCATTTTCAATCTGAAGATAATGACTGATACTGTCTGCGATGGATTCCTGCTCAATCATTTCCATCAGATAATGCGTTGTGCTGATGCACCGGTAAACGCCAAGATCTCTGAATATTGGCTCGTTGTTAGGGTCGGCAACCATTGCAATCGTTTTGGGAACATGAAACTGATTTTTTGATATTTGGCAGGTTAGTAAGTTGGACGCATCCTTATGACCCAATGCCACAACAAGGTCCATCTGATCGGCGTGTGCATTCCGGAGTATGTTGGGACTTGTGCCGTCACCACAGACTGCGGCTACCTCGTACTCATCCGCAAGCATACAACACAAAGCTTGGTCCTCATTAACAACCGTAACATCATAATTTTTAAGTTTCAATGTTTTAGTCAGAAACCGAGTTTCCTGATGACCGCCTACCAGTAAGATCTTCATACGGCCTTCTCTTCCTTTGCACTAAATATTACTTTCTGAGCCTCACTGAGTGAGAGCAAGACCGGGCAGATCGTTTCAATACCCATCTTATCACACGACACTCGCTTAGACTCGTCGTAAATCCTCGCGACAACAAGCTCAACTTTATAATGTCGTTTTGCGATCTGTGCGATCATAAGATTTGCATTGTCATCATCCGTTGCGGCGACCAGTACATTGGCACGGAGAATTCCGGCTGTTTCAAGAGTATTCATATCCAGACCGTCACCCTCAATGGAAAATCCACGGTAACTCTCGGGCAGATTATTAAAAGCAGATGTATCTATATCAATCACAGTAACATTTTGTTTTTGGTTGGAACTGGTAATTGCTAAATCAGCACCAAGGCGTCCGCACCCAACAATGATAACGGTATCGCTTTTTTCCCTGTTAAAAAATTTCATACATATCCCTCTTTCTTTTTTAATCTTAACATATAGCGTATAATTATGGCGTTAAGAATCAATGCGGGATATAAAGATTCTGTAAATGTTACGTTTGATGATCATTTTATGGATGAATTATCTTTGTATATTCGCATAAAAAAAGGATCCGGCGTTCAAACCGGATCCTTATAAAAATGGCACAAGATGCAGCATACAAATACAGGATATTTAAAAAAGGGAATACCAACGGAACAGATGATGTATTTTTTAAGTCACCCAACAGCTGAGTTTTTCATTTTCTTTACGGCGCTTCTTGCAATATGAATCTCCGCAAGGCTTTTAATCTTACCGTGAGCGGCGAGGTCGGTATAAAGCTCTGCGGTATAGGGGTTGCGCTTTGTCTTAGCAATATGCGCAATCATGTAGACAAAAACCGCCACATTGGCGAGCAGTGCAAGAAGGCTGACAATAAAGAGCACTGTAGTGCTCGGGGATGCAGCCGGGACCGTGTAGATTCCGGGAGCGACGCTCATTGAGTAGCCGTTCGACGCAACAAGTCCCTGTTTGATAGCTGCCTGCGCGATGGAATGACTTGCGGTGGACTGCACCATCCATGGGCCTGCGTCCTGAAAAGTCGGAAAAGTCTGGGCAAACATGCACCACAGTGCCAGTGTCTGCGCGCGATGCTGGAGCCACGCGCCCTTGCCGAGCGTGAATGCGCAAATCGTGGGTGCGAGAAGCAGCGCAAAGCCGCAATACCACGCGTGGGTGGGCAGACAGTTGTAGGTATAGGCGAAGTTCCAGAGGTCGTATGCGATAATCCAGAACCAAAGCATATCAGGCCAAAGCATGTCGCGGCTCTTGTCCTTCGCAGTGACGGCGCGAATGCAGATACCAAACCAGCCGGTAATGGTGATGATGTTGAGGATACCCGCGATTCCGTTCATATAGTTCCATGCGCCGCCTATGTAATACTGAATCTGGTTATTGGAGTATTCAACAACAGGAGTAGTGTAGCGGCCGATCTCAAAGTCGCGCAACACAGCCTCACAGATGTTGACGGCGAGGATAAGCGGCGGAAAGCAAAGAGCAATCTTGTTTTTGGAAAGGCCTTTGACATGGCGGATGCACCAGAATCCGATGCAGCCTGCTGTTGAAGAATAGACCTTTGCAAGATGGAACCAGTCCATATAAGCACTATTGCGGAAAACGGTCAGCCATAGGACGGTCAGTACAATGGGCAGCACCACAAAAAAGCAGAAACCGACCCATTTGAAACGGCGGCCTACCTCATTGAGTAAAAACAGGCTCGCAAATACGCAGATCCAGACGAGAAGTACCAATACGGTGGGAATGCCTTCATAAAATACAAACACATTTAATTCCTCCTCAATAATTAAAATATTACACTGCATTGAGACTATCGGCAGACGATTTCCCTGACGATCATATCGTTGCCGCTGAGAATCTCCAGATTTTGTCCGCCGCAGTCGGGGCAGCGCAAATCGTTTTCCGCGGCGTTGAAAGTTAATCCGCAGCCGCGGCAATTGACAATACCCGGCACAATGACAAGTTCGAGCGCCGTCTTTTCCATAAAGGTTTTATAGACGGCGGCGGGATAACACTTTTCTAAGTAGAGTGGGAGAATGCCGGAAAGCTCACCTACCTCGATGACAATCTTCTCGATTTCGGTCAGTTCTTCATCCCGCATGATTCCTTCCATGGTTTGAACAAGCGCACTGAGAATACCCAATTCATGCATGAAATCAGTCCTTCCCGAACCGTTCTTTCACTGAAGCGGCGACAATTTTTCCACTGCGCCGGACTGCGTTTGCGGCAATCTTCACAGGAAGTTTTTCATATGTGCCGGGGGTTGTGTCATGAGTACGCTCAAGATGAATCGCATCGAACTTGCATTTTGTCGTGCACATACCGCATCCTACGCACATATAGCTGTCCACCTGTACCGCGCCGCAGCCGAGGCAGCGCTCGGTTTCCTTTTTCAGCTGTTCTTCCGTAAAGGTCATGCGGTCGTCCGCAAAGCTTCCCTTTTTATCCGGAGAATGCCCGGCACGCTGGCGCGGGGTGTTGTCAAAGCTGAGAAGCGGTATGGCAATGTTGGCCTTGTCGAAGGCGTGATAATTCCGGCGGTCGCGGCCTAACGTCAGAGTCTGGCCGGGCTGCACAAAACGGTGAATTGAAATCGCGCCCTCTTTTCCGGCAGCGATGGCGTGAATGGCAAATTTAGGGCCTGTGCAGCAGTCTCCGCCCACAAAAATATCCGGTTCGTCTGTTTGAAGTGTAAAACCGTCAGCTTTTGCGGTGTTGCCCCGGCCGAGCTGTACACGGCTGTCCGTAAGCAAATCGCCCCATTGAATCGACTGGCCAATCGAGAGCAGTACCGTGTCCGCCGCAACGGTGACAGTATCGTTCTCATCGTACTTCGGAGCAAAGTGATGCTCCCCGTCAAAGACGGAAACGCAGCGCTTGAACTCTACGCCGGTCACTTTTCCGTTCTCAGTGAGAATCCGTTTTGGACCCCATCCGTTGTTGAATATAACGGAATCCTTTTCAGCGTCCTCAATCTCTTCGTCAAGCGCGGGCATCTCTTCACGGCTCTCAAGGCAGTAGAGGGCGGCGGTATCAGCTCCTACGCATGTCGCGGTGCGTGCCACATCAATGGCCACGTTGCCGCCGCCGATGACGATAACCTTACCCGAAAGTTTTACGTCGTGCCCAAGATTCACTTCGAGCAGAAAATCGACGCCGGAAATGACACCCTCGGCGGCCTCACCCTCAACCCCAAGTTTGCGCCCGCCCTGTGCGCCGATGGCAAGGTAGAATGCCTCATAGCCTTCGCTGCGCAGCGCATTAAGCGTGATATCGCGGCCGACCTCCACACCCGTTTTAAATTCGACTCCCATTTCACGAAGCACATCAATTTCAGCATTCAGCACATTCTTTTCAAGTCGGAAGGAAGGAATTCCCAACGCGAGCATACCGCCCAATTTTTCCTGCTTTTCAAAGACAGTAACGCGATAGCCGTCGATAGCGAGGTAATATGCACAGGAAAGTCCCGCCGGGCCTGCACCGATGACAGCGACGCGATTGCCCAGATGGTAGCGCATGGGTGGGATGTAACGGGCAGAACCGTCGAGCTCCCTGTCGGCGATGAACTTCTTGATTTCATCAATGGCAATCGGCTCGTCAATATCGCCGCGGGTACACTCGCTTTCGCAGTCGTGCGGGCAGATGCGGCCGCAGACGGCGGGGAAGGGGTTTTCTTTTTTGATTAGTTCAAGTGCTTCGCTGTAGTGTCCCTGTGCCGCCAGTTTAATGTATCCCTGAACGGCGATATGTGCCGGACAGACAGTCTTGCATGGGGATGTACCCTCATCGGCGACATCTTCACGGTCTTCTCGGTAGTCGTTGTCCCAGTTTTTTTTATTCCAGACATGGTCGCGTGCTGTGCGCGATGTTTGTACGGGCAGAGGCTGTTTGGCACACAAACGCTGGCCAAGCTTCAGTGTGTTGGTGGGGCAGTTTTCAACACATTGGCCGCAGGCCACGCACTTTTCGGGGTCGACCACAGCGCTGAAATTGGAGCGAATCGCGTCCGGCGTTTTAAAAAGCGTCGCGAGGCGCATGGAAAAACAGGAGCAATAGCAACAGTTGCACATTGCCGCGGATTCGCCAAGCCCGTCCGTTTGGGGCATCTGATGCATCAGGCCATTGTCCTCGGCAAATTTTAGAATATTTTCGACTTCATTACGGCTGACTTGTCGCCCGCGGCCGGTGCGGATATAATACTCTGCGCCGGTACCCATCTGAACGCAAATATCCTTCTCTAAATGACCGCAGCCCTGGTCCAGTACACGGCGTGACTGGCGGCAGGAGCAGTCCGACACGCTGAAAATGTCATATTTGTCAAGATAGTAGGAGAGATGTTCCCATGGCTTTGTGCCGGGCACATCTTTGACTGCACTTTCGATGGGGAGGACGCGCATCATGGCAAGTCCTTCCGGGAAAAGCGCTGCCATCGGTGCGAGACGCCTGCGGGTATATTCCTCAAAAGATTTACCAAGTTCAGGGTGGGCAGCGAGCTGCTCGCGGTTGTTCACCATCATCTCAAGCATACCGGGTGCAAAGATGTTGACAAAGTAACGATCCTTGCCGTCCTCTTTGTCTGTCCATACCTTGCATACGCCGGTTTCTGCCAGCTTCGTCAGCAGCGCTTGGGTCTCCTCCTTGGATTTGCCGCATTTCTCGACAATGTATTCGAGAGTGCGAGGCTGCCGCAGTCCAATCGATAATGCCACATCAGCCATCTCGTCAGTTACTACGGCGTTGAGCGAATAATATTCGGGAGCATCTTCATCAATTTTGTTCATCGCGCCGGCTATGCCGCCCACCATCTTTGCCAGTTTAACGATTTTCGGTCTTAGTTCTGCCATTATGTCGCTTCCCTTCTTTTTATTTTTCATTAGAATCCGTTTAAGCTTTCAGCCATACAGAGACCTCATCACGCAGCCAGCTGACCCACATGTCAACCCCTTCGCCTGTGCGAGCGCAGACAGGAATAATTTTCGCCTTCGGGTTGCGCATCCGGATATTGGCGACACATTTTTCCATGTTGAAATCAAAGTAGGGAAGAACATCGGTTTTATTAATGAGGACTACGTCGCATACAGAGAAAATCAGTGGGTATTTGAGCGGTTTGTCATCGCCCTCCGGCACGGAGAGAATCATCGCGTTTTTGACTGCACCGGTGTCGAATTCTGCCGGGCAGACGAGGTTGCCCACATTCTCAAGAATTGCGAGTTCCACGTCGTCGGTCTCGAGAGCCTCAAGACCTTGCCGCGTCATGTCGGCGTCAAGATGGCACATGCCGCCCGTATGTAATTGAATGACTTTTGCGCCAAAGCTTTCAATTGTGCGCGCGTCCACATCCGAGTCAATGTCCGCCTCCATCACACCAACTTTCAACTTTCCGTCCAATGCCTCAATCGTGCGGGACAGAAGGGTCGTTTTGCCCGCGCCGGGGCTCGACATTAAGTTGAGCAGGAAGACCCGCTGCTTTTTCAGTTCCTGCCTAAGCTCCTCAGCCCGGCGGTCATTGTCTGCAAAAATACTTTGCTTGACCTGCAGTACTTTAAATCCGTTCATTATTTCATGCTCCCTCTTGTATGAAGGCGAAAGTTTGGAGTCCAGACCAAAATTGTGGTATTGCCAGATAATTATCCAACCTTTCATACATATGATAATATTATAACAAATATCCATAAAAATGCAATGATGTCAATAAATAATTGATATTATATCTAAAAAAATCTCTTGAATCCAGCTATAATATATGGTAAAATGATTCTGGTCTTGGACATACCACGACCACAAAGGAGATGCTTACCATGCAATTTGAAAAGCTTAGTGCGCCCAGCCTCAAGGAGATGTTCATTCACCAGATTCGTGAGAACATTTTATCAGGGCAGCTTTCGGTCGGTACACGACTACTGCCGGAAAGAGAGATTGCACAGCAGATGCAGGTCAGCCGGGCCGTGGTCAACAGCGGTCTTGTGGAGCTTGAGCGGCAGGGCTTTCTTGAAATACGCCCGCGGCAGGGAACCTTCGTGGCGGATTACGGCCGTAACGGCAACATCAGTACATTGAACGCGATTATGGAATACCACAGCGAAACGCTTGGCCGCTCTGAAATCCGTTCGATTCTGGAAGTGCGCCGCGCCTTGGAACATTTGGCGACGG
>DAMDEB010000010.1:22631-26647 GCA_032090075.1 Caproiciproducens sp.
GGACGCCGCTATCGAGACGGCAACGGATGAGGATATGGACCGACTTCAGCGCCTTGTATCCAATGTTGGAGCCGCCGGTGCGGTTAACGAAGCAGTTGAAGCGACTTTTGCCTTTCATCATGAATTGGCTGTTGTTGGCAGCAACAGCATTCTGCCGCTTATCTATATTTCTTTTAAGCCAGTTGTTACCCAGCTTTGGCTGCAGTTCTGCCGCCGCTACGGTATGGATTTGCTCTACGACAGTACGCTTTGCCTTGCGGAGTGCATTATAGCGCGTGACCGTGAAGGTGCCCGGCGCTGCACCGACGAGCATCTTGACAACGCAATCCGCGGATGTCGGCAGATATACTAACTTTTAAGCGGAGAAGTAAAGCATTGGCGTAAAATAGGCCCATAAAAAATCGGGACAGCCACACAAAAGATGTTGGCTGCCCCATTTTTTTGCATTAAATTGAGCGGGATGAAGACCGGAAAATGAAATATGTTATTGATTCTCAATTATAAAAATGCAATATAGCTTTAAATAAAAAAATAATAAGGTTATAATAAACTTATAAAAATTCCGGAGGATTTAAATTGAACAAAGATTTTAAGTTTTATAAAAAACTGTTTTTATCTACATGTTCTGTCAGCACGTTTACGTTTGGTGGAGGTTACGTCATTGTCCCTCTAATGAGAAAGAAATTTGTTGATGAATTACATTGGATGGAAGAAGATGAAATGTTAGATATTATAGCAATATCACAGTCTCTGCCCGGGCCAATGGTCGTGGACGCTTCTGTGTTGATTGGGTATCGTTTGGCAGGATTACCCGGAGTTGTGATTACGCTTTTGTCTACATTGCTGCCGCCCTTTGCTATATTATCAGTGGTATCCATGTTTTATCAGGCTTTCCAAACAAATCCGGTTGTAAACGCTGTGCTGAAAGGCATGCAAGCCGGTATTGTTTCAATTATCGCAGATGTTGTAATTACCGATGGCTTAAAAGTATTTAAATCTAAGAACGCTCTTTCAATTTGTATCATGGTGGCGTCTTTTTGCGCTGTATATTTTTTGAATGTCAGTGTGATTTGGATGATTCTCGTTTGCGGAGCTTTTGGCGGAGTGATCGCATTTATTAAAAGCCGTAGGGGGGTTAGCAAGTCATGATTTACTGGAAACTTCTTTGGAGCTTTTTGCAGGTTGGTCTTTTTAGTTTTGGCGGCGGTTATGGAGTTCTACCGGTGATTCAACAACAAGTAGTGACTGAAAATCATTGGCTGACACTTAAAGAATTTACAGATGTGATCACGATATCCCAAATGACACCGGGACCAATTGCTTTAAATGCCGCAACTTTTGTCGGAATAAAATTAGCGGGGCCTTTGGGTGCAGTTGTTGCCACCATCGGCTGTTCATTGCCAACGGCTATTCTGGCTTTGATTGTTGGTCACTATTATTTTAAATACCGAAATATGAAGCTTGTAAAAGGTGTGTTTGAAGGACTGCGACCTGCCATCGTTTCCCTGATTGCAACTGCCGGGCTGTCTATTATGTCTTTATCTTTATTTAATACTGAAGCGCTCAGTGCGAATGCATTTGCAAATGTTGATGTGAGGGCTATCATTATTTTTGCTGTAAGCGTGGAATGTACAGGAATGACATCATTTTTACCGTGCAAGCCAAAAAGGCAGCTTGAACATTTCGTCTAAGCTGCCTTTTTTATTTAAATTTTATGTCGTTATGTTTTTTGAATTTGCAAATCATTCGCATTTGATATTGACAAATCAGGAGATCGGGTATAATATAAATGCAAATGATTCGCAATTAAAATATTCTGAGGGAGATTCAAAAATTGAAAAAATCAATATCACTAATTCTTGTCTGCATCATAGCGCTTGGCGTGCTAACCGCCTGTAAATCAGGTTCAGAACAAACGCAGGACAAAACGGGGTCATCCGCAAGTCAGGCGTTAAGTGAAAATGTAAACCAAGCCACATCTGGTAAAAGACTAAAGGTGTACACCAGTTTTTACGCAATGTATGACTTTACCAAAAAAGTCGGCGGTGACAAAATCGACGTGAAAAACCTTGTTCCGGCCGGAACGGAACCACATGACTGGGAACCCGCAACGACGGATATTGTCAACCTGGAAAACGCGGATGTGCTTGTCTACAATGGTGCAAGTATGGAAAGCTGGGTGGAAAAAGTATTAGCTTCACTTCAAAACAAAAAGTTAGTTACCGTGGAGGCTTCTAAGAATCTTGACTTGATGGCCGGCCATGCTGAAGAGGGCGAAACGACCACAAAGTACGATCCTCATGTCTGGCTCAACCCGGAAAATGCGAAAAAGGAAATGGAAAATATCAAGGATACGCTTGTACAGGCCGACCCGGCAAACAAAGATACCTATGAAAGCAATTATACGAAATATGCCGCACAGTTTGATGAACTGAATCAGGAGTATAAAACAGCGGCTGATTCATTTACCCGTAAAGATATTATTGTAGCGCATCAGGCATTCGGATACCTATGCAAAGCCTACGGACTGAACCAAATTGCAATTGAAGGTCTTACCGCAGACTCGGAACCGGACCCTGCACGCATGAGCGATATTATTAAATTTGCAAAAGAGCACAAGGTAAAAACCATTTTCTTCGAGGACTTGGTCAGTCCGAAGGTTTCCGAAACCATTGCAAAGGCAGTGGTTGCAAAAACTGCAACCTTCAACCCTCTTGAAGGGTTGACCGATGAAGAACAGTCAAAGGGATTGGAGTATGTTTCAGTAATGAAGCAAAATTTGCAAACGTTAAAGGAAGCACTAAAATAAGATGAAAATCATTACAATAAAGGATCTTTGCTTTGGATACGAGAATGTTAGTGTGCTCAGCCATATCAGCCTATCGGTTGAGCACGGTGATTTTGTCGGGATCATTGGCTCTAATGGCGCGGGGAAATCCACGCTGTTAAAGCTGATGCTCGGCCTTCTCAAACCAGATTCTGGAAGTATCCTGCTGTTTGGCAAAAACATAGCTCAATTCAAAGAGTATTATAAAATCGGTTATATTCCGCAGAATAGTTCCTCGCTTGCTGCCGGGTTCCCGGCGACAGTAGAAGAAATTGTAAAAGCCAACCTGTTTGCACAGATTGGCTTTCTGCGTTTTCCAACAAAAAAGCATAAAGTACTGGTTCAGCAGGCTTTGGAAACAGTTGGCATGCAGGATTATGCAAAGCGGATGATCGGTGAGCTTTCGGGCGGGCAGCAGCAGCGTGTCATGCTTGCGCGCGTCTTAATAAACCATCCGCAGATTTTGCTGCTGGATGAACCGACCACGGGGGTGGACTTTAACGCCTCTGAAGCGCTTTATGCCCTTTTGGAAAAGTTAAACCGCGAAAGTCATATTACTGTTATGATGGTCACACACGACATCGAACGGGTATCCCGCTTGGCAAAGCGAGTAATCTGCATCGACCATAATGGGGTTTTGGAGGAAAAACATGATGTTTGAATATGAGTTTATGCAGCGAGCCTTTCTTGTCGGAATCATGCTTGCTATCATTATTCCGTGCATCGGCGTAGTTGTGGTGCTGAAGCGCCTTTCCATGGTAGGCGACGCACTTTCCCACACTTCTTTGGCCGGCGTTGCAACAGGTCTTATTTTTAATTTCAATCCTATTTTGGGCGCGGTGGCTGCTTGTACCCTGGCCGCGTTCGGTATTGACGCCATCCGTAAAAAAATCCCAAAGTATTCTGAAATGTCAATCGCAATTATTATGTCGGCGGGCATTGGTTTGGCGGGCGTACTGTCCGGTTTCGTACAGAACGCACAAAGCTTTAACAGTTTTTTGTTTGGCAGCATTGTTGCTATCAGTGATTTTGAACTTCAACTTGTAATCGTAATCAGCTTCATTGTGCTGATTACATTTATCATACTGTACAAAGAACTGTTCTATATTTCATTCGATGAACAATCTGCCAAGTTGGCTGGGGTTCCAGTCCGACTCGTGAATTTCATTTTTACACTGCTGACTGCCGT
>DAMDEB010000010.1:26657-33036 GCA_032090075.1 Caproiciproducens sp.
GCGGACAGTGGGAGCGCTGATTGTATCCTCCATGATGGTGGTTCCGGTTGCGTGTGCCATGCAGGTGGCAAAAAGCTACAAGAAAACAGTGCTGTGGTCAATTGGCTTTGCAATTTTGTTTACACTTTCCGGTTTGACAATCTCGTATTACTTGGGGCTAAAGCCGGGCGGAACCATCGTACTCTGCGGAGTGATTACGCTACTGTTTGTGTTTGTGTTTATGCGGCTCCGCAGCCATAGGAGCGTCCAAATGTAAGTCAAAGCTAAATTTCCGTGGCAATTCTTTCATGGATTATATGTTTTGATACAACCGGCTATTATGAAACAATTTCAATCAATCCTTTTCGGTCAAACTTTCCATCTCTTTCTTGATTCGCAGGACGCTTTCGTTCATTTTTTGAATCTCCTCGGACTGTGTATGTGCGACGACAGTATTTTCGCTGACTTTTTCTGCAATTTGTGAAAGGGACAATTTTATTTCACCCAGAATAAGATTGACATCCTTTAAAGATTCCGTTGAATTTGTTGTAAGCTTTCTGATTTCTTGCGCAACAATACCGAAACCTTTACCATATTCACCGGCGCGTGCGGATTCAATAGATGCATTGAATCCAAGAAGCGTTGTTTGGTCGGCAATTCCCTTAACAGTCTTAAGAACCTGATTGATATCATAAATGAATTTATTGCTCTGGTTGGTAATGCTTTGGATTTGCCTTGAATGGTCGAAAACATCTTCGCTTCCATCGGAAATTTGCTTCATGGAAGCAGATATTTCTTTAACTTCTTCTACAACTCTTTCCAGGATTTCCTGTTTGCGCCTCATTGACTGAAATTTTTCAAACTCTTCTCTGACAATAATAGTCGCAAGATTCTGCAACGGACGCATTTTCTGAGGATCGCCCGACATTCCGATGCAGCCAATCCTCCTGCCTTTGTATTTGACGACGCCATTATAGCCGGGAAGAGTTCCTTGCATCTTTTTGGCATCCTCTACACTGATGGCAAGTTCATCCATCTGGCCTGACATGATTTTTTTGGCCCCTTCATGTATCTGTCCCAGACGTTCCGGCTGCATGGTGGCGATAATAACGCCGGATTCATCCATGAAATTTACATTTCCATTTGTAACCTGATGGAGCATTTTTACAATTTTTTCTGCAATTTCAACTGGAAATTTGTCTTGTCCCAACATGATAAATTCTCCTTGTTTCTCGTATTCAATCATTCATCCATGTAATGTTTTGGTTTCTTTTAGCCAACTAACAATCATTGCGGCTAAACGCAAACTTACAGCTGGGTAAAATACACCCAGCTGTAATTAAATCTTTATGCAAAGCACCGGAAATCAAATGTTGCATTAGTGGTGTCTTAATTTACAAATTAACAACGAAGGTTATGATGTTGGATCAGTTGCTCAGCGACATGAACCGCAACAGGTTATCCATAGTAAGGCTCAAATCGGTTTTGCAGCGCAGCTTGGCCTGCTCAAAAGGAACCGCAACGCGATTTATACTGAAAATAGCAGTGACACCTTCGTCATACATGGCTTCAATATGATCACCAATGTCACCGACAATGGCAATCAGAGGGATTTTCTTTTCCTTTGTACGGCGGGCGACTCCAATGACTACTTTACCGCGCAGTGACTGAAAGTCGATTTTTCCTTCTCCGGTTAGTACCATGTCGGCGCCGTCAAGCAGGGAATCAAAATGCCCGGTATCCAAAACCGTATCAATCCCCATTTGCAGTTTGCTTCCCAAAAAGGCAACCATTCCGCCGCCCATTCCGCCGGCAGCGCCGGAACCCGCAAGATTAAGAATATCTTTACCTAAGTCTTTTTTAACTACAGTTGCCAAATGATTCAGGTTTTGATCAAGTATTTTCACCATGGCTTCTCCTGCGCCCTTTTGAGGACCAAACACAACCGAAGCCCCCTGCGCGCCACACAATGGATTGTCGATGTCGCACATCGTTATAAATTCAACGCCTTTAAGAACGGGGGTCAAGCCGCTGATATCAATAGACGCAATATCGCGCAAAGTTTCTCCAACTGGAACAAACGTCTTTTCAGCATAATTTTTAAAACGAATTCCTAATGCTGCTGCTGCGCCGACGCCTCCATCATTGGTTGCGCTGCCACCAAGACCCACAATGATTTTTTTACAACCGGATTTTGCCGCATGTTCAATTAATTGACCAACGCCATAAGTTGTTGCTTTTTCGACGTGTCTGTCATCACCAACCAAGGGCAGACCAGCCGCTGCCGCCATTTCTACGACAGCCGTATTGTCGGGCAAAACGCCATAGAAACTTTGTATATCCTGAAAATATGGACCTTTTACAGTAACCCATACCTTTTTTCCCCCAACAGCACTTAAAAAGGAGTCCACGCTGCCTTCTCCGCCGTCCGCAACAGGAATGCTCACCACATTGGCTTTGGGGTAATAGGCGTGAATTGATTTCTCCATAATCGCACAGATTTCACTGGACGACATTGTTCCTTTAAAAGAATCTGGAATAAGCAAAACTTTATTCATCGTGATCTCTCCTTATACTACTCTCCAATTAAAATGTATATTTTAATTGGAGAACGCCCGGCTACGCCGTGCTTGTTTTGCGCCAATTTTAAGCGCAAAACTCGTCTTATGCAAAATCCAACACGCTTTGCGTTATAAAAACGTGATTTCATGTTTTTAATGGATTTTAGTATTAATACATAGCAGCTGATTTTAAAGCACTGGGACGGTAATTGCTTACCGCCCCAGTATTGAAAGCTTAATGCAAAATCAGTGAAAGAATAAAGACGCCTGCCATGGACGCAAGGCCTTCTATCAATGTGACCATTGTTTGAGTTTTATACCCCTGATCCGGCTTCAGTGCTCCGAAGTTAGTAACCACCCAGAAATAGGAGTCATTTGCGTGTGAAACTGTCATTGCACCCGCACCAATCGCCATAACGGTAAGTGCACTCATTACCGGAGACGCCAATCCCAAAACGCTCATGAGCGGAGCCATGATACCGGCGGTGGTGGTTATGGCAACCGTTGAGGAGCCCTGTGCGGACTTTAAGATAGCAGCTAAAAGGAATGGGAAGAAAATGCCCACAGTTTCCAGTAAAGACGCGTTGGATGTAATAAACTGAACCATACCGGATACTGCAATTACTTTACCAAGAACACCACCCGCCGCGGTTACGAAAAGGATAGGTCCGACTGTCTTAAGTGTTTCATTGGTAATCTCGTAGAATTTACCCATTCTTTTGGTGTCAACCAATAACCAGATGCCAAACAGAGTGCCAACGGCTAAAGCAATAATGGGAGTACCAAGAAATACGCAAATCGTGCGCGCAAATCCGGTCCATTTTGCCATGGAAGAGATGGAACCAAGTCCCATTAGAATAATTGGAACAATAATAGGACTAAGTGAAAGCATATTGCTGGGGAGATGACCATACTCGGCAACAATTTGCTCATAGGTTTTAACAGTTTCTCCGTCGTCCGATACAGCATCGGCTTCATCTGCTGCTTTTACCTTTTTGCCTATGTATCCAGCATAAAAATATGCTGCAATCAATGCCGGAATGGAGACGAGGGCTCCAAGTCCCATGACTAACAGCAGATTATCCCCAATTCCAAGGGTATTTGCAGCAGCAATTGGTCCCGGGGTAGGGGGGATAAACACATGCGAAGCATATAGACCGGCAGCCAAACATACTGTCATTGCGACACTGCTGGAACGAGTACGCCGTACCAATGCCTTACGGATTGGGTTCAAAATGACAAACCCACTGTCGCAAAACACAGGGATTGAAACAACCCAGCCCATAATCAGCATAGCAAGATCAGGATGCTTGGGACCAACCAGTTTGATTACCATATCTGCCAGTTTAAAAGCCGCACCGGTGGCTTCCAAAATAGTACCGACCAAAGCACCTAAAATAATCACGATTCCGATACTTGTGAAAGTGCTGCTGAAACCTGTTCCGATTACATTGGCGATGCCCAAAATAACCGTGCCGTCGGCTTTTTTGACATCAGCTAAAGGAATTCCCGCAACCAGACCCAAAATGAGGGACACACTCATAATGGAAAGGAATGGATGGATTTTCAACTTTGAAATTGCCAATATCATAACAATGATGGCAATTACAAATGCAATAATAAGACCGATACCAGACATAATACTACCTCCATACAATTATTTACCCATAAAGCTTCAATTTGGTTTCAGCAATTTGCCTAAAATGTTTGCACGAAACCTCTTTATATGGTATATGTTATAACTTTATTAGGAGGCTGTCTATGTCCTGATAGACATAATAATTAGTCAATTTATATTACACATAACATCATTGTCAATAAAATCATCATTTTGTTATGCTAATTGTTAAAAATCAGCATGTCATGTTCTACGTCGTGAAAAAAAAGGATGGCAATATAAAAGACAGCACTGTTGCTGGGAAGACGTACATCATACCCCGTGCATTCCTCTAACTTTTTCAGTTTATATTGCAGGGTGTTTTTATGCATAAATAATTTTTCTGCCGCCAGACAAATTGAACCCTCCGCGGAAAAGTATGCTTCCAAAATTCCAATCCAACTCCGTATTTTTTCAAAGCTGCAACCTGCAAATATTTTGCGAAGGTACTCTTCCTTTAGCACTTTTGGGATTTCCTCCATGAAAATCTCCATATTGATTTGCTCATACAACATGATACGGTGGGTAGGCGTGTGACAGGCTTTCGCTGCTTTATTGGCCTTTACGTATGCGCTTTTAACGTCGATGGTTCCATCGGCAACATTGTCAATTCCAATTAAAAGCTCCATGTTGAATAAACCACGTACATACTCTGTCAGATTTTGTGCCAATACGAGCATCTGCTTGTCGCCACGAGGCGTTACTAAAGAAATTTGCTTGGTTGTTAGACGTAAGTACAAGTTGCCTTGTTCCTCACAGATAAAGCGGCGCACAGCGTTTTCAATTTTTTCTATCAGCTTTTGCCCTTCACCAGTACTCGAAAGTTCATTGAATTTGTCAATTCGCACCACCATAACCCGTCTGGGACGAGTAATATCAATGTGCAGCAAAACTCCCCTCTCAATTAGGGCATTGCCGAATTCCTCACTTGTACCTAAAATCCATTCCTCTAAAAATCGGCTTTCTATTTTTTTATCGAACCGTTCCTGTTCTCTTGTATAGCTTTCTCTTACTAAAATTTCTGTCATTTTTTTTACAATTTGACCATAATTGAACACCTGATCATATTCTCCGGTAATTCCCACCACACCAATGGTTTCTCCATTTATCATAATTGGTAAATTCAGTCCCGCACGGGTAGAGAGGGTTTCTGCTTGAGAGGTGACATAATACTCTTTCAGATTCTCTTCGATGATTTTTTTGGCTCCCGCATGAAAATTACCGACCCGACTGGCGTCGGTACTGGCGATAATGTAGCCCTGATCATCCATCATGTTAACATGTTGTTTTACAATTGTGCTTATTTCATTTACGATTTGCTGCGCACTTTTGACTGAGATATGCATTTTCTCCCACCCTCCTTTCAATTCGTTGAATAATTTGCTTTCTCTACCATAATAAATTCTGATTTGCCAGTAAGGTTCTGGAATAGACCCAATAGCCAAAATAATGTAAAAGATATAAGCTCCCCAAAGGGGCGTTATGAATAGAAATAAAAAGCGGGTCTCTTAATTTAGCTTGGCAAAAGAAACTGTCTGTTCTTTTAAAGAAATTTTTCCTACTTCATATCCATACTGCACCAATTCCTTTTTATACGTCAAAAAGGAATGATCGATTTCGATCCCCACAATATTATGTATTTCAGCGAAAGAAAGTTTAATGGTCGGACTCCCATCTTTTTGAACATATTCCCATAGAGCGTTATATTTACTCATAATATCTTATCCCTCCAAAATTCTGTTTATCAGCGCTGTACATAGATGATTTGACCTTGTTTTTTTGCTAAGTGTAAACATATGCTAAACACATATGGATAGAGTACGGCCGGCTGAATATGAAACATGCCATCCTTTTTTTAATTAAATGTAACCCTATTTAGTGTACCCTGCCAATCCATCGTTCATCCAATTACATAAATCAAAATGATCTGTTGGTAGTTCGCATTCGTCCTCTACTGCCTCCGTAATCAGTTTTATTCATATGGACCGTGTTGCAATTGTAACTCTGTGATGGTCGAAAACCAATGGGAATAAATCATCCAAGGTTATTTTTTCAGATTGATTATCAGTTGTATCGGCAAGCTTTTTCATTATATCATATTTTTTTAATTTGTGCTTTTTAAATACATTAAGTTCAAAATGCAGATGCAGAAAGGAACCCCCGTACCAGACATCAAAAAAGG
>DAMDEB010000010.1:33046-34314 GCA_032090075.1 Caproiciproducens sp.
CCGCCTTTTTTGATTCCTGACGAAAAGATGGGGGATATAGCGATTAAGTGCGTTCAGCCTGGATCGGAAACCTGAGCAAATTCAATCCGCTCATTGTTTGGACCTAAGAACAGAAAGAATCGATTGATTTTGGGGGCGAACATTTGATTTGATTCAATCCCGTTGCTTACGATTTGACAGCCCAGCGCCACAATTTCTTTATAAGCCGCGTCAATGTCTTCGCTCGTCAATGCGATATGGTCAATGGCACCGGCGGACTTTTCTTCCGTACGGCGACGGTAGATTTCCAGACGGCAGCCGCCATTTTCCAGAATGCATGAAAATTCGTGCATTACAACAGGAATGAAGCCTAAATTTGTATAAAATTCTACTGTAGCAATAAAATCACCAGCCGGGATTGCCACATGGGCAAGGCCTGTGGCAATGTTTTTTAACATTGTAATACCTCCGTTATATTTAAATGTTTGCCAATTGAGGAAAATATGCCGACGTTTGCATTTCGTACTTAACCAATGACAGAGTGAGACATCAGCAAAAAATATAGCTTGTAATGCCAAACTGAACCATTTGCTTGTTAATCTTAATATGGTCGTCCTGCTTAAATGCGAATGAAATGGAGTATCGGTAAGAATTACTTCAAATTCACACTATCAGGGATGGCGGCAGGTATAAATGTCTCGTACAGCTGTGTCGTGCGTTCCAAATGGTTGTGGAGCAGTGCTTTAAGATTGTCGCTGTCTCCTTTTTCCAAGTATTCATACATTTTTTTATGTTCCTGCAGGCCAGTATCCAACAATTCTATTGGATGATTGGAAGAAGAATAGACATAAAAAGAAAAGCTAACACCGAGCAGCATATTATACAAATCAATCAGCTTTTGATTTCCAGTAAGCTCGATAATACTGCCGTGGAATACCTGCTCCAATTGACTGGCCTCGGAGTAATCATGCAACTGAATCTTTTTCATATCGACTAAAGCATCCTGCATCTTTTTTTGAATTTCAGGACGCTTCGGAAAGTTGCGCACTGCCAGTTTCGCAGAAAAGGTTTCCATCATAATGCGGCAATCCATAATATCATGAACCTCTTCAATGGAAAGTTGTTTTACCATAAAACCGCGCCGAGGAAGTGTGGTCATAAGCCCCTCTGCTACCAGACGGTTGAGGGCTTCCTTAATTGGGGTTGGGCTGATTGAAAGACTGTCGGCAATCTGACCAACAACAATCTTTTCACCTGGATGCATTTTGCCAGCGAAAAGCTGCTCTTTG
>DAMDEB010000011.1:0-207 GCA_032090075.1 Caproiciproducens sp.
GTTTGTAACGCCGGTGATGTAGGCATTAAAGGCTGCATCGTTGGCTGTTGAACCGAAAAAGGTCATAATACAGTCCATCACCACCACAAATGCGGCGGCTGTTGCGACAGCATTCGCAGCAGGAAACCACACCGCAACATTTTGCACGCTGATAAATCCGAATGCCATCGTGGAAAATCCCCACAATATGTAACCTCCGCATACAAA
>DAMDEB010000011.1:217-762 GCA_032090075.1 Caproiciproducens sp.
CACCTTGCGCTTACCCAGTTTATCCGACAGCACCCCCATCAGCAAGGTAGTTAGTGTCGCCACGATGGCGCTGGCAGCAACCATGGCAGCAATGTTGTTGGGATCGGTGGAAATTGTATTATAAAGAAAGACATTGAAATACATATTCTCGATTGTCCATGCAAATTGCCCCATCAAACCAATGACCAGAAAGGATGCCCATATCCGTTTTGTCAGCCTGCTCATGATGTTTCCCCCCTCAGTTCCCTGTTTTATAATTTATTAGTTGTCTTGTATCAAACAATGCGAGAACGACTTTTTCAAAACGCTAAATTCTTAGCCCACTGAACCGTTTTTTCAGCGCTTGCTTCTTTATCATTTTTTAAAGGATCGACAATATCAATTTCACCGATAAACTCATTATCCGGAAGTGCTTCCTTGAACATCTTGAAGCATTTTTCTGTTCCGCCGCCTAAATTGCAGGCAAATAAAGCAACCTTTTTTCCGCTGAACCGGTATTGTTTAACAAATGTATTATATGGTGCCGCATAGGTCCCCGCCCAAAT
>DAMDEB010000011.1:772-1829 GCA_032090075.1 Caproiciproducens sp.
TGTCCCTATCACGATATTTTCATAAGGGTCAAAATCAATCCCTTTATTGGTTAACTCGGGCAGTTCCTTAAAGACGACGCTTTTTCCTCCCCAAACATATTTTTTAAATCCGGATGATGGGAATTCCTTTTTCGTTTTTAATTCCAATAAATCCGCTTTTAGTTCTTTTGCAATCCGCTCTGCAATGAATTTCGTATTTCCCTCTAATGAATAGAATACTACTAACGTTTTCATCTTGTACATTCCCCTTTTATTGTTGTATGATATTGGATAATATAGGCAATAGGCAGTGATTCCTTTTTGTGCCGAGAACCAATGATAAACAGACTATTATTACATAAGCCAATCATAACACGATTGAGTCAAACATAAAATAAAAATTTTCAGATGCACAAAAATCCCTTTACCCAAAACGGATAAAGGGATTTTTATCATAATATTCACTTTTATGTGAACTTGTTGATGCGATAACTCACTTTCGGACTGAAAATATCGTTCAGGAATCCATAACCTACTCAATGAGGTACAACGCCATATTACACGATTTTGGTTGTCCATTGCTCCAAATCCCAAACATCGGTGACAATGTCATGATAAAAATCCGGTTCATGGCTTACGAGCAGAACGGTCCCTTTAAATTCTGATATTGCTTTTTTAAGTTCCGCCTTGGCATCTACATCAAGGTGATTTGTCGGTTCGTCGAGTACCAACAAATTGATTTCGTTGAGCATCAGCTTGCACAAACGTACCTTTGCATTTTCCCCGCCTGACAGCACTTTCATTTGCGATGTAATGTGCTCATTTGTCAACCCGCATCGAGCCAGGGCGGCTCTGACCTCCCCGTTTGTCATTCCGGGGTACTCATTCCATATTTCCTGCAAGGCTGTGTTATCGGAAGCTGCTTCCTCCTGCTCAAAATAGCCGATTTCAACAAAAGAGTCCAGCTCCGTCGCCCCTGAAATGGAGGGGATACGCCCGAGCAATGTTTTTAGCAGTGTCGACTTGCCTAATCCGTTTACCCCCTTGATTGCGACTTTTTGATTGCGTTCAAGCAACA
>DAMDEB010000011.1:1839-4895 GCA_032090075.1 Caproiciproducens sp.
AACAAATTGAGCGGTTTGGTTAAAGGCTCCGTATATCCCAAGACCAATTCATTCGCTGTAATGACCTGTTTGCCCGGGGTTCTGGCTGATTTAAAAGAAAAGGACGGCTTTGGCTTTTCGCGTGCGATCTCAATCATTTCCATATTGTTCAGCTTCTTCTGTCTTGACTTTGCCATATTGGCAGTGGAAGCTCTTGCTTTATTCTTTGCAATAAAAACCTCAAGATTTGAAATTTCTTTTTGCTGTTTTTCATAAGCTTGCTCTGTTTGGCGTTTCTTGAGTTCGTACATTTCAGTAAACTGGTGATAATCTCCTGTATAACGGGTTAATACTGCATTTTCAACGTGATAGATGACATTGACAACATCATTTAAAAATTCGATATCGTGAGATACTAATATGAATGCGTTGTCGTAGTTCTGCAAAAAGTTCTTCAGCCATGCAATATGGTTCTCGTCTAAAAAGTTTGTCGGTTCATCCAAAATCAAAATCATTGGATTTTCCAGCAGCAGCTTTGTCAAAAGAACCTTGGCGCGCTGTCCGCCGGACAGCTCATCAACATCATGGTCAAGTCCAATTTCACCAAGTCCCAAGCCATTTGCATATTCTTCAATTTTACTGTCGATGATGTAAAAACCGCTGTAATCCAATATCTCCTGAATCTCACCGACGTCCTCCATCAAAGAAGATATTTCCTCATCTGAACAGTCCGACATTTTTTCATAAGCGCCTAACATTTCCTGCTCTAAATCATACAGATGCTGGAAAGCCTCACGCAAAACATCACGAATTGTTTTGCCCTTTGTCAACGTGCTAAATTGATCCAAATACCCTGTTGTAATATGTTTGCACCACGAAATTGTGCCCTCGTCGGGCGTTAGCTTACCGGTGATAATATTTAAAAAGGTTGATTTACCTTCTCCGTTTGCACCAACCAGCCCCACATGTTCCCCTTTTAATAACCGAAAAGAGGCATCTTCTAAAATTCTTCTTGCACCAAATCCATGTGTGACATTTTCAACGTCTAATATGCTCATAAGTCCTCCAATAAAGTAAGTTAAATACACATTATTATACCATGCAACAAAACCATCCACAACCATTTGTCGATGTGATGCGGTTTGTGGGGATATGAATGTAAACTAAGAGTCTTTGCAGTTACAAAATCCCCTGTATTTATGTAAATTTTTTCTTTCTTCATCTGCATATTATTTTAACAGTTATAGAAATAAAATTGGCACTTGACAAATCATTTTGCATATACTATTATTTGAATTATCTCTTTGCACTGCATATCAATCTACAGTACAAACTGAGCAGGCGATGAACCGATAAGGTTCGTGGGGCTGGGCTGGCGACAGCAACAGATGGAATGATTTCACATCTGTGGGACAGTAGTATGTTCCATAGGTGTGTTTTTTTATACACTTTTTTGGAGCATAAACTGGGTTAGTCAATGTGGGCTTGACTTTATGAAGTGCCATAGAGCTATCTTATGAAACGCTGAAAAGCGAAATGGAGGTAACTTGTATGACAGACCAAAAAAATGCACAGACCATGCAGGGTTTAACGACAGAGGAAGCCAAAAAACTTCAGGAACAGTTCGGAAAAAACGAACTGGCAGCACAAAAAAAGCAGAGTTTTTTTGTGAAGGCGCTCCACATTATCGGCGAGCCGATGTTTCTCCTTTTAATCGTTGCGGCAATCATCTACTTTATTTTAGGTGAACCGCGCGACGGTGCGATTATGTTGATATTTGTACTTGGCGTAATCAGCATTGACATTGTCCAGGAATGGAAAACCGACAAAACGTTAAATGCACTGAAAGACCTTTCCGCACCGCGCGCTGCGGTTATCCGCGACGGGAAAGAGCAGACGATTGACAGCTGCGATTTGGTTCCCGGTGATTTGATGATGATCGCCGAAGGTGTTAAAGTTCCCGCTGACGGTAAAGTGATGAAAGCAAGCGACCTTTGTGTAGATGAATCTTCCCTGACAGGGGAGGCGGAGGGCGTTTGGAAAGTAACGGTTGACAACGCCGAACCAAGTTCCGATTATTGGCGCAAAGATTACTGCTACGCGGGCACACTCGTAACGCAGGGCAGCGCTATTATTTGTGTAGACAAAATCGGATCAACTACGGAATATGGCAAGATAGGCGCCCATGTGGCGTCCGCCCCGGAAACCCCGACCCCCTTGCAAAAGCAAACGGGCAGTCTTGTAAAACTATGCTCCGGAATTGCCGCCGTACTCTTCGCATTGGTTGGCGTGATTACGTATTTTAATCTTCCAAATCATGCGTTTAGGGACAGAGTAGTCGAAAGTATCTTGTCCGGTATCACCCTTGCAATGGCAATGATACCGGAGGAATTTCCGGTTATTCTTACCGTGTTTCTGTCAATGGGCGCGTGGAGGCTTGCGAAAAAGCAATCGCTTGTCCGCAAACTGCCTTCTGTGGAAACGTTAGGTGCGGTTTCCGTCCTTTGCGTTGATAAAACAGGCACAATCACCATGAACCAGATGACTGTTCAAGACACGTGGGCGCGCAATGGCGACACAAACGACTTGGCCGAAACGATGGGGCTTGCCTGCGAAACCGATGCTTACGACCCGATGGAACAGGCAATGATTGCCTATTGCAAAACGTTGGGTATTGGTAAAGAGCATTTGTTTGGCGGCGAACTGATTACCGAATATGCTTTTACCAATGAACTGAAAATGATGGGTCACGTTTGGCGGCATGACGGTGAAATCCTCATCGCGGCCAAAGGCTCGCCGGAGCGGATTCTAACCATCTGCAAACTTTCTGATTCAGAACGCAGGCTGGCAGAGGATAAAATTGCAGAAATGTCAAAACAGGGCCTGCGTGTGATTGCCGTAGGCGTGATGAAACCGCACAGCGAGGCTGAAATTCCTTCAGAAATTACAGATTGCACACTCAGCCTTTGCGGTCTGATCGGCCTTGCCGACCCGCCGAGGGAATCTGTCAAAGCGGACATTCGGCATTGCGTCAACGCAGGGGTTCGCGTTGTTATGATTACAGGTGATAACGGAAT
>DAMDEB010000011.1:4905-6942 GCA_032090075.1 Caproiciproducens sp.
CAGCTCAATCGCAAAACAGATTGGTATGCCAAACAGTGACCAGATTATTACCGGTGATGAGCTGAACAATATGAGTGACGAAGAGCTTCGTGAACGGATTCGCGATGTAAGCATTTTCTCCCGTGTTGTGCCGGAGCACAAAATGCGTATTGTAAAAGCCTTTAAAGATAACGGCGAGATTGTGGCAATGACAGGCGACGGTGTAAATGACGCGCCTGCCCTCAAATATGCTGACATCGGTATTGCCATGGGGAAGCGCGGCTCCGAAGTATCAAGAGAAGCCGCAGATTTAATTTTGATGGATGACAATTTCTCAACAATTGTCGATACCATCAAGGATGGCAGAAGAATTTATGACAATATCCGAAAAGCGGTCGGCTATGTATTTACGATTCACATTCCGATTGCATTTTCAGCACTGCTTGCGCCGTCTCTGAATATAAATCCTGCGAGCCTGCTCTTACTGCCGCTGCATGTGGTACTTTTAGAGCTGATTATTGACCCCACCTGTTCCGTGGTGCTGGAGCGCCAGCCTGCTGAACGAAATATCATGGAGCGTAAGCCCCGTAATCCAAACGAAAAGATTTTAACCCCGGGAATACTTTTTAAAAGCATTCTTCAGGGATTGGCGGTATTTTCCGCATCCTTTGGAACTTACTTTGCATTTTTGCAGCAAAACCCCGCCAACGCTGCCCTTGCAAGAACCATGGGTCTTGCGGTAATTATGCTTGCCAATTTGTTCCTGGTACAGGTCAACAGCTCAAACTATGATTTTGCCATTCAGTCAATCACCCGTCTTGCCAGAGACAAGGTGATGTGGGCAGTCAATATCGGTACGATTGCAGGGCTGCTACTCATTCTTTACACTCCGCTTTGCGGCTTTTTAAAGCTTGCGCCATTGTCCGCCGGTCAGTTCTTTCTTTCTGTCGGAATTGCGGCCGCATCTGTTCTGTGGTATGAAATTGTAAAGCTAATCCATTTTATTCGACGCAAAATCGGCAGATAAAACAGCGAATTTCGTATCCAAATTCACTGGATTGATCAACGCATAGAGCGTTGTGGCAATCTATATGAAAACCTGTATGGGACAGCCGCTATGGTGCGTTCCATACGGGTTTTATTTTTTGTAATCAGCTTGACAAATTTATAATAAATATGATAGGATTTGGCTATACAAACCGTAAGAATAAGGCTGCTAAAACCTGTTTTTATGGCGGACTAAACGCAATAAAAAGTTATCGTGCTGAGTCAGCAAGGGTTCGTCCCGAGCGAGAAGGCGAGAGAATAGTCAGAATGAACCGTGAGTCCTATGACTCGTATGGTTTTGTTTGCTATCCTTGTGCCTTTTTGGTACAAGGATTTTTTTATTTTTCATACTAAAATCCATTAAAAAGGTTGATCAACCTTTTTATAGCGCGAAGCGCGTTGGATTTTGCATGAGACGTGTTTTGCGCTTATTGGCGCAAAACAAAGCTCGGCGTAGCCGGGCGTTCTTCAATTAAAAACGTGAACTTTTTAATTGAAGATTAGTATCAGGCAAAGCAATGATGAAAATGGATGAGAAGGAAGCGATCAATATGGAAACAAGAATAGCGCTCATTGGTATTATTGTGGAGGACATGGATTCCGTAGAACAGCTGAATACAATTCTCCATGAGTATTCGCAATACATTATTGGCAGAATGGGTATTCCGCATGCGAAGCGCAGTATTTCTGTCATCAGCATTGTGCTGGACGCTTCCAATGATGTGATCAGCGCGCTTTCCGGAAAATTGGGGATGCTGCCTCAGATCAATGTCAAAACAATCTATTCAAAGGTTTAGAAAATTACAAGGAGGATGCGGGTGAAGTATTTAATCGACAAATTAGAAGCCACGGGTTCACTCACAAAAGAGGAATTCGTATTACTGCTGAATTACACATCTTCGGCTCTTTCGGAATATTTGTTTGAGAAATCCAGAAAAACAGCTAACAAATATTTTGAAAATCATGTTTATACGCGCGGGTTAATTGAATTCACCAACTATTGCAAAAATG
>DAMDEB010000011.1:6952-8883 GCA_032090075.1 Caproiciproducens sp.
TACTGCGGGATACGGGCGGGGAACCGAAACGCGGAGCGCTACCGCCTGAGCAAGGACGAAATTCTCAGCTGCTGTGCGGATGGATATGCTCTTGGCTTTCGCACTTTTGTTTTACAGGGCGGAGAAGATTGTGCTTACAGCGACAGCGATATAGCGGATATCGTTTCAGATATCAAGGAGCATTATCCCGACTGTGCCTTGACTTTATCCATCGGCGAAAAGGAGGACGCATCCTACAGTCTATTTTACGAGGCGGGCGCCGACCGGTATCTTCTTCGCCACGAAACCGCAAACGCCGCTCACTACGGGCTGCTTCATCCCAAAAGGCAGACTTTGGAAAACCGGAAAAAATGCCTTTACGCATTAAAGAAAATCGGGTATCAGGTTGGAACGGGCTTTATGGTTGGTTCGCCGTTCCAGACCACCGAGTGCCTTGCCGAGGATTTGCTGTTTATAAAAGAACTGTCACCGCAGATGATTGGAATCGGCCCTTTTATCCCGCATCACGATACCCCCTTTGCCCACCAGGCACAGGGTTCACTGGAACTGACACTGTTTTTAATCGGAATAATGCGTCTTCTCATTCCAAACGCATTGATTCCTGCCACCACCGCTCTGGGCACGATTGACCCTATGGGCCGTGAAAAGGGAATTCTGGCCGGTGCGAATGTGGTCATGCCAAATCTTTCCCCCGTAAAAGTCCGCAAAAAATACGAACTGTATGACAATAAAATCTGCACCGGTGAAGAAGCCGCTGAATGTAGGTTCTGCCTGCAAAACCGTATGAAAAGCATCGGCTACGAACTTGTTGTGGACAGAGGGGATTTTCAACCAATAAATTGAAGAAAGAAAGGATCAAATACTATGTATGATGTGAAATCAAAAAACGCTGAGGATTTTATCAACGACGAAGAGATACTTGATTCCCTGGAGTTTGCAAATAAAAATAAGAACAACCGTGTGCTAATTGATGAAATCATTGAGAAAGCAAAACACATGAAGGGTATTTCCCACCGGGAGGCCGCCGTCCTTCTGGAATGTGACCTTGAAGATGAAAACGAGAAAATTCATCAGCTTGCTATGGAGATAAAGCAAAAATTCTACGGAAACCGCATTGTAATGTTCGCACCGCTTTATCTTTCCAATTATTGCGTGAACGGCTGCGTCTATTGCCCCTATCATTATCAAAACACCCATATCTGCCGCAAAAAGTTGACACAGGAAGAAATTAAAAATGAAGTCATCGCGCTGCAGGACATGGGTCACAAGCGTTTAGCCCTTGAAACAGGGGAAGACCCTGTGAATAATCCCATTGAATACATTATGGAAAGTATTCAAACGATTTACTCCATCAAGCATAAAAACGGCGCTATCCGCCGGGTCAATGTCAATATTGCCGCAACGACAGTCGAAAATTACCGCAAGCTAAAAGAAGCGGGCATCGGCACATACATTCTGTTTCAGGAAACGTATCACAAAAAAAATTACGAGGAGCTGCATCCGGTCGGCCCTAAGCACAATTACGCCTATCATACCGAGGCCATGGACCGCGCGATGGAGGGCGGAATAGACGACGTAGGCGTCGGCGTGCTGTTCGGCCTGAATATGTACCGCTATGACTTTGTCGGCCTTTTGATGCACGCAGAGCATTTGGAAGCGGCAATGGGCGTTGGCCCCCACACAATCAGTGTCCCCCGTATCCGCCCGGCCGAAGACATTGATCCAAATACGTTTTCCAATGCCATTTCCGACGATATATTTGCCAAAATTGTCGCCGTACTTCGCATTACAGTTCCTTATACCGGAATGATTATTTCTACCCGTGAATCCAAAGCAACAAGGGAAGCCGTTTTGCGGCTTGGCGTTACGCAAATCAGCGGCGGTTCCCGAACCAGCGTCGGCGGATATGTTGAACCGGAGCCGGAGGAGGA
>DAMDEB010000011.1:8893-9372 GCA_032090075.1 Caproiciproducens sp.
GATGTTGCAGACACACGCACACTCGACCAGGTGGTCAACTGGCTTTTGGAATTGGGATACATTCCGAGTTTTTGCACTGCGTGTTATCGTGAGGGCAGAACAGGCGACCGTTTTATGAGCCTCGTAAAATCCGGTCAGATTGTAAACTGCTGCCAGCCAAACGCTCTGCTCACGTTAAAAGAATATTTAGAGGATTATGCGGAGCCTGAAACCAAGCAGAAAGGCGAGCTGCTGATTCAAAACGAATTAAAGCATATTACCAACGAAAAAGTCAGGAACACCGCTATCAAATATTTTTCTGAAATCAGCGGCGGAAACCGTGATTTCAGGTTTTAAGGAGAAGTTCAATGAGTTTACAAGATACCCCCCGCTCGAACCGGCTGCATATCGGTATTTTCGGAAAACGCAACAGTGGGAAGTCATCCCTGATAAACGCTTTGACAAATCAGAAAATTGCCGTGGTGTCCGAAGTGGCGGGA
>DAMDEB010000011.1:9382-10336 GCA_032090075.1 Caproiciproducens sp.
CCCGGTTTACAAATCCATGGAGATTCACGGCATTGGGCCCTGTGTGTTCATTGATACGGCAGGTTTTGACGACACCGGCGACATCGGCAGGCTCCGTATTTCACAGACAAAAAAAGCAATAGAAAAGACCGATGTGGCATTGATGCTGTTTTGCGATATCCCCGACGCGGCTGAGATACAGTGGGTCGAACAACTAAAACAAAGCCATATTCCCGTTATCGCGGTCATCAATAAAATTGATGTTGTGAACCGGGTTGAGGAAATACGCACCGCAGTAGAAAAAGCGTGTAAAATTACCACAATACCGGTCAGCGCCCTCACCGGCGAGGGGATTGGTCAAATTCGTGAAGAACTGATCCGCGCGCTCCCGTCGGATTATGAAAATGAGAGTATCACGGGAAGTTTAGCGGGTAGCGGCGACGTTGTACTTCTTGTCATGCCGCAGGATATTCAAGCGCCGAAAGGGAGACTGATTTTGCCGCAGGTACAGATTTTACGGGAGCTGCTCGATAAGAAATGCATCGTTGTAAGCGCAACGACAGATAAATTGGATGAAGCTTTAGCCGCCCTTAAAAGCCCGCCGAAGCTGATTATTACCGATTCTCAGGTGTTTAAAACCGTCTATGACAAAAAGCCGTCTGAAAGCAAGCTCACTTCGTTTTCGGTATTGATGGCAGGCTACAAAGGCGATTTGGACTATTTCATTCAAAGTGCCAATGCCATTGAAAAGCTGACAGAAGATTCACGGGTTTTGATTGCGGAAGCGTGTACCCACGCACCGTTGGCAGAGGATATCGGCCGCGAAAAAATCCCCCGTTTCCTGCGAGAAAGGATTGGAGAAGGACTGCGTGTGGATATTGTCAGCGGAACGGACTTTCCTGAAGACGTTTCCGGTTTCGACCTTATTATTCATTGCGGGGGCTGTATGTTCAACCGTAAATATGTTTTCTCCCG
>DAMDEB010000011.1:10346-12616 GCA_032090075.1 Caproiciproducens sp.
AAAGCAAGGAAAGCTCATGTTCCCATGTCAAATTACGGAGTGGTTATCGCATACTTATCAGGAATCTTGGATAAAATTGAATAATCGAGTCCTATTTTATTGATGGGTCTTGACAAATGGGCATATGCACACTATAATTTTATATGTGCATATGCCCATTATACGTTGGAGGTGTAAAATGCCAAGAGGATTTAAATGCAGAAGAGTCTGCTCTGTGCCGGACAATCGGGTATTTACGCCCCAAAATCCGTGTGAAGCAACAGTGCTGCTTACGGTTGAGGAACTGGAAGCCGTGCGGCTTTGCGATTTGGAAAGCCTTGAGCAGGACGAGGCCGCTGTCAGTATGAATATTTCGAGAGCGACTTTTCAGCGGACACTGTATCTTGCGAGGAAAAAAATCGCCGAAGCTCTCTGTACCGGCAAAGCGATTGAAATTGGCGGCGGAAATTACGAACTCGCCAAAAACGCGTGCGGATGCCATAAAAAATGCAAGAATTGCAGATTTGAAAGAAACACCGCTGCGCCGGAATGATCGTCCGGACGGTAAGCACTATCAGAAAGTCCATACGCGGAACGATTAAAAGTACCGCTAAAATTATGGAAAAACAGAAGAATAGTTGGAGGAAAAGCAAGTATGAAAATTGCAGTAACAACACAGGGAGATCAAATTTTTCAACATTTCGGCAAGTGCCCCATTTTTACGGTTTATTCGATTGAGAACGGCTCAATTCAAGGGAAAACTCAAATTGACGCAAGTCAAAACGGTCATGCAGCGCTGACTGGTTTTTTAAAAAACGCAGGAATAGATTTGGTAATTTGCGGGGGTATTGGCGACGGCGCAAAGAAAATGCTTTCGGGAGCCGGCATCAAACTCATCTCCGGCGTGGAGGGCAGTATTGAAGATACAGTAAACCTTTATCTTTCTGGAAATTTAAAGGATGCGGGCGGAAGCTGCAACCACGATGATCATGGTTCTGACCATGTTTGCAGTTGTGAAAACCACTGCAGCTAATACTACTCTCATGCTAAATCCAACGCGCTTCGCGCTATAAAAACAAGATTTCATGTTTTAAATGGATTTTAGTATAAACCAAATTGTAGCAACGGCTTCACAGCCTTCGTGTGCAAAGAAATAAACCCCTTTACGCACAACAAAAGAGCAGCGAGCCGATTATCGGCTTGCTGCTCTCTTGGTTTTTTTGTGCTTGCAAGGTTATTGTGACATATCGCGATAATATATTGAAGTACACACCTTTATGATATACAATATAAAAAAGAAGATATTGATTCGATACTATAATAATGGAGGTAGAAATGATGAAATTAGTCTTAATCAGGCATGGTGAAAGCGAATGGAACAAGCAAAACCTTTTCACAGGCTGGATGGATGTCGAGCTTTCGGAAACCGGCATGGCGGAAGCAAAAAGCGCCGGTAAGCTCTTACGATCAAAGGGGTATGACTTTGATATCTGCTATACCTCCTATTTGAGAAGAGCGATTCACACCCTCAACTCTGTTCTGGAACAGCTTGACCGGGAATGGCTTCCTGTTGTAAAAACATGGAAGCTGAATGAACGGCATTACGGCGCACTTCAAGGACTAAACAAGGCGGAAACCGCCCGCAAATACGGAGACGATCAGGTGAAAATCTGGAGGCGTTCGTTTGATGTGCAGCCACCCGCTTTGGAAGAGGGGGACGAACGGGATCCGAGAACACAGGAGCAATACCGCAATGAAGATAAAACACAGCTCCCGCTTTGCGAAAGCCTGAAAGATACCATTGCAAGAGTCATTCCTTACTTTCAGGAAGTGATTGAAAAAGATATGAAGAGCGGAAAACGCGTGCTGATTGCGGCACACGGAAATTCCATCCGGGCATTGGTCAAATACTTTGACAACCTGTCGGAAGACGAGATCATGGAAGTGAATATTCCCACCGGTGTTCCCCTTGTTTATGAGTTTGATGATAACTTTAAGACAATCCGCAAATACTACCTTGGAGACAGCGCAGCGATTAAAGCGAAAATGGAAAGCGTTGCAAATCAGGGAAAAGCAAAATAATTACATATCAAAATATCGTTTACAGCCGTTTTTACGCGGGTTGTAAACGATATTTTTTTACGTTAATGGCCGCAATTACTCAAAAATCTCTCCGAATTTTCTGAATCGGCCATATCTTTTTGCGACAAGCTCCTTTGGGGAAAGCTGCCGGTTCATAGTGAGGGTAGCCCAAAGGCGTTGGTTAAGCTTCTGATACGTTTTTAAAAAAT
>DAMDEB010000011.1:12626-20974 GCA_032090075.1 Caproiciproducens sp.
TCCGCTCTCACGGATAATGGTTTCGATGACTCCCAATTGGAGCAAATCGTCCGCCGTCAGCTTTAAGCACTCGGAAGCCTCTTTGATTTTCTTGGAATCTTTCCAAAGAATGCTGGCGCAGCCCTCCGGTGAAATCACAGAGTAAACGGAATTTTCAAGCATCCACACTTCATCCGCCACGGCAAGTGCAAGCGCACCGCCGCTGCCGCCCTCCCCAATCAGGATAGAAATAACCGGCACTTCAAGCGTCATCATTTGCATTAAATTTTCCGCAATTGCCTGCCCTTGCCCTCGCTCCTCCGCCGCAATTCCGCAGTAGGCACCGGAAGTATCCACAAAACAAATGACGGGGCGGCCGAATTTTTCTGCGAGCTGCATTTGACGCAGTGCTTTCCGGTACCCCTCCGGGTGCGCCGAACCGAAGTTCCGTGCGACTTTCTCCTTGGTATCGTGCCCCTTCTCAAGAGCGACAACAGTGACCGACATCCCGTTCAGTCTGGCGATTCCTGTAACGACAGCCTTGTCGTCGCCAAAACGCCTGTCGCCGTGCAGCTCAACAAAATCCTGAAAAATATTGTTGATAAAATCCATTCCGGTCGGCCGGCCTTTTGCGCGTGCCGCGCAGACTTTATCAAATGCGCTCATTCGAATTCCCCCTTTGTATGAAGCGAAAGAATCCGAGCAATTGTTGCCTTTTGTATTTTTCGGTTTACAATTGCGTCAACAAATCCCTTTTCAAGCAAAAATTCGGAGCGCTGAAAACCGGCGGGCAGCTTTTGCCGCATGGTCTGCTCAATCACCCGCGGCCCCGCAAATCCGATTAACGCATTTGGTTCCGCAAGAATAATATCCGCTTCCATCGCAAAGCTGGCTGTAACGCCGCCGGTCGTGGGGTCGGTTAAAACGGCAAGGTACAGATTGTGCGCATCACTGTGCAGCTTGACCGCGCCGCTTGTTTTTGCCATTTGCATTAACGACAGAATTCCCTCCTGCATCCGCGCGCCGCCGGACACGGTAAAACCGACGACGGGCATGGAATGTTCTGTCGCATACTCAAAAATGCGTGTGATTTTCTCCCCGACTACCGTACCCATGCTGCCCATCATAAAATACGGGTCCATCACAAACAACGCGCAGTCAAAGCCGGAAATTTTTGCGGTTCCACACACGACCGCTTCTTTTTCCGCACTCGCAAGCTGTGCCTGTTTTAACTTTTCCTCGTAATTCGGAAATCGAATCGGATTTTTTGATGAAATATTGCCGTAAAACTCGACGAATGTACCTTCATCTGTGACCATATCGATTCTTTGCCTTGCATTAATTCTAAAATGATGGCCGCATTTGGGGCAGACATTCGCGTTTTCCTGCAACGAGCCCGTAAAAAGGGTTTGTTTGCACACGGGGCATAAAACGCACAGTTCATTGGGAACATCGGGTAATACCGCTTTAAAATGCTTATTGTAATTTTCAAGCTCGTTTTTCGGCCTTCTGAAAAGCTCTTTTGTCAGCATAGATTACCCTCGTTTCTCAATTAAATTCGTGTAATAATCCCCGGATTTAAATTCTTTATCGTTCAAAATATCCATTTGCAGCTCCGCATTATGCTCAACACCCTCTATTACCAGCTCACAAAGGGCCGCCTGCATCTTACGGATAGCTTCCTCCCTCGTTTTGGCATGCACGATTAGCTTGCCAATCAGCGAGTCATAGAAAGGAGGAACATAATAGTCCTGATAAAGCGCGGTGTCGAATCGCACCCATGGCCCGCCCGGCACATGCAAAAACGAAATTTTTCCGCAGCTTGGGCGGAAATTCGCATTGGGGTTTTCCGCATTGATACGGCATTCGATTGCACAGCCGTCGATTTTCACTTCTTCCTGTGTAAAGGAAAGAGGCACGCCGGACGCGATACGGATTTGCCACTTGACAAGGTCGATACCGGTCACCATTTCGGTGATAGGGTGCTCCACCTGCAGCCGGGTGTTCATTTCCATAAAATAAAAATTACCGTCCGTATCCAACAGGAATTCCACCGTTCCCGCGTTGGTGTACCCGACCGCCTTCGCGGCTTTTGTTGCCGCCTCCATCATTTTTTGGCGGGTCTTTTCCCCAACAGCTGGGGATGGGCTTTCTTCAATCATCTTTTGCCTTTTGCGCTGCACGGAGCATTCCCGTTCTCCAAGGCAAACAACGGCGCCGTATTTGTCACACAGCACCTGCATTTCAATATGTTTTACCGGTGATAAATATTTTTCCATGTACACAGCGCCGTCACCAAACGCGTTCTGCGCCTCGGTGGAAGCCGCTGCAACCGCGTTCTCCAATTCCTGAGCGGCATTTACCATACGAATTCCCCTGCCGCCGCCGCCGGCCCGCGCTTTGACAAGGAGCGGGAAGCCGATACGGTCGGCTTCCCGTCCTGCTGATTCGGTATCCGTAATCATATCGCATCCGGGTACAACCGGCACCCCCACAGACTGCATTGTTTTTCTTGCGATGTCCTTATCGCCCATTTTGCGAATCAAATCGGCAGACGGTCCAATAAAAACGATCTTACATTTTTCGCACAGTTCGGCAAAACCCGCGTTTTCCGAAAGCAACCCGTAACCGGGATGAATCGCCTGCGCTCCGGTAGCAACGGCGGCCGAGATAATCGCGCTCATATTCAAATAGCTGTCCTTTGCCGGAGCAGGTCCAATGCAGACGCTCTCGTCGGCAAGGCTCACATGAAGCGAGTCTTTGTCAGCTTCCGAAAAAACGGCTACGCTTGAAACGCCCATTTCCTTGCACGCGCGAATGATACGCACTGCGATTTCACCGCGATTGGCAATTAGAATTTTTGAAAACACGCTCCCGCCTCCTTTTTAGAATCAGCATCCGTCAATCAATGCAAAGGAAAACTCGCCGCAAACGGAAAGTTTTCCGTTCACATACCCTTTTCCATCAACGAAATAAAACGGGCTCTTTTCTTTTAACAAGCTGCACTCAATCTCAAGTGTATCTCCGGGTAAAACTTTATTTTTAAACCGTACCTTGTTAATTCCTGTAAAGTAGGGCGTGCGGCCCTGAATTTTATCCGCCACCAAAATGCAACTCGTCTGTGCTATTATTTCGCACAGAATAACACCGGGAACCACCGGATTTCCGGGAAAATGCCCTTGCAAAAACCACTCGTCCCCTTTGACTGTGTACTTTCCAACCGCTGTGTTTTCCCCGGTTTTGCACACTTCATCAACAAGCAGCATCGGTTCCCTGTGGGGAATAATTTTTTTGATTTCTTCTCTATCCATTGCAATCTCCTCTATACCATCTTAAATAGAACCTGTGAAAACTCGACTGCCTGACCGTCGACAGCACAGACTTCGACGATTTCACCATCTCGTTCCGCAATTATTTCATTGAGCAGTTTCATCGCTTCAATGACGCAAAGCGTATCCCCTTTTTTCACGCGGCTGCCTTCCTCCACATAGGGTTTGGCATCGGGTGATGCCGCAGCGAAAAACACGCCTACCATGGGCGACTTGATCAGCATCGCATCGTCAAATTTTGATGCCGGTTCCGCGTCAGAAACCATTGCCGGAACACCAGCTAAGGCTACTTCCGGAAACGAGCTGACTTGCGCCCCCGGCGTTTCTTTTCTTTCTAGACGGAGAGATATTTCCCCCTCCGTAAGCTCAAGGAGAGTTAATCCGTTTTCCTTCATCGTTTTGGCTATTTCTTTTATTTGATTAGTATCCATGAATCACGAGTCCTTTCTGTATATCAAAGAACTTTTGCTATATTAAGTTTCAGTTCTCACCGCGGTATCGGGTAAAGGCAATACACGCGTTATGCCCGCCAAAGCCGAGAGAGACAGACAGGGCAAGGTTGACTTGCTTCTTTCTTGCCGTATTCGGAACATAGTCAAGGTCGCAGAACTCATCCTTTTCACGGTAGCCGATTGTCGGCGGAATAATCGCCTGCCCAAGCGCCAAAACGGAAGTAATTGCCTCCACAGCGCCCGCTGCACCAAGCATATGCCCCGTCATGGATTTTGTGGAACTGATGCAGGCTTTATAAGCCTTATCGCCCAGCGCCGTTTTGATCGCGACTGTTTCGGATTTATCGTTGAGCGGCGTACTGGTGCCGTGCGCGTTGATGTAAATCTCATTTTCATCACACATAGCCGCCTCTTCTATCGCCAGCGAAATTGCCCTTGCGCCGCCGGACGCTTCGGGGCGGGGAGCGGTAATGTGGTAAGCGTCACAGGTGTTGCCGTAACCGTTAATTTCAGCGTATATCTTCGCATTGCGCGCTCTTGCGTGTTCGTATTCTTCCAAAATCAAAATCCCCGCGCCTTCACCCATGACAAAACCATCGCGCCGTTTATCGAATGGTATCGAAGCTTCGCTTGGAATATTCCTCGTTGTCAGTGCCATACAATTCGTAAATCCGGCAATAGAAAGCGGATTGATTGTCGCTTCCGCTCCTCCGGCGATAATCGCGTCCGCGTAGCCGTGTTTGATTGCGCGGAACGCTTCGCCGATTGCGTGGGTTGAGGTTGCACATGCGGTTACAACGGGAAGACAAGGCCCCTGCGCGTTAAATTGAATGGCGATATTGCCCGCCGCCATATTGGAAATCATCATCGGTACAAAGAACGGCGAAACTTTTTTCGGGCCGCCCGCCAGAAATTTTTCACATTCCGTCACAAACGTATTCATGCCGCCGGTGCCGGAACCGACGTAAACGCCAATCCGCTCCGGCTCAAGAGTGCCGCTGATGCCGCTGTCGTCCATTGCCTGAGAAGCGGCGGCTACCGCATACTGCGCGAAAAGGTCGGTTTTTCGCACTGCACTTTTATCCATACAGCAACGCGGATCAAAATCCTTGACCTCAGCCGCTATTTTTACTTTAAAATCAGTTGTATCAAATTTTGTAATAAAATCGATACCGCATCGACCGCCGATCAGACTGTTCCAAAACTCCGAAACGGTATTCCCCACAGGCGAGATCACGCCTAATCCGGTTACAACCACTCTTCTCATAAACTCATTCCTCTCTGATTTACAGTATCTTAACAGTTCTCCGGCTCAAACTTCGAGCCGCACTGTTCATATTCCATTTCCAAAGTTTCAAACAGCTTTTTGACCGACACAATTTCCTTCACTTTATACCCGTTGGCTCCGATAAAGGCAAAACCATTATCAAGCCTGCCCTTACAGGCGCTGATCAGTGCCGCTGAGATACAGTATGGGCTGGTTTGCTGTTCACAGGTTACAATACAGTGAAAAGGGCATTGAGCGGGATGCCTGTTGCCCCGCTTGACATCCAGAAGAAAATCATTTACAATCGCACGCCCCGGCATGCCCACCGGGCTTTGAATGATTCCGATATCCTCTTTTTTACACTGAACATACGCATTTTTAAAAGCGATATCCGCGTCACACTCATCCGTCGCCACAAAGCGGGTAGCCATTTGCACAGCCGCCGCACCCAAATTCAAAAACCGCTTGATGTCCGCACCGGTGAATATTCCGCCCGCCGCGATAACGGGGATTTTGTGCCCGCATTGTTCCTCCAGCGGCCGAACCGCCTCAAGCACCTGCGGCACAAGCTTTTCAAGCTGATAGTCTGGATTTTCAATCTGGCTCGGCTGAAATCCCAGATGCCCGCCGGCCATAGGGCCTTCGACCACAAATCCGTCGGGAATATAATTATATTTTTCTTTCCACCATCTTGAAATTGTCTTAACAGCACGCGCGGAGGAGATAATCGGCACCAGTTTAGTTTTGCTGTCTTTCCCCAAATAGGAGGGTAAATTGAGCGGAAGGCCTGCGCCTGCGAAAATGACGTCGATGCCTTCCTGAATGCAAGCCTTCGCCATCGCACCGAAGTCGGTGAGCGCAACCATAATATTGACACCCAGGACGCCCTTTGTTTTCGCCCGTGCCCGCCGGATTTCCTCTTGTACAGCAATAATATTGTCCCGCGCGACGGAAGCGTCTTTTTGCGTCATACCCACTACGGCAGCCGAAATTACGCCAAGCCCGCCTTCGTTTGCCACAGCGGAAGCCAAACCCGAAAGGGAAACCCCGATTCCCATTCCGCCTTGAACAACGGGTGTGGGAATAACAAGGTCGCCTATTACAAGCGGTTCATGATCAAAATAAGCCATCGTTTCCTCGATTCTCCGCATTATAAGCGGCAACTAAATCGCCTACATACACAGTCCGCCATCAATTTTAATGACTTCGCCGGTAATATACCCTGCTTCATCCCCGGCTAAAAACGCCGCTAAATTTGCAATATCGCGAGGCGTTCCCATCCGTTTCATAGGGATTGCCGTCACTGCCGCCTGTTTCAGCTGATCTGATAATCCGGTAGTCATATCCGTATCGATAAATCCCGGTGCGATTGCGTTACAGGTTATATTTCTGCCCGCAAGCTCTTTTGCCACAGATTTTGTCAGGCCAATCATCCCCGCTTTTGCCGAGGAGTAATTGGTTTGACCTGCGTTGCCTGTAATTCCGGAAACAGAAGTAATATTGATAATTCTGCCGCTGCGCCTTTTCATAAACTGGCGGTACGTGTGTTTTATCATATGAAACGCGCCTTTCAGATTTGTATCCAAAACCGCGTCAAAATCTTCCTCTTTCATGGACAGCATCAGGCCATCCTTCACAATGCCGGCATTATTCACAAGGATATCGATGCCGCCGAATTCGCTGATAATGGAATGTACCGTCTGCTCTGTTTGTGTGAAATCAGAAACATCGCATTGATATGCTTTGGCCTTTACGCCCAAACTTTTAATCTGCTCGCAGGTTTCTTCGGCGGCAGCCGTATTACCCGCGTAAACAATCACAATATTGGCGCCGCATTCCGCCATTTTCAGAGCGATGGCCTTGCCGATTCCCCTTGAACCGCCGGTGATTACAGCTGTTTTTTCTGTCAGCATAATTCCTCCTGAATTTTAGCCACAGTTTCTAAGTCCATTTTGTTTTCAACATTCAGCACACGAACCTGTGGAGAAATCTTTTTAATAAGGCCGCGCAAGGTTTTGCCCGCACCCACTTCAATAAAAGTTGTAATGCCGTCTGAAATCATATTTTCTATGGTCTTCTGCCAATAAACCGGACTATTCACCTGGGCAGCAATGGTCGCTTTGATATCATCAGCAGCATTGCCGTAAGGCATTGCTGTCACATTGGTATAAACCGGTATGATCGGCGTTTTGACCTCGGTGTTTTGCAGCTCGTTTTGCAGCTGCTTTGACGCTTCATCCATAAACGGAGAATGAAACCCGCCGCTGACTGCGAGCGGTACGGTTCTTCCGCCCAGTGCGTGTGCCGCATTACAGAAGTCCTCCTGCAAGTCTTTGGCAAGAGCTACTACGGTTTGCCCTCTGCAGTTGTAGTTGACAGGGTACGTATTTTCAAACTTCGAGCACAGGCTGCGTACTTCTTCCTGATTCAGCTTTAATACCGCCACCATTGCGCCTGCCTTTTTTTCAGCCGCCGCCTGCATAAAAGCGGCGCGTTTGCATACAAAGCGAAAGCCTGTGTCAAAATCAAAGGTTTGCGCAAAAGTCAGTGCAGCCATTTCTCCCAGCGAAAAACCGGCTGCCGCGCGGGGTGTAATTCCGGCCTCCTGCAAACTGAACGCAGCGGCTAAATCCATGCAAAACATGCAGGGCTGTGTGTTAATCGTAATGGAAAGTTCCGTTGGAGTGCCGCCGAAGCATTGTGCCGCAGTGCCCGGACGTATTGCATCGGCGCGGTCAAAGATTGCTCTTGCCGCGGGGGAACAGTCATATAATTCTTTTCCCATTCCGGGGTACTGCGCTCCCTGCCCGGAAAACACAAACGCTACCGTATCCATTTTCCTGCACCGCCTAAAACAGCCTCCGCCTGGCTGAACATCTCCTTGATAATTTCTGCAGCGGGCTGCTCTTTATTCACAATTGCCGCAATTTGGCCCGCCATGAAACAGCCGTTTTTCTCGTCACCATCCACAGCTGCCAGACGCAGCGCACCGGCGCCAAACGCTTCTATCTCCTCATTGGAAATAGTGCTGTCGTATTCCATTTTGGAAAGTTCACGCGAAAAATTGGTTTTCAGCGCCCTGACGGGGTGTCCTAACCGCTTCCCGGTCGTCATGGTGTCGATATCTCTGGCATGAAGAATTTTATCTTTATAATTTTGATGAATACTGCATTCCTGCGCTACCAAAAACCTTGTGCCAAGCTGAACCCCGACCGCGCCGAGCATCAACGCGGCGGCAATTCCTCTGCCGTCTGCAATACCGCCCGCCGCAATAACGGGAATATCGACAGCGTCGCACACCTGCGGCAGCAGCGCCATCGT
>DAMDEB010000011.1:20984-22504 GCA_032090075.1 Caproiciproducens sp.
ACTGCCTTCCGCAATAACGGCAACAGCTCCGCTGCGTGCAACGCGCTTTGCTATTCCTGTTGACGGAACAACCGGAATAACCTTAATACCCGCATCAAGCCAACGGCTCATATATTGCGACGGATTCCCTGCACCCGTGGTAACGACCTGAACACCCTCATCAATGACAAGCTGCGCGACTTCTTCCGCATAAGGACTCATCAGCATGATGTTGACTCCGAATGGTTTATCGGTGAGTGTTTTTGCTTTTTGAATTTCTTTTCTAAGCCAGTCCGCATTTGCATTCATCGCCGCAATAAGTCCAAGGCCGCCGCCGTTTGAAACCGCAGAAGCAAGTGAGGCGTCTGCTACCCATGCCATTCCGCCCTGAAAAATGGGGTATTCTATTCCGAGCAGTTCACAAAGAGGTGTTTTAATCATATTGATTCCCCCATTTTTATTTTTTTAGGCTTTCAATCAGTGAAACAAGATCGCTTACTGTTTTGATGCGCTCCTGAATCTCAATTTCAACATCGAATTCCTCTTCAAGCATCATAACGACATCCACCATGTCAAGCGAATCCAAACCAATATCCTCAAATTTAGTCTCCATGGTGATTTCCGCAATATCCATATCTCTGTAATCCGCCAGAATCTTTGCTGTTTTTTCAAATATCATTTTTATCATTTCCTTTCGATTTTGTTCCCTTAGTCCACTTAATCACGCAGGCGCCCGTCGTCAGGCCGCCGCCAAATGCAGTCAGCGCCAGCACCTGCCCTTTTCTAAATTCGCCCGCCCTGTTCAATTCATCGAGCAGAATAGGGATACTGGCAGACGAAGTATTACCAAAATGCTCAATATTGGAGCGGTATTTTTCCGCAGATATTCCAAGTTTACCCTTTGCCGTCTCAATGATTCTGAGGTTTGCCTGATGAGGCAGTACGAAATCAATGTCCTCCTGCGTCAGCCCGGCTTCCTGAATCACCTCTGCCAAATCGCCGCACATGGCAGCAACCGCGAATTTGTAAACTTCCTTGCCGTTCATCTGAAGGTATGGGTTTACAAGGCTGTCTTCAGAAAACGGGCAGTTCCCTGCGGCACTGTCAATTCTCAGCAAATTTTCATCCCCGCTGGCGCTGATTTTGATGGACAGCAGTCCGTCACCCTGTGACAACACCACAGCACCCGCACCGTCGCCGAAAAGCACACAGGTGGAACGGTCATTCCAATCCACAAGCTTCGACATCGCCTCCGCGGCAACAACGAGAATTTTTTTTGCTTTGTTCCTCGCGAAGTAACCCAAAGCAACATCCAGCGCGTAAATAAATCCTGTACAGGCAGCGTTTACATCGAACGCAGGACAAGTTGCGGCAAGTTTTTTCTGTACCAGGCACGCCAAAGAGGGTGTGAGGGTATCGCCGCGAACTGTAGCGCAAATGATCAAATCCAAATCCTGCGCCATGGTTCCGGAATCTTTCAAAGCCCGTGCCGCCGCTTCAGCTGCTAAATCCGACAGGGATCCGTCGGTTATAATATGCCT
>DAMDEB010000011.1:22514-27063 GCA_032090075.1 Caproiciproducens sp.
CCTGTTCTGGTGGAAATCCACTCATCTGAAGTGGCAATCCGCAGCGACAACTCATCATTCGTTTTTGAGGACTCCGGGTAAGCGCTTCCTGTTCCAATAATATTAAAACTCATTTTATCCTCCATGATTCAGTCGCCCGCAGCGGCGATGTAGGCTACGCCTGCACAACCCGGGCCGGCGTGTGTGCCGACGACAGCACCGATTGCAATTGCTTCGCTGTTTCCGATATCCACTGTTGCGCTGACCGCGTCTTTCAGCATTTTGGTCAAATCCGGCGCAGCGGAATCACCGAAAAGTATTTGATAGCCTGTATCCGGCTTTACTTCTGCAAGCTTTTGCGCAATGCACTCTGCGGCGGCTTTAAGCCCCTTTTTCTTATCAAACGGAACAATCTCGCCACCCGCAATAGAAATAATTGGCTTTATATGGAGTATTGTGCCCAGAAATGCGGAGGAAGACGACAGCCTTCCCCCCATTTTTAAATATTTTAATGTATCAACGACAGCATAAAATTTCAGTCTGCCGGTAAGTTTCTTTATGGCACTGTATATTTCCTTTGCAGAGTGCCCATCATTCCGCATTTTAACCGCTTCATATACCAAAAGCGCTAATCCGAAGGTTGCGGACAGTGAGTCAACAAGAAAAATATTGTTACCATTTAACATTTTTTTCGCAATTTCCGCCGACTGAAAAGTACCGCTTAATTTACTTGAAATAAAGATACCGATGACTTCATCTGCATTATCTGTGTATTTTCTGAACACTTCAGCAAATTTGTCAGGGTTTACCTGAGCGGTGGTCGGCAGCTTCTCACACTGTGAGAGTTTTTTATAAAAGTCTTCCTTCGTAAGGTTCACGCCATCAAGATATTCTTCATTACCGAACCGCACGCTGAGCGAAACAATCTCAATCCCGAGTTTTTCCTGCTGGTCAAGCGGGATATCTGAAGTGCTGTCCGTTATAATACGAATGGCCATAGAAGCCCTCCTCTATTTGCTTTTATTCTGTAAAAAATCCTGTACGGCGGCCAGCCCTTTTACAAACATGGCCAATTCATCCTCTTTCATTGCCGACATGATGGAGGAAACCATTTCGTGATGAAAAGTAGCGTGAACTTCATTTGCCGTAATTCCTTTTTCCGTCGGCAAAATTCTGACCACCCTTTTATCCCGCTGATCCTGGCTCCGCAATACATATCCTTTTTTTTCTAACGTTCGAATTGCAGTGGTTAGTGTACCCGCCGTAATTTTCTGAGAAAACGCAATTTCTGACGCTGTGTTTTTTCCGCTTTTAGCTGCATCGCATACCGCCTCTATCACATGCATCTCTCTCATCGAAAGATTGTGGAATTCCTTGGTTTTCAGGCTGATTTCCTCCGTCCTCAAGACCTCATTAAATACAGTTACAAGGAAATTGTTAATCTGAGAATATTCACTGCTCAATACAGTTCACCCCTTTAAATAAAAAATGCTTTGATGTTCAAAGTATTCGTATTATATCAAAATTTAATTTATTTGTCAATACTATTTTGATGTTCAAACGATTCGTGAAACTTTTGCACTCTGCGAAGCAAACGCATTTTACTTTGCCTAAACCTTCTAATTTCAGCCATGTTTTTATGACGAACAGCAAGACGGTAAAGCAAAAATCAGGCAAAAAAAATCCCCCACGAATTTGTGAGGGTGCGGATGTACGATTAAACCAGGGTCATTTCCACTTTGTAAAAGTGACGGTGGCGCTTTGCAAATTGAATATTTTAAATTAATGCTTGATAATTTCGAAATCAAAAAAATATTGCTCAAACAATTCCTGTGGGATGGGGCTATCAACCAAATAAGTTACGGAGCAAATCACATCGTCCACAATATCGTAAGAATAAACTGTTCCTTTTATTGTTTCCCTGAAATTATGATAACCCCATAAACTGTTCAAGTCATTCCTTGACCAAACCTTATATAACACAAAACTCACTCACCGTTCATTTTTCTTTTAGTGTAATACAAAAGTCATCTGAAATCAATGAGGGAAATCAATTCCGTGTATAAAATATGAACAAAAATATCATGTTTATTCTGTTGCAAAAAAGCAATAATTATTTATGTTTTGTTGTAATATTAGCTTAATATTTTTTGTTTATAACCGATATAATTCTTGTTGATACTTTATATGGAAGTCTAAACGCAATACTCCATACGGTTTTCCTCGAATTTATTTTATAACGTCCTATGAGGGAGGACATTATAATTATCGGGATAGTAATTCTGCGAAGAATGTCGGCATCTGCAATAACATTTATTGAAAAGTGAATTAAAGCAGTAAAAGGAGCGTTTTTTTTGAAAAAAGGTCTAAAAAGTCTCAGCACAAAGCTTTCTGTTTTTTTTATTACATCTTTGACAATTATTTTAGCAATTGTTGTATCTGTTGTCTCAATCTTCACGAGTCAGGCTTTTAACAATTCCTTACAATCCGAAGTCGAGGTCGCGCTAAGCGGTATGTCGGATACTATAAAAGACTATGGCGTAACTGTTCAAGCAGCGAGTTCAGAATTGGCAAAAAATCAAGATTTAGTCAGTGCCATCGCAATTAAAAACATTTATACAATGACGTCGGACGTAATGGACAGTGTGAAGGGAAACGGTTTGTCCTACGCTTTTATTACCGATGTAAAAGGAAATGTCGTTGCAAAAAACAATGTTAATGATTTAGATCTAACCAATTTTGCAAAGTTAAGTCACGTACAGCAAGCTTTGCAGGGCAAATCGAGCCTTGTGACGGAAGTGGTTTCCGGAAAAAATTTGTGCATTTGCAGTGCTACTCCTATTGTGGATGGAAATAAGATTGTCGGCGTGGCCTCGGCCATTATTTCATTACAGAACAGTTCTTTCCTTGAGCGGCTCAAAAAACTTACCGGCTGTGAATTTACCGTATTCCTTGGTGATGAACGCATTAACACAACCATTGTGAAAGACGGAAAGCATCAGACCGGAACAAAATTAAGCAGTGATATCGCACAACAGGTCATTGGCAAAAAACAGGCCTACAATGGGAAAACAAATATTTTAGGCAGTAATCACATGTCCAGCTATCAACCTATTTTGGATGCCAACAAAAATGCAATCGGCATTTTATTTGCGGGGAAAAACATTGCGGCGACAGAGCAGCAAACTAATTTTATAATTATTTTTTCCATCCTTATCGCTCTTGTCATGGTCGTTATTTCCACAATCGTGCTGACTAAATTTATTAAAAAAATTGTTAAAACCCCGCTCAGTAAAGTTGTGGCACTTGCCAACAACATGGAAAACGGCGAAATTGGCATTGCAAACAAGGATGCGGTTGCTCTTACTATTCATTCCGAGGATGAAGTTGGGCAAGTTGCATATGCCCTTAGTAATACAGTTAACAGCCTGCAAACCTATGTAGGCGAAATATCAACGGTACTCAGCGCGATTTCCGCCGGCAACCTATCGGTGCAGACAGAGCACGAATATTATGGTGATTTTTTAAATATCAAAGAAGCGCTGAATAACATTATTTATTCGCTCAATCATACTCTGTTCGACATCAGCAAGTCGGCTGAACTGGTTTCTGCACGCTCAGAACAGATTTCTAACGGCGCAATGGCCATATCACAGGGTGCGACGGAGCAGGCAAGTTCAACTGAGGAGCTGTCGGCTACTATCACTGAAATTTCAGCTCAAATTCAAAAAACCGCCGAAAATGCATCAGTTGCCAGTTCTATCGCAAAGCAATCCACCGGTGAAGTTGAAAAAGGAAACCATAATATTGAAGAAATGCTTTGCGCAATGAACAATATCAATGCCGCTTCCATGCAAATCGGCAAAATCATAAAAACGATTGAGGATATAGCATTTCAAACCAATATTCTGGCGCTTAACGCTGCCGTTGAGGCCGCAAGGGCAGGTTCCGCAGGCAAAGGCTTCGCCGTTGTTGCAGATGAAGTCAGAAATCTTGCCAGTAAAAGCGCGGAAGCCGCAAAACAGACTGCCGTCTTAATTGAGAACACAGTTTCGCTTGTGAGCAACGGCACTAAAATTGCGAATTCAACCGCAGAATCCTTTAAAGCCATTATGGTCAGTTCCCAAAAATCCACAGACTTAATTGCCGAAATATCGAAGGCAACCAACACACAGGCATCGGCAGTCGCACAAGTCAGTGTAGGAATTGAACAAATCACACAGGTTGTACAAACAAATTCAGCAACTTCGGAAGAAAACGCTGCTGCCAGTCAAGATTTGTCCACACAGGCGCAAGTTCTACAAAACCTTGTCAGCAAATTCCAACTAAACGAAGCGGCCGGGATTGCAGCTGAGGAAGATGCCCCGGAATTTGTGAATAACGAAGCCCCTGATCCCATTGTGTACATAGATCATCAAAACGAATTAACGAATGAGAATGAGAAATACGAATAATCCAAATTAGGATGAATTTTATGGTACGAAATTAATTTTTCACGACCAAGATTCTGAAAGAATTAAACAACAACAAACGGCGCCGAAAAAAATTGCGGCGCCGTTTTACATGATAC
>DAMDEB010000011.1:27073-34273 GCA_032090075.1 Caproiciproducens sp.
ACATGATACCTTAAGAATTTGTTTGTTCCTTCCGCTAAAGCAGTGGCAGCCTGTATAAAAAAATTACGAATTTCCGTACCCTCTTCCGTTATCTTCTCATATTTGCAGTTCTCCCTCGCATATACATAAACGACAGAACAAGTCGGGGAGGCAGAAAAGTGAAAGGCATTGTTGAGGAGCGCGCCGTGGAACTCGGCGAGTACATAATCGAGAACAAAACGACCGTGCGCGGCGCAGCAAAAAAATTCGGCGTTAGTAAGAGTACCGTACACAAGGATGTGGCGCAGCGTCTGAAATATGTTGATCCGCAGCTGTATAAGCAGGTCAAGCAAATACTCGAAATCAACAAGGCGCAACGGCACATTCGCGGCGGAATGGCCACAAGACTGAAATACAAAAAGGTGTAGATAAAATCCGTATCACACGACCATGAACGATGGTGTGATACGGATTTTCTATATATTTTATTGATAAGTTTACAGCAGCACACTTGGGTTGATTGCTTTGCAATATAAAGTTTGTGGATTTGTTAACGCATAATTTTCGAAATATGGCAGATATTAACAACTGAGAAAGTTTAGCAATTAATAATTCGGAGGGCAAAAAAATGGCAGAAAACGGCACTCAGTCCTATGAGACAATAATTTTCACAAATAAGATAAATGAGAACATTCATTTACTTAAGTCAATTTTTAAGAATGATGAAACCCTGCAATTTCGTCAAATTGAAAATCGAGCTGACCCATCCATTCAATGCTGCATCGTATATATTGACGGCATGGTTAATAATAAACTTTTGAATGAAGATATTATTAAACCGATACTTGAATACAGAGCAAAGTGGAAAGAACACGATCTGCTTGATGTGATTGCCAAGCAGGTAACGTTATCCGACAGCGTAGAAAGAACATCCGACACCGAAACCATTGTGCAGGGAATTGTTTACGGCGACTCTGCCTTACTGGTCGAGGGTTATTCTGAAGTTCTGATTCTGAATACAAAGGGATGGGCAAGCCGTTCAATTTCGGAACCGGACAATGAAAAAGTTATCCGTGGGCCGCGCGAAGGATTCAACGAAGCCCTTATGATGAACCTGTCTCTTCTTCGACGCAAAATCAGAACCCCTGATTTAAAAATGGAATTTCAAGTTTTTGGAACCAGAACAAAAACAAAAGCGTGTATCTGTTATCTGGATAGCATCGTAAATAAAAAAGTCCTCGCCGAATTCAAAAAAAGGCTGAAAACATTTTCGATTGACGGCACCCTGGACACAAATTATATCAGCGAATTCATCAAGGACGCACCGTATTCTCCCGTTAAGACGATAGGAAGTACGGAGAAGCCTGATATTGTCGCGGCAAAGCTTCTTGAGGGCCGGGTAGCGCTGTTTTTGGACGGAACTCCTGTAGTTTTAACCGCTCCATATCTTTTTGTGGAAAATTTTCAAAGTGACGAAGATTACTACCTCAATTTTTACTTTTCCTCCGTTAACCGCATTCTCCGTATGGTTGCTTTTTTTATTGGTACAAGTCTCCCTGCCCTCTATACCTCGCTGGTGACCTTTCACCAGGAAATGCTTCCAACTCCACTGCTGATGAGCATATCATTAGCACGTCAGGGTGTTCCGCTTCCCACTGTGTTAGAAGCGGTATTAATGTTTCTGGTGTTTGAAATGCTCAGAGAGTCCGGGGCCAGAATGCCCGGCTCAATGGGACAAGCCCTGAGCATAGTCGGTGCTCTGGTTATTGGTCAAGCTTCGGTTCAAGCCAAGTTGGTCAGCGCGCCAATGGTAATTATTGTGGGTCTTACAGGAATATGCGGGCTGATGATTCCGCGAATCAAGGGAGCCGACATCTTAATTCGCTTCCTTTTTATAGGCCTGTCCTCAATCATGGGACTATATGGGTATATGTTCGGTGTATTGGGACTATTAATTCACCTTTTCTCGGTGAATTCCTTTGGAATTCCAATTATGAACAGTACCTATGCGAATAGCTTTCAGGACAGAAAAGATATTATGATCCGATCCCCCTGGTGGATTATGAAAAAAAGACCGAAATACTTGTCGCAGAATGAAACAAGAGAAACTTCAAGGAGAAGTACCCGATGAAAGTGATCAAAAGTTGTTGTATTCTTCTGTTAATCATGGTTATGCTTTGCTTTACCGGCTGTTGGAATTACCGTGAGTTAGACGGTCTTACCATGGTTTCCGGATTTGCTGTTGACAAAGGCGAGCAGGGGCATAAATATCATCTGACATTTGAATTACTCAATTTATCTGAAAATAAATCAGCTGCAGAGCTGCTGGAGAGCGACGGAGATACTATTTTTGACGCCGTTAGAAATGTCAGTGCAAAAACTCAAAAAAAACTGTTTTTCAGTGATTGCAAAATCATTGTGATCAACAAGGATATCGCATCGGAAGGAGTGGTTCCCTTGCTCGATTGGGCTCTTCGCGACGCCGAGCTAAGAATTACGATGAATCCGATTATCTCCAAAGAAAAAACAGCTGGTGAAGTGCTGCGCCCAAAACCGGTAACGGATACGCTTCAGGCGCTTGAAATTTCAAAGGCGCTGCAGCTGGATTCCTTCCAACTGTCGAAAATACCGGATGTAAAATTATATCAGGCAGTCGATATGTTAGGTGAAGAGGGGATTTCACTGATTCTGCCTGTCATTAAGGTAACAGACTCGCAGGATGGAAAAGTTACAGAACTCAATGGCACCGCGGTATTTAAAAAGGATAAATTAGTGGGATATTTAGATCCTGATGAGACTAAATTTTTTATGTTTTTGAAGAATCGGATTAATAATGGTTTATTTCTGACAAATCTTGATTCCAAAGATAAAAATATTACCCTCGAAATTTTAGGCAGCCAAACCAAAATCACCCCGATTCTTTCAAACGGAAACGTGACAATGCAAATTAATATCAAAACTAAAGTCACTTTAGCGGAAAATCAAACGAATAAAGATTATTTGACTCAAGACGGCTTTGAAACGCTTGAAAAGAACGCTGAAGCAGAGATAAGAACTGGAATTTTGGACTTAATCGCAAAAGTTCAAAAAGAATACAACAGCGATATTTTTGGGTTCGGGGCTGCAATTCATCGGGATAAGCCGGATTGGTGGAAAAAAAATAAATCAAATTGGAATGAATTATTTCCATCCTTAAAATGTACTGTATCCATTGAGATGGAAATCAAAAATGCCGGAACAGCACAGACTATTATAAAGGTTGGCGATTAAGATGGATTCAATGATGGTTCTCTTCGCCCTTTATGGCATCTTAATATGCATCGACCTGATTCCGCTCATGAGAAAAAAAAGGGGGAAAGCGCTGTATCTTTCCATTCCTGTTTATTTGCTTACATTGACTATAAATTCAATGGCAGGTCTGGGTTTTAAGTTTGGCTGGATTGGCCCAATTATGCAACAATTTATTATATCAATTCTTCATTTAAAATGAGGTGTCACAATGACCGATCACACAATAACTGATAGGCAGATGCAATGCGTCGTAACCCTATTTTTGTTGGGCAGTTTAATACTCGTAGGATATAACAAAGAACTCAATCAAGATTCCTGGGCCTCCTTTTTAATTGCGGCTGTCATAATCCTTCCGATTATCTGTGTTTATTCCCGAATTGTTTATTTGTACCCGGGTCAAAATATATTTGAAGTACTAACAAAAATATTTGGAAATATCGCCGGAAAAATCCTATCCTTTTTGATGGTGCTCTACTCAATCTATCTTGGTGCACTAATTTTTAAGAATTTCTCTCAAGCGATCAGAATATTAAATTTGCCGGACATGCCCGAGATTTTAATTTTTACATTTCTTTTGCTGGCTTCTTCCTTCTCGGTAGCAAACGGCCCGGAAAACATTGGAAGATTATCTAAATACATTCAACCGATTTTTGTGGTCTCTATTTTTGCGACGGTTATCATCGGATTTAAAGATATGAATTTTAATAATATAAAACCTATCCTTAACACGGATTTTAAGATTATGCTCAATGAAAGTTTCACCTTATGTGCAGTATCCTTTGGTGAAATAGTGGTCTGTCTTCCCCTTTTTGCATCGGTTAGCTCGTTAACTAACCCACTTAAAACTTTCCTCAAAGGGATTGGGGTTGCTACTGCTATATTTATAATTGTAAGTCTCAGAAATATATTGATTCTTGGTACGCCATCTGAAGATATGTTCTATTTCCCCTCCTATGAGGCTCTCAGCGTTCTTTCCGTTGGGGATTTTCTCACTCGAATGGAGGCACTGATCAGTGCGAATCTGGTAATGGCCGGGTTTATTAAAATCTGCGTCTGCTTATATATGGCTTCCCTCGGTCTTACGAAAATATTAAATTTTCCAAATCAAAAAACAGCTATCATTCCTTGTGGGCTAATCATGATTACATTGGCAGGTTTGCTTTATTCCAACACGCTGCAAATGATTGATTTTGTTCAGTTCTACCGGTATTATGCCATTCCTTTTCAAATTATCTTGCCGCTCGTCATCCTTATTGGGGCGGAGATTCAGACAAGAAAAAAAACATCTTCCGCTGCAACGTAACACACTGCAGCAGAAGATGTTTTTTTGATAATGAATTTTGTATGATAAGCACATGACACAGCCCATTTTACTCCACCAAAGCTTTGTTTTTGGAGTGAATTTTCGCATTGTACGGAATATGAATTACATTGCTCAGCGATCTCCAGACGAATACAGCAATCCCAAAATCAATCATACTGTGGACAATGGTGCCAACACCCAAAAGCAAGACGACTGAAAAAAAATATCCATGCGCATAATTTTCTTTGCTCATTCCATTTCCAAAATAGAAAAAGGTAACAACGGCAACTTCACAGAATGCATGAATGACAGCCATAAAGAGTCCAAATGCCGCTGAGCCAGCAAAAGTAATCAGCATATTTGGCTTTTTTTTCAAAATAAGCGCACCTGCTGTCGCAAAAATGACATGAGTCAAAGCCCTTAACACAATGACAACGGGAAATCCGGCGAACAGGAAACCTATTGTCGTGCCGATTGACACCGCCAAAGCTACAGGCGGTGAAATAAACAAAGCAATAAAGATAGGAACATGGCTTGCAAGCGTAAAGGAGGCCGGTTCCAAAACAATTTTAGGGGCAAACATCGGAATAACAATACCAATTGCGCATAACAGCGCGGCGACGACCATTGTTTGCAGCTTTGTATCACGTTTCATCATTAAATGCCTTCCTAATCATAATTCAATGTATTTACATATGTCATGACACCTATAAGTAGTATTGTAACTGGAAGGAACGTAATTGTCAAGTGGAAATCACTTTTCAAACAGAATCCCTTTTGTTTTCAATTCTGAAATAACGCGCTCATACGCTTTTTCCGAGGAGCAGGAAATGGTGTGCAAATGCACTCCTCCGGTTAAGTCTGACAGTGGGGCTGCATGATCCCTTTTTAGTTTTTCCAAAAAGCAGTCGGCATCATACCGTGAAAAGATGTGCAGTTGCCCTGAAAGTTGCCCGTAAATGCTATGCTCCACGATAACATCAATGAGGCCGCAGCCGTTGTCAACAATGGTGTACAGCTCTTCCGCAAGGTTATCATTGTTGTGCCTGCAAGCGATTGTATGCGTTATTTTATCCTTATCGCTGTTGCGGTCGACTAAGATATATCCGCGCGGTGTTGCGGATATGGCTATATTCGCCGCACGCAGCAGCGCAATATCCCCCACAATAATTTGGCGGCTCACCGCAAACCGGCTTGCGATAACATTTGCACTGACCGGCTGTGAATTTTCTTTCAGAATTTCGAGTATGCCCTCGCGCCTTTGTGCTGCATCCATCTTGATTTCACCCGCTTGTCCTGTATTTTAATTTATATTATATCATAAAAACAGGAAAAGCGTAATTTTTCTGTTTTTATGGTTGATTTAACCTGCTTTTAACATTGAATGAACGAAAATCCTATATAATATACAGTAAACTCAAAATGACAAATATTGAACAAAATAGTGCTTACTTCACACACTTTCAAAACTCAAATATTCCTAAAGCGGACAAACAAAACAGAAGGCAGGTTTGTTTTATTAGGAGAAATGGTGGCTTATTGAATGGAAGAAAAAACAACAGAGCAATTGGATCAGATTATTAACGGACATAATTTGAAAACAGTATTTCAGCCCATTGTTTCACTGCGTGACGGCACTATTATCGGACATGAAGCGCTGAGCAGAATCACATGTGAAACTGATATTGAAAATCCGGAGGAGCTATTCCGACTTGCAGGAGAAAGCAGCCGGCTCTGGGACCTTGAACTGCTTTGCCGTACAACAGCGCTGCGAACAGCCTACCACCAGTTGCAGCCGCCCTATGATAAGAAACTGTTTCTCAATGTAAATCCCAACATTATGCATGACGCAAAATTCAAGCAGGGCTTCACCAGAGAATATTTGGAACAGTATGGAATCACACCCGAAAGCATTATTTTTGAGATAACAGAGCGCAACGCCGTTTCCGATATGAGCGGTTTTAAAGGCACGATTTCCCATTATAAAAATCAAAATTATAAAATCGCCGTGGACGATGCCGGTGCCGGCTATTCCGGCCTAAATCTCATCAGTGACGTGAATCCGCATTTCATTAAACTGGACATGCAGCTAATCCGCAACATCGACTCCGACAGCATGAAATTCGCACTGGTACGAAGCATGGTGGAACTTTCCCACATTTCAAACATCAGCCTGATTGCCGAGGGCGTGGAAAGCAAAGAAGAATTAACCACACTGATAAACTTAGGCGTTCAATATGCACAGGGATATTTTTTATGCAGACCAAGCGATAGTCCTCAGGGAATAGAGCCAGAGGTGCTTGAAATTTTAAACGAGGCAAACCGACGGAAAAACCATGTTTTTGGGGGAAAAGTGAGCAATATCTACATTGAAAATATCTGCTCTGCCACAGAAGCCATTCCACCATGTTCCAATGTAGAAACTGTTTTTGAAAAACTGAGGAGTGACTCGTCCTTATTTGGGATGTGTGTTGTGGAAGACGGTGCTGTTTTAGGGGTTGTAACAAAGTCACGTCTGGTTTTACAGCTCAGCGGAAGATATGGATTCAGCCTAAACCAAAAAAGGCCCATTTCTTGTTTGATGGACCGCGACTTTATGTCGGTGGATTACCAAACACCGATTGACG
>DAMDEB010000012.1:0-1790 GCA_032090075.1 Caproiciproducens sp.
ACGACCAGGTGCTTCGTGAAATTTCGGAACGGCTCGAGTACCTGCGCGCGCTCGAAAAGCGCCGTGGCGAAGTGACCGAACTGATTACCGCCGCCGACTGTATGACCGATGAGGTTGGCGCCGCGCTGAACGCCGCCGTAACGCTGTCGGAAATTGACGATATTTACCGCCCGTTCCGGCCTAAGCGCAAAACCCGCGCGTCCGTCGCCAAAGCAAAGGGACTTGAGCCGCTTGCAAACGCGATTTACGAACAGAAAAGGGAGTCGGCGTATCCGATTGATATGGCTGAAAGCTACATCAATGCGGAATTAGGGGTGGAAACCGCTGAGGACGCGCTCGCGGGCGCGCTCGATATCATTGCCGAACGTATTTCCGATGATGCGGGAATCCGCAAGCGCCTGCGCGTGGTTGCCATGGCGCAGGGCGAGGTTGTTTCCAAGGCCGCAAAGCCGGACGAGGACTCTGTTTACGCTCAATATTATGATTTTCGGCAGGCAGTCAATAAAATTGCAGGGCACCGTGTGCTGGCGATTGACCGCGGCGAGCGTGAAGAATTTTTGAAAGTAAGCGTTGAGCTTGACCGCTCAAAAGGCTTGAATATTATCTATTCCGTCTGTGTGAAAGAAAACAGTCCCTGCACCGAAGCGGTGCGGCAGGCGGGGGAAGACGCTTATGACCGCTTGATTTTTCCGGCGATTGAGCGTGAAATTCGCAGCACCCTGACCGACGAGGCCGACGAAGGGGCAATTAAAATGTTTTCCGTAAACCTGCGCCAGCTGTTGATGCAGCCGCCGGTTAAAAGCCGTGTCGCCATGGGCCTTGACCCAGGGTACCGCACCGGCTGCAAGGTTGCCGTGGTCGACCCGACAGGACTTGTGCTTGACACCGGGGTCATCTACCCTACGCACTCACAGGCAAAGGTGGAGGAAGCCAAAGAATTTATTACAAAATTAATTTTGAAACATAAAGTGGAAGTGATTGCAATCGGCAACGGCACGGCTTCAAAAGAAACCGAAATGTTTGCCGCAGAGGTCATCGGAAAAATAAATACGGGCGTTGCGTATATGATTGTCAGCGAGGCGGGCGCTTCGGTCTACTCCGCGAGCAAGCTTGCGGCACAGGAATTTCCGGAATTTGACGTTACACTGCGCAGCGCGGTTTCCATTGCGCGCCGCTTACAGGACCCGCTGGCCGAGCTGGTCAAAATCGACCCCAAAGCCATCGGCGTGGGTCAGTATCAGCATGATATGCCGAAAAAGCGGCTGGATGAGGCACTCGGCGGCGTAGTCGAGGACTGTGTGAACACCGTGGGCGTGGACTTGAATACGGCTTCCCCGTCATTGCTTGAAAAAATCGCGGGAATTTCCGCGGCGGTTTCTAAAAATATTGTTTCGTACCGCGAAGAAAACGGCGCGTTCCATTCGCGCAGCGAGCTGAAAAAAGTTCCGAAGCTGGGGCCAAAGGCGTTTGAGCAGTGCGCGGGATTTCTGCGCGTGAGCGAGAGTAAAAATATTTTGGATAACACCGCCGTTCACCCCGAATCGTATGACGCGGCGAAAGCGCTGCTCGCACTGTGCGATTACGATATGAACAGCCTGAAAAAGAACCAGATCAGTGATTTAAGGACGAAAATAACGGAAATTGGTGAGCAGACAGCCGCCCAAAAGCTTGGCATCGGCGTGCCGACACTCGAGGATATCGTTACCGAGCTGCTGCGCCCCGGCCGTGACCCCCGTGACGAGCTGCCGCCCCCGATGCTGCGTACCGACGTACTGAGCATGGAGGACCTG
>DAMDEB010000012.1:1800-4345 GCA_032090075.1 Caproiciproducens sp.
GGTATGGAGCTGGACGGCACAGTCCGCAACGTCATTGACTTCGGCGCGTTTGTGGACATCGGCGTGCATCAGGACGGGCTGGTTCATATTTCCCAGATATGCGATAAGTTCATCAAGCATCCGGGCGAAGTCTTGAAGGTCGGCGATGTGGTGAAGGTGCGTGTCCTATCCATTGATACCGCGAAAAAACGGATTTCGCTGACAATGAAAGAAGAACCAAAGGCATAAAATTGCGGATTTTGCACCCCTTGCAACAGGGAGGATAACCGTTTATAATAATGTTATCAATAACGATATAAAGAGGGAAATGGAATATGAAGCTTGGTATTGTAGGCTTGCCGAATGTTGGCAAGAGTACCCTTTTCAATGCGATTACGAACGCGGGCGCACAGTCCGCAAACTACCCGTTCTGCACCATTGAACCCAACGTGGGCGTGGTTGCGGTTCCGGATAAAAGGCTGGACAAGCTGGCCGAGATGTATCACCCCGAAAAGTACACCCCCGCGAGCATTGAGTTTGTCGATATTGCCGGACTGGTGCGCGGCGCAAGCAAAGGGGAGGGGCTGGGTAACAAGTTCCTTGCCAATATCCGCGAGGTGGATGCAATTGTTCACGTGGTGCGCTGCTTCGTCAACGACGATATCATCCATGTGGAGGGAAGCATCGACCCGAAGAGGGACATTGAAACCATCAATGTCGAGCTGATTTTGTCGGATATGGAAGTGCTTGACCGCCGCATTGACAGAACGCAGAAGATGATTAAGGCCGATAAAAAATATCAGGCCGAATACGATTTTTTCGTGCGCGTAAAAGAGGCTCTGAACGAAGGTAAACCCGCGCGCAGCGTGGAATGCACCGAGGATGAGGCCGCACTTTTAGGCTCCGTTTCCCTTTTGACCAATAAACCCATTATCTACGCTGCCAACATGAGCGAGGACGACTTTAAGGGCGGGATTGATAAGAATGCGTATTATCATATTGTAAAGGAAATCGCCGATAGCGAGCACGCGGGCGTTTTGCCGATTTGTGCCGAGATTGAGGCGGAAATCAGTGGAATGGATCTTGAGGAAAAGGAACTGTTTTTATCCGATATGGGTTTAACAGAGTCTGGCCTGGACAGGCTGATTAACGCCTGTTACAGCCTTTTGGGCTTGATTTCCTACTTGACCGCCGGTCAGCCGGAGGTTCGCGCGTGGACGATTACTAAAGGGACAAAGGCTCCGCAGGCCGCAGGTAAAATTCACACCGACTTCGAGCGTGGCTTTATTCGCGCGGAGGTTGTTTCGTTTAACGACCTGATGGCATGCGGCACTATGGCCGCCGCGAAGGAAAAAGGTTTGGTTCGTTCCGAAGGCAAGGAATACGTCATGCAGGACGGGGATATTGTATTGTTCCGGTTCAACGTATAGCCCGCTTTTATAATCATTGTCAATTAGCCGCAGGATATGTTAGGTATCCCTGCGGCTTTTTTAAAAATTCGTAAATTTATAATAAACATTATAAATATGATGATAAACGTTAAATAATAGTTGAAAAACATAAATTTCAATGTTATAGTATGGTCAAAATACAAAGGAGGTTTATGTCATGAATCAAAATAGCGCAAAAACCCAGAAAGTCAGTAGGATTGTTCTCGTGATAGTAAGAATTGTGCAGGCAATTCTAATACTATCGGTTGTTATGTCGATTGTCATGTGGATACTTCCGAGCGGAAGCTTTATGCCCCGCATCGACAAGAGAGGGGATTATCTCAGTACGGTGCTCATGAACTCGGTGACGGCAGCAATTGTTTTTGCTGCTCTTTGTGCCATTTCCGGTCTGCTACAGTCGCTCAAATCGAACTCTACGCCCTTTACAAAAGAAAATGTCAAGAGATTGAAAATGATATCAGTTTTGCTCGTTGTAATCGAACCGGTACAAATGATTTTTGGCAGTATTGGGAATGCCCTGCGCCCATTAACAGCAAACGGAGAAAAAGTGATGTCGGTTACTTCAATGGGCGGAATGGTAATTGTTTTGGGTCTGATTGTCTTTTGCCTGTCACTTGTTTTTGAGCATGGAGTTGAATTACAGAAGCAGTCGGATGAAACATTATAGGGGGAAGATAGAGCTTATGGCGATTATTTTAAGACTTGACAGGGTAATGGCTGACAGAAAGATTTCGCTGAATGATTTAGCTGAAAAAGTGGGGATAGCCAATGTGAATCTGTCAAAGATCAAAACAGGAAAGGTCAGCGCGATTCGATTTTCCACCTTGAATGCCATTTGCGACATTTTGGATTGTCAGCCGGGGGACATACTTGAATTCAGAAAAAGCGATTCCAGCAGTGAGAAAATAAAAGATTAATTTTCCGATATTATACTTAAGTGGCTTGAAACACTCCTTCGACCGATGTATAATGATATTAGTCCTAGACAAAATATTGTAGATGAAAATAGCAAAATAAAGGAGGAAATTTATCATGGAATTAAAAGGAAGTAAAACCGAAGCGAATTTAATGGCTGCATTTGCGGGTGAATCCCAGGCAAGAAACAAGTACACTTT
>DAMDEB010000012.1:4355-8262 GCA_032090075.1 Caproiciproducens sp.
AAGGCAAAAAAAGAAGGCTACGAGCAAATCGCGGCCATTTTTGAAGAGACGGCGAACAACGAGAAAGAGCACGCAAAACTGTGGTTTAAATATTTACACGGCGGCGAAGTCGGGCCGACAACCGAGAATCTTGTTGATGCTGCCAGCGGCGAACACTATGAGTGGACAGAAATGTACAAGGGGTTTGCAGACGTAGCGCAGGAAGAGGGCTTTGCCGACATCGCCAACACCATGCGCATGATTGCAACCGTTGAAAAAACTCACGAGGAACGCTATCAGAAGTTGATTCAGAACCTCAAAGAGGATATCGTTTTCAAGGCCGGCGAAGAAGTCGTTTGGGTTTGCCGCAACTGCGGATATGTCCACATTGGCAAAACCGCTCCGGCACAGTGCCCCGCTTGCAAACATCCTCAGTCTTACTTTGAGCGCAAAGCAACCAACTATTAATTCGCGCAGATTTACAAAAACAGGCCGCGGTACCATTACGGTATTCGCGGCCTTTATTGTGCACGGAATTCAGTGAAAACCGACTGTTTTATACTACTCTCCAATTAAAATATAGATTTCAATTAAAGAACGCCCAACTGCGCCGTGCTTGTTTTGCACTTAAAATAAGCGCAAAACCCGTCCAAAATCCAACGCGCTTTGCACTATAAAAACATGATTTCATGTTTTTAATACATTTTAGTATCACTGATGCTCTTTTTTATTGGCGAGAATCAACTCCGGAATATTAACAAGCAGATCATGATAATCAGAATGATACTGCACACCGTAAGTAAGAAGCAGGGAACGGATATAATTTTTGCTGAACTGCGAGCAGAATTTGTTCTCTTTTATCAGCTGCGTGAGGTAATTTTTAATGTATAGAATTCCTGTTATGCTCAAATCATCCTTTAAAAGGGGATAACTGATGATCGCCATGGTACTGAGCTCCGTGGTGTATTGCGCTTTAAACCGGGCATCATAGCCCTGCAGCAATAGGTCAATTTCGGAATCAATCGTATGATTGTAAGCAATTAAATCCGTCGGAATACGCGTCAGTTTTGCTTCGGCAAGCAGAAGATGGGAGTCGTTTACATATTGTTTGACCAAATCAAGCCCGCTTTGGTACAACTCCTCCAGCTTACGTGTTTTGAGCGCGTTTTGAGGGTCGGGCTGGGTGTTCAGATACGCGGTAATGCAGTACAGCATGGACTCAAAAAGAATTTGCGCCTGCTCAACGGGAACGGAGCTGCTTTGGTCATGGTTGTATCTTAAAATTTCATCGCCAAGCATCTGCATTAAATGAGATTGTATTTCGGCTATCTCCTCCGGATTTAGGGAAGCGCCTAAGGAAATATCATTATTCATAATCATGCTCCTTCGCTTCGTATTTTCTTTCGTCCTCGTCCAATACTTCTTCTTCAGGGTGCATGTTCCAGTAATTTTTCACGCCGAAGCGCAGGTTTTCGGCAAGCTTGTTCAATTCCCTGCCCGCTAAAAGATCCAGCGATCCCCCGCAGCTTGTTTCAAAGGAATATTTCATAAAGTCAATCAGCTCATCGTCGGAGATCCGGTCGAGCGTTTCATTTTTAGCATTGTAGAAAATTTCGATAAGCGCGTGCATAATGGCAGTGTATTCACGCTGATTAATATAGGCGGAGTCACAGAATGCGTCCACAAGTTTGCCGATTGTAGCACTGCCGACTTCGATTCGCCCGTTGGCGCTAAGCACTTCAGCACGCGTTTGCACCAATGCCGACGCGTCAGCGGGAGAGAGGACGAGCCCGTACTGCTCCGTTTTTTCATTCAGACTTAAAATTTGTGTGACAGCGGTCGGGTCGGAGAATAAATTAATCGAAAATATTGCAGCTAAGTTATTATCCAAAAAAAAGCCCCCTTTGGTGAAAATAATTTTAAATTTTGATTGACAAATGCTTCAATTTGTGGTATGATATATTTGTGACAAATTGCAATAATCATAATTCGCTGATATCAAATTATACTATACCATTGATTCGTAAAAGAGTCAATGGCTTTTTTGTTATATTTGCATGTTTTTCGACGAACTTCCTCAGTCAGACTGCGCCTGCCAGCTCCCTCTGGGAGGGAGCCTTTGCACACTAATCCTCGTGAGAAGACTTGGGCCTCCCTCTTTGAGGGAGGCGACGCGCCGTGCGCGGCGGAGGGAGTTAGGAGGAGAAATTGTTAGTTTTGCAAAATTGCTTTATAGATTTCACCTTTTTTAATATCGGTTTCGGCGGCGGCCTGCTTTGCGGCTTCGGAAGCCGAAAGGCCGCTTTCCATCAGGTCTTTTGCCATAGCAACACCGTCTTCAATGGTAAATTCAGTGTGTTCCGGAGCGGGGGCGCCCTCAATGACCAGTACAAATTCACCCCTGGCGCCTCCGTCAGTGTAGCGCGCAACAGCTTCGGCTAAAGTCGTACGGATAACTTCTTCATGAATTTTCGTCAGCTCACGTACCAGCGCGATGCGGCGGTCGCCCCATGCGGTGAGCATATCGTTCAGAGTAGAGGAAAGTTTGTGCGGTGCTTCATAAAAAATCATTGTACGCTGTTCGTCTTTTACTTGTTCAAGGTGTTCACGGCGGCTTTTCTTATTGACGCTTAAAAAGCCCTCGAAGGTAAACCGGCCGGTCGGCAGCCCCGAAATGGCCAGTGCGGAAACCACGGCGCTCGGCCCCGGAACAACCAAAACCTGAATCCCGCGTTCCGCGCATTGGGCGACGAGCATCTCCCCAGGGTCGGAAATTGCCGGCATACCCGCGTCGGAAACAAGCGCGCAGGTTTCGCCCGCTTCAATCCGGTCGCAAATGATATGCCCACGTTCACGCTTGTTGTGTTCAAAGTAGCTGATCATCGGTTTTTTGATTTCAAAATGGTTCAGCAGTTTCACGGTTACGCGCGTGTCCTCCGCGGCGATAAAATCAGCCTCACGCAGTGTCTCCACCGCACGGGGTGAAAAGTCGGAAAGGTTCCCGATGGGTGTGCCGACCACCATTAATTTTCCGCTCATTTTTCAACCGCTCCTTTATTTTGTGCGTACGCTCCGTAAATTTCAATCATTTCTTCGGAGTATCCGCCGATTTCATTCTTAATAAAAAGCACCGGATCGACCGTCATGCCGGGATTTCCGCCGCGATTGGCCTGAAGCAAAAAAAGCGAAGGGGGCTTGTCCGGTCGATGCTGCACAAAACGCAGGCGCTTTGGTTCAAGCCCCGCCCTTTGCAGGTCGAGCATCGCCGTGCAAAGGCGTTCAGGGCGCAGACAGCAGCAAAACCGCCCGCCGAAACGCAGCAGCGAAGCCGCCGATTGCACAATTTCCGAAAAATTGCAGGCGACTTCGTGCCGCGCAATGCGCATTTGCTCGTCGGAATTTTTAAGCCCCGCACCCTCTGCTTTATAAGGGGGATTACAGGCGATTAAATCCAAGTTGGGCGGCACGGCCTTGCCGCCTTTGAGCATCCTGATATCTTCATTTATAATTTCAATTTTATTCGTAAGATGATTATATTCAACGGAGCGGCGCGCCATGCCGCACGCATTCTCCTGTATTTCAACGGCATAAACCTTTTTGGGTTTTGTTTTCATGTACCAAATCAATGGGATAGTACCACAGCCCGTGCCAAAATCAGCACAGATGTCACCGGCCCGCGGCGTGGAAAACGCAGCAAGCAGAATCGTGTCGGTATTAAAGCTGTGACCGCGCGAAACAATCACCGAATAATCGCGCGAAAGCGGTTCAAGACGTTCGTCGGGTAATAACATAGAAACCCCTTTTTTATTACAAAAAATCAAATGAAAAAAGACGGCGCGTAGAAACGCTCCGCCTTTCATCAGTATGAACTCTTATTCCTCTGCAGGAGCGCCTACCGGGCAAACACCCGCGCGTGTACCACAACTTG
>DAMDEB010000012.1:8272-12825 GCA_032090075.1 Caproiciproducens sp.
GCGTCGATAACGTATTTACCGTCACCCTCGGAAATTGCCTCAACAGGGCATTCTGGGGCGCATGCGCCGCAAGAAATGCACTCGTCACTAATTACGTATGCCATGGGAAACACCTCCATATTAATTTACAACATAATTCTATCATAAAAACCGAAAAATGCAACTATATCCAAGAAATAATTAATTTAATCTTTTTCCAGTTCCTTTAATTTTTCCAGTTCGCCGCGGTCAATATTAACCTGACCGCCCTTAATCAGCTTTACCTGTGCGACCTCAAAGGTTTGTGGAGCCGCGTCGGCAGCGGAGTCAAGCCGCACCTGCAAAACGCCGGTTAGCATATTCAGGTCCGTAACGGTGCCCCTTCCGCCTGGCGTCATCACGATGGAATTGACGCTCGGGGTGGAGCGGAGTAAGTCGAGATAAGCCTCCTGCTCGTACTTCAGGCAGCACATCAGCCGCCCGCAGGTACCGGAGATTTTAACCGGATTCAGCGATAAACCTTGCTCCTTTGCCATTTTAATGGAAACAGGCTGAAAGCCGCTCAAAAAAGTGGAGCAGCAAAACGCCCTGCCGCAAATGCCAAGGCCGCCGAGCATTTTGGCCTCGTCGCGCACGCCGATTTGACGAAGCTCGATTCTGGTGCGAAAAACCGAAGCAAGGTCTTTGACCAGCTCACGGAAATCCACGCGGCCGTCGGCCGTAAAGTAAAACAATATTTTTGTGTTATCAAACGTATATTCCACATCGACAAGCTTCATTTCAAGCTTGTGCGCTGCAATTTTCTTACAGCAAACGGCAAACGCGTTTTTCTCTTTTTCTGCGTTTTCCGCCACTTTTTTAATATCTTCCTTTGTGGCAACGCGGATTAACTTTTTCAGCGGCTGAACAATGCTTTCATCGTTGATTTGACGGTTTTCCATCGCAACCTCACCGGATTCGATGCCGCGCGCGGTTTCAACAATTACCATGTCGCCTTGCTTCAGGGTGTTCCCATCCGGGTCAAAATAATACACCTTGCCAACATTTTTAAATCTAACGCCAATTACCTCGGCCATGTGAACCTCCATAAAATTCTGAATCGGCCCTTAGACAGAGCCGGCACGTAGAACGGGACTGCGGAAATCGAAAAATCCATACTATCGTAATTCCCTTTCAGGGGAGATGTTGCGAATAAGAAAATAAAACGTTGATTATCTGCCGGCTGCGGCACGCAAATTAGCACACAGAGTAGTCAGCAGCAACGCCGTGTTTGCATTTTGATCAAGCGCACGCTGCGCTTTTTGAACCTCGCTCAACAGCAAAAGCAACCTGTCGCGGGTCAGCCCTGCGGCCAGTGCAGCCGCCGGTTCTTTTTGACCGGAAAGGCAGACTTTTCCACCCGCACGCAGAACAGCCGCGTCGCGAAAAATCAGCATAAGCTGAGCCAAAACGGCACGCAGTCTATTTTTATCTTTCATTAAATCCGCGGTAAGAAACAAAAAATCCGCTTCGTTCACGGCGGTAACGGCAGCCGTAAGCTTTTCCATATAAGCAAAGTCAACATCGTTGGCCGCATGGGCGCCTTCAAGCGAAAAAATCTGTGCGCGTGAGCGAATGGTCGGCAGAAGAGCAGTTGCGCTGACGGCTGTCAAAATAAACAGCACATTTTCCGGCGGCTCTTCCAGCACTTTCAAAAGTGCGTTTTGCGAAACCTCACTCATGTTTTGTGCACCCAATAAAACATAGACCTTATTTGGTGCCTCATTGGGCTTAATATATGCGTCGGAACGAATTTGCCGGATTGCGTCAACAGGAAAAGCGCGCGGATTCGCGTCGCCGTCAATCGTAAAGATATCGGGATGCGAACCGGCCTGTGCCTTTACACAGCCGGGGCAATGTCCACAGGGCTTTTCGCCGTCGTTCAGGCACACGGCTGCTTTTGCAAGAATTTCGGGCAGGTTGCTTTTTGACCCTTCCAAAATCATCGCATGCGGAAGCCGCCCTGCGTTAAAAGCAAGCTCCAATTGAGCTTTGACATCACCGCTGCCGGTAAAGTCACTTAAATTCAGGATGCTCATACCTTTTCGAATCGATCCACTTCGAGAACAAAGATGGTTGAGCCGCCCACGGTAACTTCAACAGGGAACGATGAGTACATCCCGACATCCATAGTGGTTGTGCTTGGCACAAGCTGTGTGCGTCGGCTGCTTTGTTTGGAAATAATGGCGATTACCTGATCAACCTTATCGTCCTCGGTACCTACGATGAAGGTGGTGTTGCCCGCCATTAAAAAACCGCCGGTTGTGGCAAGCTTCGTGACCGAAAATCCACCCTTTGTCAGTGCCGCGGAAACCATCCCGCTGTCATCATTGCTCACGATTGCAAGCACAAGTTTCATAATGAATCCCTCCATTGTTTATATTTGACGGAAAGAGCAAAATTTTTGATGATTTTACTCTGTTATTCATCTATTTTTATTTTAACACTTTTATTGAAAAAAAGCCATACCCACGTAAAAACTCAATAATCTCTTTTGTGAGCTCCTCGCCCGGCATCGCGACGGGCACGCCCGGCGGGCAAGGGCAGGCGGCTTCGGCGGCGATTCGGCCTGTGGCACTGTCGAGCGCGATGGTTTCGCACGGAGCAAAAACAGCCTGTCGCAGGGGCATTTTAACGGCCGGAAGCGGGGGCAGAGCCGCGTGGACGGGAAGAGGAGAACGAACCGGCAGCAACTCGATTGCTTCCGCAAGGCGGGTGAAGTCGCTGTCCGTATTGAACGGCGTCGCAATCAGTACTACATGCGCGGCATCGGCAAACTCCGGTTCCACACCCGCGCCGCGGAAGATTTCGGCGGCGGCCGTGCCGCTCAACCCAATGGAAGCGGTGTTCAGCGTAATGCGGGTCGGGTCGGTCGGCCCGCCCGGCTGGGCAATGCCATGCTGCGCGGCTGCGGTTTTCAGTTCATTCACTTTATGCTGTAAGGAAACATACTCCTTTTTGTGTACCTCCAGCCACGCGCGCGCCAAATCAAGCGAAGCCATAATCGCGTAATTCGGGCTGGTCGAGCCGAACAGCGCCATTGCCTCTTTTGCGCCGGCGGCAAAACGTTCGTCCGCAATGTTCAGCCACGCGCCGCCGGTCAGAACGTTCAGGGTTTTGTGCGCGGAACAGGCGGTCATGCTTGCTCCGAACGTGAGCGGGTGCAGCTTCGGCTCGGTAAACATCAGGTGCGTACCGTGGGCATTGTCCACCAGCAGTGGGATATCCTGCTTTTTACAGGCGAATGAAATGGCGGAAATATCAAGCAGTTCACCGTAATAATTGGGGCTGGTGACATAGACGGCTTTTGCGCTTGGATTTTTCTCTATTACGGAAATGATATCACCGGGCATCGCCCAGACGGGCTGCAGGCCGAGCAGTGCCATTGCGTTGACCGCGCTGCGGTGAAGCACACGCGAGCAGACGACGCTGCCGCCGTTTGGCGCGGCAAGCCGGAACATGGCTTGAATACTGAGGGTACATCCGCCGGCCGAAATGCAGGTGCGCGCGGTTCCGAACAGTTTTGCCGCGAGCTGTTCCGCTTCTAAAATCGGGCCGTCGGCCTCAAACAGGCTGTCGGTGTCCGGCAGCTCGGTGAAGTCGAGCGAAAGCAAGTCCTGCGGCAGCGAAAATGGGTTGTTTTTGTGCCCCGGGGTGTGGAACGACGCGCGGTTCAGCGCCTGGTGCCTCAGCAGCGCGGTGTAAAGGGGAGTGGGCATCTTGATTTACTCCTTTATCAAAAAACCGCACAGCGCTTTGCCGTGCGGTTCATCAAAATTGATTAGTTGTTTCCGTAGGTTTTTGTCGGAAGGTCGCTTTCAAAGATGAAATCGGCAACGCTCTTGCGGGCCACTTCCAAATTTGGAACAAGAACCATTCCTACGCCGGAAATCGTGTCGGACGTATATTGGTTGTCACCCGGAATACGGTTCTGACTGATGGGGTAGTTCAAATAGGTGAGTGAATTTCCGGCCATGCCGACAACTTCGTCCTTTGTCATGTTCGTGGTGACAAGGTGAAGGGTTTTGGACAAAGCACTGTAAATCGTGCCAAGGTCGGAAGACTTGAATTTATCCGCGATGCTGGAGAAAACCTTGCGCTGGCGCTCCGTGCGCTCAAAGTCGTCGCCGATAATACGGATACGGGAGTAATAATGCGCCTGCTTACCGCTTAAAAGGAAAGTTCCGGCCGTCAGGTTGCGCCGTGAGTCCCCGGAGTACTGGTTGATCAGTTTTGCTTCCCCGGCTGTAATTGTAATGTTAACGCCGCCGAGATTGTCAACAATCTGGTCAAACGCGGAGTTGCTGATAATCACATAACGGTCAATATCCGTTCCGAAGTTGGCTTCAATGGTTGTTACTGCGAGCTTAGCGCCCTCCACGCCGCCGCCGGCAAAATGGTAGGCGGTGTTAAGTTTGTTACTTGTATGCCCCGGAATGGCGACATACATATCGCGCATAAACGAGGTGAGCTTTAACTTTTTGTGGCGCGTGTCGACCGAAACGAGCATCATGCTGTCGCTGCGCCCGGGGTCG
>DAMDEB010000012.1:12835-18949 GCA_032090075.1 Caproiciproducens sp.
TTTTTACCTGTGAGGTGGTGGAAGTGTCCGGAGCAAAATTGATGTTTCCTAACAGCTGGTCCGCGTAAACACAGCCCATGCCGGCAATCAGCAAAATCACACTTAAAATTAAAATTGCAAAATTTCTGACAATAATTTTTTTGCTTTTCCCTTTTTTCGGGGTATTATTTGCTTTACTCACAACATCAGTCCTTAATCAACATTTTTCCTATTTAATCTTCATATTATACCTTTAGAGACAATATGAATAGTTCTAATTTAAAAATATTATATGAATAGAATATAAAATATCATACTACTCTCCAATGAAAATGCATATTTCAATTGGAGAACTCCCGGCTATGCCGTGCTTGTTTTGCGCTTCTTTTAAATGCAAAACGCGTCTCTCGCTAAATCCAACGCGCTTCGCGCTATAAAAACGTGATTCTACGTTTTGAATGGATTTTAGTATCAATCCTGTTCATCGAGCGTCAAACGGTACGACGGCAGAAATTCTTCCACAAAGCAATCGGCCTCGGGCAGATGCATATCGCGCACAGCTTGCAAAAGGGTTGCTTCAGCCTTTGAAAATTCAGTATTTCCCATTCGGCTTTCTTCCATACATTTAATGATGGCGGAGAGCTTGTCCGCGGCCTTAACCAGCGGCAGAAGATCTCGGTCGCTGTCGCCGTTTGCTGCTAAAACCGGTTCGTAGCTTGGTTTTAAATCGTCGGGTAAAAGACTTAAAAGCTTGTTTTGTGCAACAGCTTCCACTTCCCGGTAGGCAGTGCGTATTTTTGGGTTGTAGTATTTGACGGGCGTGGGCAGGTCACCGGTCAAAATTTCAGACGCATCGTGGAAAAGCGCAAGTACCGCGGTGCGTTCCGGATCGGCGTGACCGCCAAAACGGGTATTGCGGAGTACCGCCAAAGCATGGGCGAGAACGGCGGTTTCAAAGCTGTGTTCGCACAAATTTTCGCTGCGCGTATTTCTCATCAATCCCCAGCGGTTGATGTATTTCATGCGTGACAGCATTGCGTAAAAATGGAACATTTCATTACCCCCGGTTGCATTGAATCGCGTGAATCCCCTTTGCCACAGCATTGCTTTTATCGTTAATAAGCGGCTCAATACTTCATATTAGATTATATAATATTAATAATATAATAACAAACGGTAAATATTGCAAGAAACAATTCAGTAATTTTTTAAATTCCCTTTGTTCAGACAAAACCTTGTGATATAATATGCTTGATTAGAAATGGGAGGCGACGGCTTGATCAGCATATTGAATAATCGAAAACAAAACTATTATTTAAAAGCACTGTTATACGGTATGGCAATATCATTTCTATTTTTCATCCCGTTTATTATTTTTGATAACGGTTATTTTTTATTTTACGGCGATTTTAATGTGCAGCAGGTGCCTTTTTACCAAATGTGCCACGACGCGGTGCGAAGCGGCAACATGGGCTGGAGCTGGACAACCGATTTAGGTGCGAACTTTATCGGTTCGTATTCGTTTTACCTGCTTGGCAGTCCTTTTTTTTGGCTGACCATTCCGTTTCCGAGCGCGGCGGTGCCGCATCTGATGGGGCCGCTGCTGATTTTAAAATTCGGCTGTGCTTCGCTGACCGGTTTTCTCTATTTAAAACGTTATGTAAAAAATCCTGATTTCGCGGTCATCGGCGGGATGCTGTACGCGTTTTCGGGCTTTTCGGTCTACAATATCTTCTTCAATCACTTTCATGAGGCAATTATCTTCTTCCCGATTATGTTGTGGGCGATGGATGAATACATGTACAAAAGGCGCAGGGGCATTTTTGCACTGACTGTTTTTGCGTGCTGTACCGTCAACTACTACTTCTTTGTGGGACAGGTAGTCTTTTGTTTGATTTATGGATTTACGCGGCTGCTGTGCGGCAACTGGAAAATTTCGCTGCGTGATTTTCTTCTGTTCCTGTGTGAATGTATTATAGGGGTACTGTGTTCGTGTATTTTGCTTGTGCCTACCATTCTTGCAGTAATACAGAATCCGCGCGTGAGCAGCCCGCCGGACGGTTGGAACGCGCTGATTTACGATTGGAACCAGCGCTACGTCCATATTCTGGAGTGCTTCTTCTTCCCGCCGGATATTCCCGCGCGCCCGAACTTTACCCCGAAGTCGGAGGCAAAGTGGGCGTCGCTTGGTGCATGGTTCCCGTTATTCAGCATGACTGGAGTCATCGGGTTTATGCGGATGCATCAAAAACACTGGCTGAAAAAGATTATTTTCATTTTGTTCTTAATGGCGTTTGTCCCGGTTTTAAACTCTGCGTTTCAGCTGTTCAACTCCTCGTACTACGCGCGCTGGTTCTATATGCTGACGCTGATGCTGGCCCTCGCGACGGTAATTTCCCTGGAGCAGGGGAACGTGGACTGGAAAAGCGCAATCAAATGGACGACCGGTATTACACTTGGAATTGCCCTGCCAATCGGATTGATGGTGAAAACTACACAGCAGAACAATACCAAGGTGACAAGCTTTGGGCTTGAGGATTACCCAACCCGCTTTTGGTCCTACGTTGCAATTGCACTGTTAAGTTTGACCTTACTGACGATTATCTTTAAATATTACAAACGGGATAAAAAGAAGTTCATCCGTATGTGCATGGGCGGCATAGCGGTTATCTCGGTTGTATACGCCGCGTTCTTTATCGCACTCGGCAAAACACAGAGTGATGATACGCACAAAGAAATCATTCCCTACTCGTTAAATGGCGGGGCGGATATCAAACTGCCGGATACCAAAAACTGCCGTATCGATGTGTATGACGGGATGGACAACCAGCCCATGTACTGGCAAATCCCCACGATTCAGGCGTTCCACAGCATTGTACCGGGTTCCATCATGGATTTTTATCCGTCAATCGGCGTGCAGCGCGATGTTGGTTCCCGCCCGGACGTGAAGTACTACGGGTTGCGCGGGCTTACCAGCTGCCGCTGGCTGTTTGACCCGGTCGGCAGCGGAAAAAACTTTGCCGGAGAAGCTGCGTCGGACGAGCCAAAGATGCCGGGTTGGGGCTTGTATGCAACACAGAACGGATTTGACATTTACGAAAACGAATATTATATTCCGATGGGCTTCAGCTATGATTCCTACATTACGCGGTCGGAGTACGAACAGGTTGATAAGGAAAGCCGCAATCTGCTGCTGCTGAAAACGCTTGTAATAGAAGACAAGGATGTTAAAAAATATTCCGGTGTTTTACGCCACGATGTCGATTACGCTTCGAGTGAATACACACAGGGTGCGTATTATGCAGATTGCCTGGACCGCAAGTCGATGGCCTGTTCCGACTTTAACCGCGACAACGGCGGCTTTACGGCGAAGATAACGACCGACAAGGAGCGCGTTGTGTTTTTCAGCGTACCGTGGGAAGGTGGCTGGAGCGCACAGGTGAACGGCAAGACAGCCGAAATCAGCAAGGTCAATGTCGGTTTTATGGCGGTGAAGGTGCCGGCCGGAACCTCAACCATTCGTTTCGACTACGCCACACCGGGCTTAAAGCTGGGTATGCTTGCGTCCCTCGGCGGCGTGGTTCTGTTCGCGATTTATTATTTCACAGTGAGAGCGTATGACAAAAAGAACCCTAAAAAGAGGAAAATATACAGAATAAAACAATATCAATTGCAGAGTGAATCCGTTACTCCCCCGCAGGAGGAGCAGCTATAATTTTGGAGGATATTATGCCGATAGTTTATTTGGTGATTCCATGCTATAACGAAGAGGAAGTTTTGCCGGAAACGGTCAAACGTCTGACAGCGAAAATGACCGGGATGATAGAATCCGGACGTGCCGATAAACAAAGCCGTATGCTTTTGGTGGATGACGGCAGCCGCGACAAAACATGGGAGATGATCAGCGGGTACAGCGACAAAAACGAGCTGGTCAGCGGAATTAAGCTCGCGCACAACCGCGGGCACCAAAACGCCCTTTTGGCCGGATTGATGACTGCGCGCGAATACTGCGACTGCGCAATCAGCCTGGACGCCGATTTACAGGATGATGTTGAGGTGCTGGACGGGTTTGTGGACAAATTCATCGACGGCTGCGACGTGGTTTACGGGGTAAGGAACAAACGTGAAACCGACTCGTTTTTTAAGCGTACGACCGCGCTGGGCTTTTACAAGTTTATGCAGGTGCTCGGCGTGGATTTGGTTTACAACCACGCGGACTACCGATTAATGAGCCGCCGCGCGTTGGACGCGCTCAGCGAATACAAGGAAACCAACCTGTTTTTGCGCGGAATGGTTCCGCTGATTGGCTACCGCAGCGATTATGTGTATTACGACCGGCACGAGCGTTTTGCGGGCGAGTCAAAATATCCGCTCAAAAAAATGCTTTCGTTTGCAATCGACGGCATTACTTCGTTCAGTGTAAAACCGCTGAAAATGATCTCGAATTTTGGGGTTATTGTGTCGTTCCTGAGTGTGATTGGGCTGATTTACGCGCTCGTTTCGTACTTTACCGGCAGTGCGGTTGCAGGGTGGACGGCGATTGTTTCTTCCATCTGGCTTTTGGGCGGGATTCAGCTTTTATGCATCGGTGTTCTGGGCGAGTATATCGGCAAAATTTACAGCGAGGTGAAAGCACGCCCGCGCTACAAAATAGAAGAATTTAAAAAATAAGTCGTAATTTGTATAATATTAAAGATATATACGTTATGTATAATTTGAAGCAGGACAAGCAGTATTACCCGGGAAATGAAAAAAAGCGGACAGGGATTTCCTGTCCGCGATTATTTTAAAAGAATGCGTGTTTCACCGGGGTTTAAGCTGATGAGCTTTGCGGAAATCCGCGGGTGCTTCAGTTCTTTGCGAACCATATCGCGCAGCACCTGGCCGCCGTTGTAGCCGTGTATTACCCTTATTTCGGTAATGCCTTTGTCAGCATGGCTCAAAAGCTGCTCCAGGCCGCGTTTTGCCTCACGTGCGGTCAGTCCGTGAATATCAACTTCAATGGTCGTTCCGTATTTTGTTTGTAGCATCATATTCTCCAAGGATAATCATATTAATAGGTTTACTCACCGTAAGATGAGCTAAGCAATTATTTATTTATAGTATACTATAAATCCCGAAAAAAATAAAACGAAATTATGAATGAATACAAGGGCAATCAAACGGATGAAAAGGCCGGCCCTTTATGATATAATAAGACGATAAGGGGGGATTGGGATGAAGGTTGTAGACCTGCGCAATATCTTTGCAAGCTGTAACGATGCGCTCATCGAAATCAGCGACAATTTAATTTATTACGCGGAGGAGAAAAGGGAGGAAGGGCACAATAACCTCTTTATTCTTGAGTATAACCGCGTCACACGCCGCGAGCGTATCGTTACCAATTATTTTCTCAGCAATCCTACCTTTGTACAGCACTTTTTCAGCTTTCCGGAGGATATCCTCATTGTGATGGAAAGCGGCGAAAGCGAAGCGTGGATTCTACGTATTGATAAGCGCACAGGCGCGGAAAGAAATTTGGCAAAGCTGAGCTTTGTCGGCAGCTTTGCCGATTGCAAGGCGCTGGACGAAAGCCATGTGATGCTTTATACTACCGAAAACGAAAAGGATAAAAGCCTGTTCAAGGAATATAAAAAGCTGACAGGAACCGCAAGGGTCGCATATCTTTATGATTTGGATGAAGAAGCATATTTTTATGTGCGTGACCCGCGTGTTTGCAATGCAGACAGCGCCGGATTCATAACCTATGACCTTGACGGAGAAAGTCAGCTTTTACTGCTTCAGCCGCACGGCAGCGAAGAGGAAAAAGAAAACTCATATAAAAACCGGCGCTGGATCGGTGATAATATCAACGATAACGTGTGGCTTTGCCCGCTTTTCGATTTTATTGTTTCGGTCAAAGCCGGCGAGGAACGTGTGCCTCTTGAATTGATTTTGAGTGCGGGAACCAGCGGCCTGGTACGCTTTGCGGGAATGGATGAAAATAACCTTTATTTTCGCGCAAAGTACTTTCCCACGGACGACCAACGGCTGTGTGCGTACAACAAGGCGGCAGGCAAAAAAATGATTATGGGCAGAAAAACTTTTGAATCATTGCCTGGAATTTTACCTAATAGAGAACATATAGTTCTAACT
>DAMDEB010000012.1:18959-23498 GCA_032090075.1 Caproiciproducens sp.
CGGAGCTGAACCTAACGGAAAACGAAAAGCCGGCCTCGTTCTGTATCGACGTAAGCGGCGGACGGGCCTACCGGATTACAGAGAGTGAAGACGATTACGAGGTTGACGGCGTACTGAATTCCACAGTTCACGCGAAATACAGTAAAGAGCTTGGCGATTTTATCGCTTGTGTGGAAGACAGGTTTATCCTTGCACGCTATGTGCTTGCCGACGACAAAGACTCCTTTGAATTCAACTCGATTTACGATGTGAAAACAGGCGAGCAGAAAAGTTATGAGTGCAGCTGTGCCGTTCAAGGCTCAACGGTGGTTTTGTACTGATACTATTCTCATGCAAAATCCAACGCGCTTGGCGCTGTAAAAGCGTGATTTCATGTTTTTAATGGATTTTAGTATGATGGATGAGATATAAAGATGGCAGATTAAATAAAAAATACCGCGTGGGAGAAATTTCCCACGCGGTATTTTGTTGATTTGATTCATCCGTCCGACGGAGCTGCAATTAGACTTACTTGCTCGACGCGGTGGACGCAGCCGCGGAAGGTGCGGTTGCAGCGGCTGCCGAAGAAGTGGCAGTCACAAACATGGAAGGCTTGTAGGAATCAAGCGCCTTCTGGTTGATGGTTACATTGGTGTACGCCGCGGCCAGTTTGTCCATATCGGCGGAATACTCGGTACCCTTTAACTGGGCAATGATGGAGTTGCGGCCATTATCGGTTCCTAACTCTGTGGCGGTTTTCTTTGTAATGTCATTTTTGACGGCGATTAAATAAGTTCCGGAAATCTCAGCAGCCTTTACTTCGCCGTTTTTCATGGCTTTCAGCATTGTTACTAAATCAGCCGGGTAGGAAGTACTGCTGGAAAGATCGGCGGTTACGGACTGCAGCGGGTCCGCAGTCTGCTTCGAGGAAGTCTTGTATGCGTCGGCTGCCTGCTGTATGGTTTTTTTGCCGGCGGCAATATCTGTTACATAGCCGTCAAATTCTTTTTTCAATGTGGTTTTTTGTGCATCCGTAAAGGCAACAGCGTTTCCGCTTGCGTCCGTACTGTACATCGGTGCGTAAATAAAGTTAAAGTCAGTGAAATTTTTTTCAAAAAAGGACTTCAGGTCGGCGTCGGAAACTGCCTTTTTGCCGCCTTTGCCGTAAAGTGCGCTAAATATCTTCTGGCTCTTAACGCCATAATCCGAATACACCAAATTGAACGAAGCCTTTGAAATACCGTATTTCTCAAGGGTGGAGCTTGCCTGCTGCCATTGAGAATCCGTAGTGCTGGCAATGCTTTTTGTTTCGTCGGCAGTCAGCGTAAGGCCGAGTTCTTTCATTTTATCATTGATTACAAAAAGCATTTTTGTGTAGTTAAGCGCTTTATCTTTAATGTAGGTTTCGGCGTCTTTCCCGTCTATCTTTTGTTCCAGAACCGGCTTTGAAGCATCGGGCTTCGCACTTTCCGCGTCCTGATATGCATAGTATAAATAATAGATATATGCTCCGATCGGCGTGGTAAGACTGTCATTTTTCAGTGCCCAGCTTTTGTCGGTGGAACACGCGGCTGTGCTGACCATGATAACAAGAGCCATCATAAGGGCAACAAGCTTTTTAGACGATTTTAACATAGCTACCTCCAGCGCTTTTTGCGCAAAACAAATTTTAAATAAACTTCCGCATACTCCAAGGTTTAAAACCCGTCTGATACAAAATCCAACTCGCTACGCACTATAAAAATGTAATTTCATATTTTTATTGGATTTTGGTATAAATTTTAAACGCCGGAAATCAAGAATACTGTTCATAATTATACTCTTATCCAAGCAGCTTGTCCAGTACTCAAGCGCCTGTTTGTGTGAATGTTGTGTGAAACATTTTAAAAAAACATTGGCATGCAAGGGACAGTATACCCGTCGAGCCTTCGCTTTAACCGTTTTGCACTTTGCTGTTCGGTTTTACCGCAGAAGAATTTTCCTGCGTTTTGTCAATTGCCGTCAAAATTTCGGTTAATGTGTCGAGCGGGGTCGCACCCGCAAGAATTTTAACGCTGATATACGGTTTTGCGCCGGCGTTGAGCATAACGCGTGAACGCATGGTGGAAATCAGCGCGCCGACCTGCTTCATATCGATTTTAGTCTTATACAGCAGCAGCACATCGCCCTGCTGCTTGATTTCATAAATTCCGAGCTGAGAAGCCAGATTGCGCAGCAGCGCAACTTCAATCAAGCCGTTTACGCTTTCCGGCGGCTCGCCGAAGCGGTCGATCAGCTCATCGGTCACGTCGAGCGCGTCCTCGCGGTTGCGAATATCCGCGATGCGGCGGTAAATTTCAAGCCGCTGGCTGAGGTTTGAAATGTAGCTTTCGGGAATGTGCGCCTGAATCTGCATATCCACAAGGCATTCCGCGTCGTACTCAGGCGGCGCTTCGCCCTTTTCACGGCTGATTGCTTCGGCGAGCAAATGCAGGTACATATCGTAGCCGACGGCTTCCATATGACCGTGCTGTTCACCGCCGAGGATATTGCCCGCGCCGCGGATTTCGAGGTCACGCATGGCGATTTTAAAGCCGGAACCGAACTCGGTAAATTCTCGGATTGCCGAAAGGCGCTTCTGCGCGATTTCAGTCAACACCTTGTTAGGTGTAAAGGTAAGGTAGGCGTAAGCGCGGCGGTTGGAACGCCCCACTCGCCCGCGAAGCTGGTGCAGCTGGGAAAGCCCCATCCGGTCTGCATTTTCAATGATGAGTGTGTTGGCGTTCGGAACGTCCACGCCGGTTTCAATGATGGTGGTGCAGACCAGAACATCGATTTCATGCTCAATCAAGCGGCGCCAGACCTCCGAAAGCTCCTGCTCGGTCATTTTGCCGTGACCGAAGCCGATGCGCGCTTCAGGAATCTGTGCCTGTAACCGTGCCGCGGTGGTTTCAATACTGGCTACGTCGTTGTGAAGGTAGTAAACCTGCCCGCCGCGCCGCAGCTCGCGCCGGATGGCTTCGGCGATCAGGCCGCTGTCGTGCTCCAAAACATAGGTTTGCACGGGGTGGCGGTCATGCGGTGCTTCTTCAATCACGCTCATGTCGCGAATGCCGGAAAGCGCCATGTTCAGCGTTCGCGGAATCGGCGTAGCCGAAAGCGTGAGGACGTCCACATTTTTGCACAGTGATTTCAGCTTCTCTTTTTGCGCCACGCCGAAACGCTGTTCCTCATCGATAATCACAAGGCCCAAATCGCGGAATTTTACATCTTTTGATACAAGACGGTGGGTGCCGACGACCATGTCAATTTCGCCGCGCTTTAAACGACGGATAATTTCCTCCTGCTGCTTTGGGGTGCGGAAACGCGAAAGCAATTCGATTTTTACGGGAAAACCCTCCATGCGCTTGGTAATTGTCTGATAGTGCTGCCACGCAAGAATGGTCGTTGGCACGAGCATGACACATTGCTTGGAATCCGTAATGCACTTAAACGCCGCGCGCAGGGCGACTTCTGTTTTACCGAAGCCGACGTCGCCGCAGAGCAGGCGGTCCATGGGAGCCTCCTGCTGCATGTCGCCTTTGATATCATCGATGGAGCGAAGCTGTCCTTCCGTTTCGTCAAATTCAAAATGCGCTTCAAAATCACGCTGCCATTCATTATCTTCCGGAAATACATGCCCCTTTGCCTGCATACGGTCGGCGTAAAGCTTAATCAGCTCCTTCGCCATATCTTTTACTGCCGCGCGAACCTTCGCTTTGGCTTTCTGCCACTCCACGCCGCCCAGACGGTGCAGCTTGATGTTCGCGTCCTCGCGCGGGCCGATGTATTTTGAAACCATGTCCAACTGGGTGACAGGGACATAGAGCGTATCATTTTTTGCATATCTTACTTTAATATAATCTTTCACAACCCCGTGCATGTCGATTTTATGGATTCCCTCGAACACGCCGATACCGTGTGACGCGTGTACCACATAATCACCGGGGGTCAGTTCGGCCAGACTGTAGATTTCCTGGCTGTTCTTGCTGCGCTTTGTCTTTTTTGCGGGGGTGGTGATCAGCCGCCCGTGGGTGATTAAGCCAAAAAATGCGCCGGGGTATTCCAGTCCGGCGGAAAGTGCGCCGGTCGTGATGATGACCGAACCGCGCTCCACGTTTTCGGGATTTTCAACATAAACGGCGGGAATGCCCTGCGCCTGTAAGTCGGCGGCGGTTGTCCGCGCGCTGCGCTCGTTGCCGGCAAGAACCACACAGCCCCATTTGTTGACAAGCATATTCTGGATATCCTCACCCAAAAGCTGGGTGCTGCCGCCCCAGACCGAAAGCTGGCGCACGGTCAGACTCACAAGAGTACGAACGGGCGTGTCGTAGCTGCCGCGCACAAATGTATCCATATAAATTACGCCGCGGCTTTCAAATTTTGAAAGGGCATACGGATAGTCGCCGCTGAAGGTGTCGAGTCCGCGGCAGAGGGTGCCGTCCGCAAGGAATTCCCTCACGTCCTCGCCCCATTGCCAGAGCGTACTTCTCATGCGTTCCTTTGATTTGATCGGTTCGCTGACAAACAGCAGCGTATCAT
>DAMDEB010000012.1:23508-28887 GCA_032090075.1 Caproiciproducens sp.
CGTATCATCGCTCATATAATCAAATAAAGTAGCGGAGGTTTCATAAAGGAAAGAGATGAATTTATCCGCGCAGCCCAAATGCACACCGGTTTGCAGCTTCTCGGCCTGTGCCGTCAAAACGGTTTTGGCTGCCGGGGCGGCTTTTCCGCGAAGGGAAGCCGCGTGTTTGATGATTTTCTGTGCCAAAAGCGCGGGGTTATCAATTAACGCTTCCACAGCGGGGGCAATCGTAATCTGATCAATGGTTTCGGTGCGGCGCTGGGTTTCAAGGTCAAACAGTGAGATGGTGTCGATTTCGTCACCCCAGAACTCCACACGCGCCGGACTTGCTGCGTCGGGGGTGAAAATGTCCAATATCCCGCCGCGCTGGGAAAACTGGCCGGTGCCGTCAATCTGCACCGCGCGCTCGTAGCCGCAGGCGGCAAGCGCGTTCAACACATCCTGCATTGGGATGGCTTGACCTGTTTTCAACGATACCGTTCGCTTTTGCAATTCTTTGGGCGGGATGGTGTATTGCAGCGCCGCGTCAATACAGCACACAACCGCGCTGCATTCGCCGCTCAGCAACTGTTCAAGCACCAAAAGCCGTTGATGTTCATACTCGTGGCTGCTGCCTACGGCGTCGCGCAGATTGAAATCACGTATCGGATAGAACAGCGGCTTCATGCCCATTGCGCTTAAATCGTCACAAAAGCGCTGCGCCTCGCTTTCGTCGCCGGCAACGACAAAAGCCCTGCGGCTTAATTTGGCGCAGAGCGAATAGATAATATTTGCCTTGTGGATACCCGAAAGTCCGGTCACCGCCGCAGGCAGCGCAGCGGTTTTGACGGCGGCTTCAAGTGTTTGGAACTCCTTGAGGCCGCTGATGGCGTTGGTGAGAAAATTCATCGGTTTTCCAACTTTTCTTTGATTTATTCAAGTAAAGAAATAAATGCTAAAATTTATGATTCATTTAAATATATGCTTACTTTATGAATTATATTTATTCATCGCTTCGGCGGCATTGCCCTGAACCATGAGCTCAACCGAGGAATTGGCGTGGTCAATTGCCTCTGCGAGCGCCTTTTGTTCGGAAGTGCTGAATCTGGAAAGCACCCAGTCGGCCAAATCCCACTGGGGGCTGGGCTTTGCGCCGGTGCCGAGCTTAATGCGCGGAAAGGTATCCTTGCCGCTCAGATAAATAATATTTTTCATCCCGTTCTGGCCGCCGTCGCTGCCTTTCATGCGAATCCGCATATGACCCGGTTCGAGAGAGATATCATCGAACAGGATAATTACATTCTCAGGCGGAAGCTTATAAAAGCCCATGGCTTCGGTCACGCTTTGCCCGCTCAGGTTCATGTAGGTGGAAGGCTTTAACAATAAAACCTTCTTACCGCCGATGGACGCGGTGCCGCATAGCCCCTTAAACTTGACGCGGTCTACCCGAGCCCCCGCCTTTTCGGCGATATAGTCGAGCGCCATAAAGCCCGCGTTGTGGCGGGTGCCCTCGTACTTGCTGCCGGGGTTACCCAGACCGACAAGAATGTACTCTATTGAACCGGCCGGTTCGGCACTTTTCATAAACGGATTTTTAAACATGTTGTGTTGTTACCTCGTTATATTGATTAAGAAACGGCAAACGAACTCCCTCCGACGCGCCGGACCTGCCGGTCGGGACTTACCTACGGCAGTGCTCGCCTTAGGACAGGGTAAAGAAATATGGCAGGGCAGAAAATCTACCCCGGACCTGCCGGTCGGGATTTGCCTACGGCAGTGCTCGGCCTTAAGGCAGAGTAAAGGAATATGGCGGAGTAGAAAAAATCCACTCCGCCTGGTTATTAAATTGATAAAAACTTTTATATTTAGACAAACATGGGGGATACCGGTTTGTCTTCATAGATGCGCTCGATTGCTTCGGCAAAAAGCGGGGCAACCGGCAGCACAGTGATGTTCGGCAGCTGCTTTTCCGGAGGAAGCGGAATGGTGTCGAGCAAAATGACTTCTTTGATCGTACTGGTTTTAATGCGCTCAATGGCCGGACCGGAGAGCACGGCGTGTGTTGCGCATGCGGTCACTTCACTGGCTCCGCCTTTTTCAATGATTGCGGAAGCGGCGTTGCAGAGAGTTCCCGCCGTATCAATCATATCGTCGACGAGAATGACTTTTTTACCCTTTACGTCACCAATGATGTTCATAACCTCGCAGACATTGGCCTTCTGGCGGCGCTTGTCCACAATGGCAAGGGGGCAGCCGATGCGCGCGGCAAAGTTGCGTGCGCGGGTGACGGAACCAAGGTCGGGGGAAACAACGACATAATCTGATGTTTCGTCGCCAATGCGTTCCTTTAAAAAGGAGGAGAGCATTGGGACGCCGAGAAGGTGGTCAACAGGAATGTTAAAAAAGCCCTGGATTTGAGGGGCATGCAAGTCCATTGTCAAAACGCGGTCAGCGCCGGCAGTGGTAATCAGGTCAGCGCAAAGCTTTGCCGAAATCGGGTCGCGCGCTTTGGCCTTACGGTCCTGCCTGGCGTAGCCAAAGTAGGGCATAACAGCTGTGATACGGGCTGCGGAAGCACGTTTCATCGCGTCAATCATAATCAGCAGTTCCATCAGATTGTTGTTGACCGGTTCGCAGGTAGACTGAACAATAAAGCAGTCCGAGCCGCGGACGGACTCAAAAAGTGACATGGAAATTTCACCATCGCTGAAAGTTGAGACTTCGCTTTTTCCCATTGGAAGACCCAAACACTCCGAAATCTGTCTTGCTACGCGCTGATTGGCGTTGGCAGCAAAAATTTTGATATCCTTGCCATGAAAATTCATTTGCATATCCCCCTGTATTCTATTTCGCTATCTATGGTTTATAACCGTAAAAGGCGCAATCGCCTGGCTTGCCTCAATTGTGCAGCCTTCGCACTGAACCGAGTTCAGCACAACGTGGTCGCCCACACAGCAGTCGCATAAAAGCGAGTTGGGACCCAAAGTGCAGCCGCAACCGATTGTTGTTTTACCCTGTAAAATTGTGCCGGGCAAAACGCAGGTATCGCTGCCGATGGTGACATCCGGCCCGATGATGATGCCGTCACGGCAGGGAATTTCGACTCCGTCGCGCATATGGGCCGACACGATACTGTCCCGTGCGATGGAGTTGAGTGAATTCAGCTGCAGGCAGTCGTTGGCACCCAGCACAGCGTTTGCTTCACTGGTTGTGTGCGCGTCCGCGCGCTTGCCGTGCTCAATTAAAAGTTTAATCGCGTCGGTCAGGTAGTACTCACCCTGCGCGTTGTCGTTTTTAATATGATTTAGAATATCGAGTAAGTCATCCACCTTAAACCAATAGGCGCCGGAATTGATTTCACAAATGGAAAGGGTTTCCCAGTCGGCATCTTTCTGCTCCACAATGGCGCTGATTAGATGGGTGTCGGGGTCGCGGACAATACGGCCGTAACCGGTCGGATCGTCCAGAACGGCAGAAACAACCGTAACCGCGTTGCCGTTTTCACTGTGATCCTTTAGCGCCTCGCCGATTACCTGTGCATCGACAAACGGCGCGTCTCCATTTAAAATCAGAACATTGCCCCCGCGGTATTCGCGCAAGAACGGAACGGCCATCATAGCCGCGTGGCCGGTGCCCTTGCGTTCGGGCTGCAGCACATGCGCTACGCCGGGACGGTTGCCGCAGGCGTTCAAATCGGAAAGGTATTTCTCCACATCTTCGTGCATGTAGCCGGTTACAACACAAATGTTGCAAACGCCCGCACTGTACGCCGAATCGATTACCCATTGCAGCATTGGCTTGAACAGCACTGGCGAAAGCACCTTAGGACGATTTGACTTCATCCGTTTGCCCTCGCCGGCGGCAAGAATGACTGCGCAGATATCTTCTGGCATATTATTCCCTCCGTGAAATATATCGTAATCATAAATTTTGTGTCAATTTTATATCAATGTTTATTATCTCTATTATCTCATAAGAATCAGATTTTTCAAGCTAAAATTATATATTTGGCGATGTTTTGTTAAACATACTCTGTTTTTACAAAATTTATTTGAAATTATCAGTTGCTTTTATTAAAATACATATAGTAATTATCGGTCGATTTTGTTATAATACAGTATGAGCGATTTTAAGCGTGTAAAAAATGAATTATTTATAGGAGGTACTATTAATGAGTCACAAGTATGTTTACCTTTTCTCCGAAGGAAATGGCAAGATGAGAGAGCTGCTCGGAGGCAAAGGAGCGAACTTAGCCGAGATGACCGTTCTCGGAATGCCTGTTCCGCAGGGCTTTACAATTTCTACTGAGGCCTGCACACAGTATTATGAAGATGACCGCCAGATTAATGCCGGCATTCAAGCTGAAATTTATGAATACCTTGCAAAAATGGAAAAAATATGCGGAAAGAAATTTGCAGATCCGGAAAACCCGCTTCTCGTTTCCGTGCGTTCCGGCGCCCGCGCTTCCATGCCTGGTATGATGGATACAATTTTGAACCTTGGCCTCAACGATACCGTTGTCGAGGGACTTGCAAAATTAACAAACAGCCCGCGTTTCGCTTATGATTCTTACCGCCGTTTTGTGCAGATGTTCTCTGACGTTGTCATGGAAATGAGCAAGACGGAGTTCGAAAAAATCATTGAAGCGAAGAAGCAGGAAAAAGGTGTTAAATTGGACACCGAGCTTGACGCAGACGATTTGAAGGACCTTGTAAAAAAATTCAAGGCTTTCTATAAAGCACAAAAGGGCGAGGACTTCCCGACTGACCCGAAGATTCAGCTCCTGGAAGCCGTTAAGGCTGTTTTCCGTTCTTGGGACAACCCCCGTGCCAATGTGTACCGCCGTATGAACGAAATTCCTTACAACTGGGGTACTGCCGTCAGCGTGCAGTCGATGGTATTCGGTAACTCCGGCGACAAATCCGGCACAGGCGTCGCATTTACCCGTAACCCTGCAACCGGCGAAAAAGCACTGTTCGGTGAGTACCTGATCAACGCACAGGGCGAAGACGTGGTTGCAGGTATTCGTACCCCGCTGCCGATCAGTCATTTGCAGCAGGACATGCCTGAAGTTTACAAACAGTTTGCCGACATTGCGACAAAGCTTGAAAAACACTTCACCGATATGCAGGACATGGAGTTCACTATTGAAAACGGCAAGCTCTATATGCTGCAGACCAGAAACGGCAAGAGAACCGCAGCCGCTGCACTGAAAGTTGCTGTTGACCTTGTTGACGAAAAGATGATTACCGAAGAAGAAGCAGTTTTAAGAGTTGAGCCAAAGCAGCTCGATTCCCTGCTCCACCCGCAGTTCGACGCAACTGCAATTAAAAAAGCCAAAGCAATCGGCAAGGGCCTTGCTGCTTCCCCGGGCGCTGCCTGCGGCAGAGTCGTCTTCTC
>DAMDEB010000012.1:28897-32339 GCA_032090075.1 Caproiciproducens sp.
GAAGACGCAAAAGAATGGCACGAAAAGGGCGAGAAGATCGTTCTTGTCCGTCTGGAAACTTCTCCGGAAGACATTGAAGGTATGGCAGTTGCACAGGGCATCCTCACCGTTCGCGGCGGCATGACCTCCCACGCGGCTGTTGTTGCACGCGGTATGGGCACTTGCTGTGTATCCGGCTGCGGCGAAATCACCGTTGACTACGATGCAAAGAAATTCACCCTTGCGGGCCAGACTATTAAAGAGGGCGACTATGTTTCCATTGACGGTTCAACCGGCAATATTTACGCTGAAGCAATTCCTACAGCAGCGGCTACCATTTCCGGCGATTTCAATCGCTTTATGAAGTGGGCCGATGAGTTCCGTACACTCGAGGTTTATACCAATGCCGATACACCGAAGGACGCTCAGCAGGGCAGAGATTTCGGCGCACAGGGCATCGGCCTTTGCCGTACCGAGCACATGTTCTTTGAGGGCCAGCGCATTAAGGCAATGCGTGAAATGATTGTTGCAAAGACAACCGCAGAGCGCGAAAAAGCACTTACAAAGCTGATTCCTTTCCAGCAGGGCGACTTTGAAGGCCTGTATGAAGTGATGGAAGGCCGTCCGGTCATTATCCGCTTCCTCGACCCGCCTCTCCATGAGTTCCTGCCGACGAAGGAAGAAGATATTAAGGAAATTGCCGGTGAGCTGAGCATTACCGTTGAAGACCTTAAGAATGTAATTGCAAGCCTGCATGAGTTTAACCCGATGATGGGCCACCGCGGCTGCCGCCTTGCCGTTTCCTATCCGGAAATCGCAAGAATGCAGACAACAGCTGTGATCAACGCAGCAATTGCAGTCAACAAGAAGCATCCTGAGTTCAACACGGAGCCCCGTATCATGATTCCTCTTGTGGGCGAAGTAAAAGAGCTTAAGTTTGTTAAGGATATCGTTACAGAAACAGCCGACAAGATTATTAAAGATGCTGGAATCCAACTGAAGTATCAGGTTGGTACCATGATCGAAATCCCACGCGCTGCCTTAACTGCTGACGAAATTGCCACGGAAGCCGAGTTCTTCAGCTTCGGCACCAACGACTTGACCCAAATGACCTTTGGTTTCAGCCGCGACGATGCCGGCAAGTTCCTCAACTACTATTATGAAAATAAGATTTATGAGTCCGACCCGTTTGCTCACCTTGACCAAAAGGGTGTTGGCAAGCTGGTTAAGATGTCTGTTGAGCTTGGCCGCAAGACCAGACCTGACATCCACCTTGGCATCTGCGGCGAACACGGCGGCGACCCGACTTCCGTTGAGTTCTGCCATAAGGTTGGCCTCAATTATGTATCCTGCTCACCGTTCCGCGTGCCGATTGCACGTTTGGCCGCTGCACAGGCTGCTGTTAAAGAAAAGAGAGCCAAATAAGTCCCGTTCCGATAGAAGTTCATTTGATTCCCCGTGCTCTTTGAGCACAGGGAATCTTTATAAGTAATATTGGGGCAAAATGCAAAATATGCGGGAGGTTAATGAAATTGAATAAGAAACAAATCAAAGGAATTGTTATTGTATTGCAAGCCTTTTTGGTTGCGGCATTGTTTTTACCGGCGGGCACCATCACGGGAGAGGTAAAATTGAATGACACCTCGCTGAGCGTATTTGGTATGATTGACCGCTACGCCGGCATGGGGTTTTCTGACGATGCACTGTTTTATATGGTGATGGCCTGCGCTTTTCCGGTGGCAATCATTCTTTCCATTTTATTTTTAAAAGAGAGGACAAATTTCGGCTCGGCAGTCGTGATTTCCGCGTTTTATGCTACGGCGTCCGCGTGTTTTTTCAGTTCAGCAAAGAGGAAGATGGTCGATTACGCGACTTTGACGAGCATACCGTATCTGATTGTTTTTGTATCGCTTGTTTCCATGATACTGTTAATACTGGGCTTTTTTTACGCTGCACCAAGTGAACCGGACGAGAAGAATAAGAATGATTAGTGCCAATCAAGGAAGTTTATGAATTGACAAAAGCTGCGTATTATTTTATAATAGATAAGTTATATGCGCTTGTAGCTCAGCAGGATAGAGCGGTCGCCTCCTAAGCGACAGGCCAGAGGTTCGAATCCTCCCAGGCGCGCCAAGAACACGGGGGGTATGCCCTAACGAATCCGCGCCCGGAGTTTTCCGGGCGCGTTCTGATTTACCCCATGGTGAAGCCGCAATTTTATTGAATGAATTGGAACATATAAAGGAGATTTCTTATGAGTAATTCGCCCTATTATCAATACAACCCGTACAATGTACCACCGCCGTATGTGCTCGCACAGGGCGAAAAACGGGAATTGAGACGAACCTCAAACATGCTTTGCTGGACATTGCTTATTGCAATGTTCCTGATGACTGCATTTTCCGCATACATATGCCCACTTTATTTAAAAGCGGTAGGCTATACCGGGGATTATTCCGTGCAAGGTTTCGGCGGGTTTACGCCGGTGCTTTATTATCTTGCAACCGGGCTGGGCTATGTTGCAGGGCTGGCTGTTCCCGCCCTGCTGTATTTTGCAATCAGGCGTATTTCCTTAAGTGATATTCTTCCTTTTGAAAAAGCAGGTGTGGTCAAAACCGCGGCATGTGTGTTCTTTGGTTCGGCTGTTTGTATGCTCGCGAATATTCCCGCCAATGCGGTAGTAAATATTGAAACCAGGTTTGGGTTCAGCGGAAACATGCCGGATATGCCCCTGACAAATGATGCATGGGTATTGGTGTTATACGGAATAACGATTGCCATCATTCCGCCGATTGTTGAGGAGCTTTTGTTCCGTGGTATGATTTTGCAGAGTCTGCGTAAATACGGGGATGGTTTTGCGGTGGTTGCTTCGGCAATGCTGTTTGGCCTTTACCATGGTAACTTTGTTCAGATTGTATTTGCGTTTATCGCGGGTCTTGTCATGGCGCATGTCGTTGTGCGTACCGGCTCGCTTTGGACTTCCATCCTGATTCATTTTATTAATAACGGAGTTTCCTTTGCACTTGAAATGGTGAAGCGTTTCGCCGGAGACGATGTGACGAATATGGTCAATAATATTGTTGTCGCCTGCCTTTTGGCGCTGGGTTTTATCTCGTTTATTTATCTTTTGATGAAGGATAAGCATTTTTTCAAAGGGGATTCATTTAATCCGTTTTTTAAGTTTTCATCCAAGATCGGTGCGGTTTTTGCCAACCCGGGCGGAGTTGCGGTTATCCTTTTCTCAGCGGTCACATCCATCTATATTCTGACGAACTATTGATGATGGAACGGGAAGAAGCTTTCATGCGCGAGGCGCTCAAGCTTGCGCGCGCGGCGGCGGCGGACGGTGAAGTACCGGTCGGCGCCGTTGTTGTAAAAGACAACGCTGTTATCGCAGTGGGGCGTAACCGCCGCGAAACAGCCAAAAATGCTTTGTGCCACGCGGAATTGGAAGCGATTCACA
>DAMDEB010000012.1:32349-33916 GCA_032090075.1 Caproiciproducens sp.
CACAACGCCTGTGTACAATTGGGCGGCTGGCGGCTTTGGCAGTGCGAGCTGTATGTTACGCTCGAACCCTGCCCGATGTGCGCAGGCGCCATAATTAACGCACGCATTCCACGCGTCATTTTTGGTGCGAGCGATCAAAAAGCCGGTTCCTGCGGTTCGGTGGTCAATTTATTTGAACTGCCCTATAATCACAAGCCGGAACTGGTCGGCGGCGTTCTTGCGGATGAGTGCGCCGCGCTTTTAACGGATTTTTTTCGAAAATTGAGAGATAAAAAATAGGAGGAAGCATTTCGCTTCCTCCTATTTTCTGCGTGATGGCCGAAATCCGTCGTTGTTTGGGTGACTGTTTCGGGTTGTTCTTTCCGGCCTTACGGCAAGCCGGTTTTTGCTGCTTTTAATTTTTCCGAATGTTCTCGTTAGTATGAAAAGTCCGATTATAATAAACAAAGGGCCGAAGCCTGGCATTTTAATTCCCCCAGTAAAGTCATTCGTTCTGCCACACTTACTTTTTTCGTGTAAATTCTTTATCATCCAGATACATGGTGTTTCCGTCAAGTTTCAGCGAGTAGGTATCCGTAACTTTTTTTACAACAACGCTGTATTCAATTGTAATTTTATCATTCGCAATAGAATAGCTGCCCTTGAACGAGCCAAGGTTAAGCGCTTCTATTTTCATTTTGCCGTCAGGTTCAAATTTATACTCCGTTAAGCCGTAAGAATCCTTCCAAGTGCCAATCACGCTGTCATTGTTCACGTTGGCAGGAACGGTCTTGCAGCCTGCGAAAACCAACAGGAATACCGCGCACAGCAGAACAACCAGATGCTTTGCTTTCATCTGAAGCCCTCCCTTGAAGTGTAATCATCCATTATACTATCATTAATATTTAGTTTTAACAAGTCAAAAAAAGAAATTGTAAATGATATCAGATTTAAAAAAGAGAAAATTTCCAAATAATTTGTATGGGTGTACCAATATAGTCCCAACCGTGCCCACATTAAGAACATATGTTCTTATTTATCTTGCCAATACGCCCCAATTCTATTAGTATTTAAATAGAGACACCGGTATATGAATACTTGCAGTTCATTTCGGCGTATTGAAAGGAGCAATATGGACTATAACGAATGGGGCACAGAGTACCTTGATGAAGCGGAAAAACTGAGGGAGCGGATAGCCCCGCTGCGCAGGCAGGCAGGCAGCGGCGGCGGGCAGTGAAGCGGCGACAAAGCTGTACCGCAGGATTGGGGTGCTGAACGACATGTATCTTGATTGTCTGCACACGGGGCGGTATTTGACGCAAAGCGGGGCGAAACGATGAGGAGAAAAACTACTTTGAGCCTTGACCTGTTTGGGGACAGGCTCGACCTTAGCCGCTATGAGACACAGGACAACGGAGAACGCGAAAGAATGCTGCGTACCTTAAGGCGCGCGATGGAGGGCGAGCTGACCGAACGCCAGCGGGAGTGCGTGCGGTTGCGGTATTTTGACGGAAAAAGCGTCAATGAGGTGGCGGACGCACTCGGCGTCACACCGCCGTCCGCGTCGAAGCACCTGAAAAAAGCGCGC
>DAMDEB010000013.1:0-1381 GCA_032090075.1 Caproiciproducens sp.
TACGGATTTTCATAAAATGCCTCCTGGAAATTTTCGTATAGATTTGTTATCGCAATATGGATTATTTTGTCATATAAGGGGTGTTTCTATTTAAAAACATCTCTGTCGAATAGTTACCTCCTTCTATCCCGTAACAAAGAGCTTTTGCGCCTTTAACATTCATCAGCATTGTTTTTCCAATGCCATACAGGGAATTGAATTCCAGCATACTTCCATATGACAGATAATTGGCGCCTTCTTTTGTAAAGTCAATTGTGATAATTCCATCCTTGCTCATAGACGCGCTTGAGTAGGAAAAACTCATAGTGCCATTGCCAACCGGTTTGGAAAGGTATTTTTCCGTATATCGTTTCATTATTTTTTCAGGGGTTGCCTCATCAGAAGGCATTATCACAGTTTCCTGAACTTCTTGGGCATCCGGCGGCACCTGCTGATTTAGTGTGTATTCCGTTGGGGAAGGTGCATCCCCTTTATAAGTGTATAATATAACCTCTTTTCTATTTGACTCTGGATTGGATGCCCGTGAAACAGACGAAGAAATATTTTCAGAAGAAACACTTCCGGAACTCATTTCAGATTCTGCCGATGAAATTGTCGGCTGACTATTACAACCAGTGAAAAAGATTGATACAGTTAGACAAAAGGCACTAACTAATAATTTGCTTTTATTCATATTTTTATCCCCTTAGTTAATTTTTTATAATTCTTATATTGATACTTGTAATTGTATCATATGGGAAATAAGAATGACAGTTTCAATTTTGTTACCGCGAATGTCATTTGTTTAATTATAATTTAAGCAATAACAATAATAAACACTGCAAAATGTTGATGAACAAATCAGGATTTGCTATAATGATATTATAAATTAGCATGGGTGGTGTCATTTTGAATAAGAAAAAAAACAACAAAATCGCGGCTGTAATTGATATTGGTTCCAATATGCTAAAGATGAGGATATCGCAGTTAAAAAAGGCTGAAATTGTTGACATTGATATCCTGGAGTATCCCCTGTGCCTTGGTCATGAAGTTTTCGCGAACGGAAAAATCAGCTTTGAAAGTTTGCGTGAACTTTCAGGTATTCTTCATGGATACAGTGTGATTATGAGCGAATATGGCGTTGGGCAATGCAAAGTTGTCGCGACCACCGCTTTAAGAGAAGCCATGAACCGCTTTTACGTTGTAGATCAACTTAAAATTCAGAATGATATGACCGTTCAAGTGCTGGAAGATGATCAGGAAAAAACTCTGATTTACTCTGAAATTTTGAACTCAATCAATACAATGGAAAATAAAAAGGGTGAGAACGCGCTGATTTCATACATCGGAGCTGGTACAATCGGATTTTCCGTATATAACGGGAAACGTATGATTTTCTCTC
>DAMDEB010000013.1:1391-10947 GCA_032090075.1 Caproiciproducens sp.
GCTAAAACTTCATGATATGCTCGCAAATATCCAGGAACTGACGGAAGACTTTTACACGGTTGTGGAAGAATATCTTGATTCGATTGTTGGCCATATCCGGATTCCATTTAATAACGGTATTGTTTCTAATCTGATTTTAACCGGGAATGAAATTCAGCTCATTGCAAAAATATGCGGTGTAGAGCTTGAAAACGGCCGTTACACAATTCCGGCCAGTATGATTACCGATTTATTTAAACAGATACGTTCTATGTCGCAGGAAAAGATCAGTCTGCAATATGGAATTGATGAAGAGACCGCCGAGCTGATGTACTCTGCACTGGCGATTTATATTCGTTTAATTGAATTTACAACTTCCAATGTGATTATTTCACCAAAAGTTGAGCTGTGGGATGCACTGATGCGCCAAATGCTTATTCCCAAAAGCGGCGATGAATACTTTGAACATGTCAGAGCAAACGCAATTTCCTGCGCTCAAGAGATCGCCAAGACCTATAACTGCAATCAAAAGCATTCGGACAATATCAGAAAATTCGCGTGTAGAATTTTCGACAAAATGAAGGGTGCGCATGGACTTGACCACCGCAAAAGGCTTCTTTTGGAATTGGCTGCAATTTTGCATGACAGCGGGCATTATGTAACAGCCAAGCAACATCTTCTTAGTACATTTGATCTAATTAAAAACATCGACATTTATGGCATGACCGATGAAGAAATGTTGATTACGGCGTATGTCTCGCGCTACAACGAATATGACGTTCCGAATTATGAGGATGTTCAGTTTATCCGTCTAAGTGATAAGAATCGACTGATCATTTCAAAACTCGTGGCAATTTTCAGGCTGGCCAATGCTCTTGATAAAGCACAAAAGCAAAAGCTAAGTGATATTAAGGTGAGACTTGAAAACGACAGACTGCTGATAACGGCAGAAAGCAATGGAAATTTATATCTTGAAAAATGGGCGTTTGAGCAATGTGCGCCCTTCTTCAAGGAAGTATTCGGATATAATCCGGAGCTTATGATAAAATCATCGCTGATATGAACTACAGTAAAAGGCTGAGTGGTTAGAATGATTGATAAAATCGATAAAAATGACAAAATTAGAGTTCCCTACATCAACCGTGAATTAAGCTGGATGGATTTTAACGCCCGTGTGCTTGAGGAAACTTTTCAAAAGGATAACCCTCTGATGGAGCGCATCCGTTTTTTAGCAATTACCGCCTCAAACCTTGATGAGTTTTTTATGGTTCGAGTCGCGGGGGTCAAAGCACAGGTGAATTCGGGTTATCGTGTTGAAGATCCGTCCGGCCTAACTCCAAAACAGCTATTGCCACTGCTTTCAGAGAAAATCCATTTGTTTACAGAAAGGCAGTACTCCTGCCTTCACCGTTCAATTGCTCCGGCGATGAAAAAGAACGATATTTACTTTCTGTACCCAGATGAAATGAACGAAAAACAAAAGAAATTTATTTCAGATTATTTTGACAAGGTACTGTTCCCTGTCTTAACTCCGCTGGCAGTGGACACAAGCCGACCGTTCCCCTTGTTGGCAAATAAGAGCCTTAACATCGCCGTCAGATTAAAAGGGATGGAGGATTCCTACTTTGCGGTGGTACAGGTACCGTCGATTCTCTCCCGCTTTCTGCAGGTTCCGTCCGACAAAGGAAAAGTGTTTGTTCTGCTTGAAAATGTAATAATGTATAAGCTTGAAGCGCTGTTTGAGCTAAGTGATATTCAATCTGCCTGTCCGTTTAGAATGACGCGAAACTCAGACCTCGACATCGACGAAGAATCAGAGGACTTATTAATTGAAATACAAAAATCCATCAAAAAGCGCAAGCGCGGCAAGCCTGTTCGCCTTGAAATCTTGCAGCGGTGTGATGCGGAAACAAAAGAATTTCTGGTTGATATTCTTGACATAAGCAAGGAAGAAATTTACGAACTGCCCGGCCCGCTTGATTTGACATTTTTTTCAAAATTTGCGTCCATTCCGGAATGCGAAAGCCTTTGTTTTAAACCGATTATACCTGTTTATCCCCCTGCTGATTTCTGGGGATATGAAGATATTTTCGAGGCAATTCGTGATAAAGACAGGATGGTTCACCATCCCTACGAAAGCTTTGAAATTGTGGTAGATTTTGTCCGTAAGGCCGCTGAAGATGAAAATGTGCTTGCAATCAAGCAAACACTCTACCGCGTGAGCGGACATTCACCAATTATCGCCGCATTGATTAAGGCCGCCGAAAACGGGAAGCAAGTTACCGTACTGGTAGAGCTAAAAGCTCGTTTTGATGAAGAAAATAACATTATTTGGGCAAAGAAGCTTGAAGAAGCGGGCTGCCACGTGATTTACGGTTTGGCCGGATTAAAAACCCACTGCAAGATTCTGCTTGTTGTCCGACGTGACGAGGACGGAATTCGCCGTTACGTCCACATGGGTACCGGAAACTACAACGATTCCACCGCAAAAATCTATACGGATATCGGCATTTTTACCTGTAAAGAGCCGTATGGAATTGATGCTTCTTCCCTATTCAATGTATTGACCGGATACTCCCGACCACCGGAATACAATCGCTTTGTGGTCGCGCCGCATGGTATGAGAAGTTTTTTTCAGCGGATGATAGAAAAAGAGATTGAAAATTCAAGCCGTGGGCTTCCTTGTGGCATTACAATAAAGGTTAATTCCCTTGTTGACCCACAGCTCATTGAATTGCTCTACAACGCCTCACAGGCTAATGTGCCTGTCAAGCTATTGGTAAGAGGAATCTGCTGCTTAATTCCTGGGCTACCTGGTATCAGTGATCACATCACAGTTTACAGTATCATTGGTCAGTTGTTGGAGCACAGCAGAATTTTCAGATTTGAAAACGCAGGCAATCCCAAAATTTACATGGGCAGCGCCGACTGGATGCAGCGCAACCTTGACCGGCGTGTCGAGCTTGTATTCCCTATTGAGAACGAGGATTTGCGTCAACGTGCGTTCGCCATTCTAAATTTAATGCTGAGCGACAACCGCAATATGCGAATCATGCAGCCCGATACGGTATACACCCACATTGACAAACGAGGTAAGGCTCCTTGTAATTGTCAGACTGAATTTTCACGTTTGGCACAGGAATCGGTAAAGAAACTGTCAGAGCAAGACAGCAATAAGCCGTTCAAACCCATACGAAACGCGGATTTGATAAAATAAAATGAGTTTAAATTTAGAAACGAGAGTGAAAACATGAAGAGAATCGGTATATTAACAAGCGGAGGCGACTGTCAGGGCTTGAACGCAGCAATCCGAGGCGTTGCAAAGGCACTTTATGTGCAGTTTGGAGAGGACGTTGAGATTTATGGTATCAACGACGGATACCGCGGGCTGATTGAAGGCAACTACAAGCGTATGAAACCGGATCATTTTTCAGGTATTCTTACCCTTGGCGGCACGATTCTCGGCACTTCACGCCAGCCATTTAAGCTGATGCGTGTAATTGATGAGAACAGTGTGGATAAGGTCAAGAATATGAAGGATAACTATAAAAAGATGAAGCTTGACTGCCTTGTAATTTTAGGCGGAAACGGTACACATAAAACCGCAAATCTACTAAGTGAAGAGGGCCTAAACGTTATCACTTTGCCGAAGACAATTGATAATGATGTTTGGGGCACTGAAATGACTTTCGGTTTTAGCAGTGCAATGGAAATTGCAACAAATGTATTGGACTGTATTCATACAACCGCAACTTCACACGGAAGAGTCTTCATAGTAGAAATCATGGGTCATAAAGCCGGTTGGCTGACACTGCACGCTGGAATTGCCGGGGGCGCCGATGTTATCCTGTTGCCTGAAATTCCCTACAACATTGATGGAATCGTAAAAACACTTGCACAGCGCAATGAACACGGCAAGCGTTTCTCAATTCTCGCTGTGGCAGAGGGTTCGATTTCGCAGCAAGAATCACAAATGAGCAAAAAAGAATTTAAGAATGCGAGAGCAACCATGCAATACCCCTCCATTTCCTATCGCCTTGCACAGGAAATCAGCGAAAAAACTGGTCAGGAAATTCGAGTAACCGTTCCGGGCCACTTTCAGCGCGGCGGCAGCCCCTGTCCATATGACCGCCTGCTTGCAACGCGTTTTGGCACTGCGGCGGCAAGGCTGATCGCTGAAAAAAAATACGGCAACATGGTTGCTCTGCAAAACTGTGTTATCGTTCCTGTTCCCCTGCGCGAGGTCGCCGGTAAATTAAAGGGTGTTCCAGTTGACAGCGACATTGTCCAGACTGCACGAGATATTGGTATCCATTTTGGCGACTAATTTAGAAAGAAGAGTGTTTTATGAGAATCGATCAATTTAGAATCATGAGAATAATCAGGGCAATCAGCGCGATTTCAGCTGTGATGATCGTCATTACCACAGTACTCAACAGCTGCCTTGCTGTTAAGCTGTTTCGCTGTATTGACTCCGCACAAAAAGCCTTATCCAAAGTCGACAAAGCCGCGGAGCTGTATATTGCGGACAATACGAAAGCGAACAAAAATTCTGACTAATTGAGAGCGCACAAGCAAACCGGTAATTTTTAAAAGAATTGCCGGTTTGTTGAATTTTAGGCTTGATAAGGACTTAAATCTTGATATATACTTGCATTTTCTGTACACTTGTGTTAAAATAAAATTCGTTCATTTCCGGGTGTAGCGCAGTTGGTAGCGCGCTTGACTGGGGGTCAAGAGGCCGTGAGTTCAAGTCTCGCCACTCGGACCAGTAAAAAACCGCATTAGACAGCCATTAAACGGCTATTTGATGCGGTTTTTCTTATGTCCTATTTTGGCCTTAATTATCGCTAATAATGGTCTTTCACTGATGCGTTGGCACGTATTTGTCACGTGTTTATGACAGCTTTTCGATCGCTTTTGATAAAGTTTCGGTCGATTGTTTTATATAGCTTTCTACATCTACCGCATAATCTGTATGACCCATTAATTTTTCAATATCTTCCGGACGGGCATTGGATGCTGCCATTCGTGTTGCAAACGTTCTGCGTGTTGCATGCGGCGTGAGAGCATTTACTCCAATTTGGTTGAGTGCAGGGGCAAAACATTTTTCTCGGAAATACTTCACTGGATAAGCAGTTCCATCAAGACGGTAAAAAATTGTCTTGCCGTCTTTCCCCATCCACTCATCAAGTATCGGTTGTATCTTGCTATGTATCGGTACAACCCGGTTCTTACCGGCATCTGTTTTGATACCGCCTGTGAGAGCACACACTCCATCAATATTATGGACACTCATTTTATTTAAAGTTAAAAATTCGGTTATCCGTAGTCCAGTGTAGCACATAAAAAGGATGCAATCTGCGAACGGTACTTTGCCCACAGCATTCTCGATTTTTTTGAGTTCCAAGTCACTGAAGCAGTCTTTCACCCCACCGGACTTTTTAGGCAAAATTAAAAATTCTGCATAGTTCTTATTTACAATATCGTTTTCCATTGCGTATTTGTAGAGAAGGCCGAGCAAAATTTTTATTTTTGAGAGTGAAGAATATGACATCGGGTCGAGTGTTTGTAACTTTTCTTCTTTTACAACTTGAATCCCATCTTTGTCCAGTTTCGGACGTTCAACCTGTAACTCTTCAATGATGCTCTGCATCTGTGCGGTTCGCAATTCTCGAAACTTTATATGATATATGCCTGTTAACTTAGCCCATGCTGCATTGTAACAGTCACAAAGTTGGTGTGACTTGTCTTTGTATCCCAGTGGTTGCCACTCGTCTCGCAATTCCTTTACCGTTATATTTAATTTGGTAGTAGGATTGCGCCGGTATTCCTCAAGTGCAGATTTGGCTTCCGCTGCCGTTTTATAGTTCCCTATTACTTGTCGTTTGTTATTTTTATCTACTTGTGTTCGGGCAACCCAAGGGGCAACCTTGACATCGCTCCGTTTGTAAATCGTGCCAGCTCCGTTTTCACGTCTTATTCGTTTCCGCTGCGTCACGATTTGCTTTGCTCCACATTGAGGGCAAAAAATACAATCATCACTTATTTCTTTCCTGCATTTCTTACATTTCATAATTTTCTCTCCTAAAAAACCCACATGTTACTTGATGTAGCATGTGGGTTTTGTTTTATTCATCTTGTATTGCGGTCAGAGCCGCCAAAACTTTTTTTGTCGTTAGAATATCCTCTTTGCTCAAATCTTTAAAAGTATAAATAAGAGTCTTTATCTCAGGCCGACTTTGTAACAGTTCAATTAGCGCCCATGTTTCTGCATCGATGGGATCGACTTTATTTACCCCGGAGACAACCTGTAAATCGCGATCCATTTGAGCATCAAACCCCATCAGCCATGCTTCGGATACATCGAGAGCACTTGCGATAATCTCTGTTCGTTCTTGTCCGGGTTCATATTTCCCACTTGTATATTGACTTACAGTCGCTTTACTGATACCTGTTTTTCGGCATAAATCACTCTGTGTCATCTTCCGGATTTCGAGTGCCAATTTTATTCGATCAGCACATGATTCTCTAAACATCTTATCTCCTCCCGCTATTTTTATTGATCAGACTGATGCAGTGCATATATCATACTATATATGTTTGTAAAATGCAACCATAAATTAAATTGAAAGAATAAAAGTTTGTATATCCCAATTAATTCCATTGACATATATTATTGGGTAGGATACCATTATCGTTAGTTCCTAAACTACAAACTATTATAGAAAAGGGAGAGTGATCGGAATAACTATCATATACAATTATTCAAAACTCAAAGGACTAATTAAAGAAAGAGGCTTCACTCAAAAAGACGTTGCTGTGGCAACAATATTAAACTTATCCTCGTTTAATCAGAAGCTATGCGGGAAACACGGATTCACACAAAATGAAATTCACAAGATTTGCAGATTTCTAAAGATCAGTACAAACGATGTAGGAATCTATTTTTTTGCTCACTAAGTTTGTAAAACACAATTCATCACTTGAAGCCTATAGTCTATTAAAAGGAGCAAACCCATGAATGAACAAGAGGTTCGGGCAATTCGAAACATTACCCCGAAAGACGCGTCGCTCTTTCTGAACGGAAACCCATGCCCGCAGAGGATTCGAATTTGGGCGCAAGAAAAGACGTGCCCATTTTGTTGGGCTACCAAAAAAGCTTCTCGGCACACATACATCATAAGTGTCGAAATGCTGATCAAGTACAGGAAGGGGGATTTGCTATGCGTATCAGTTTAAAATTCATCGTATCTTATGGAGTACGCTCTTGCCTTACATCGGAGACAGAATGAGGCATGGTAAGTGCAGTGTACGAAATAAATATTGCGTAGGCTGCACCTATGACGACATTTACAGTAGATTATGTTTATACATGATCATCACCGGACAAAAACGCGAATGCGCTGCCGGAGAGGGGTGTGTCCACAGGCAAATCGAGCCAAGGAAGAGAAAAGATATCATGATTAATCCAATCAAGAAAAGGGTTTTATTAACTGAAGAGCAATAAAGAAACAAACGAAATGCATTACGTCGCAAAGCAAATGAAATAAAAAAACCGCTCTCAGCGCTACTAACACTGAAAACGGCACAGAAAAGATTTATACACCTGCATTATATCAGGTCGGAGGAAAAAGTCAATGACAGATCAAGAACTAATTGTTTGGCAAGCAAAGAAAATCGTTGAACTTCAAACAAGCGTGGATTACTGGTCGCATCGGTATTATAAACTTGAAGATAAGGTCGCCAGTGAAACCTCACCCGGCACACCGGAGGCTCTTTAAAATGAATAGTGATATGGCGTGGGCAGAAAACATTCGAGAGCACCAAGAGCCGCCAGACGGCAAATTCACAAATGAGGAGAACGATGATGACACTATATGATATAAATCAATCCCGTTTAGATTTTTTAGAGCGAATTGCCTCGGGAGAGATTCCCGAGGAGGCTATTCCTGACACTTTGGCAAGTATGGACGGCGAGTTCGATGATAAAGCCGACAATATTGCGTGTTTTATCAAGTCGCTACAGAGTGATGCACAGGCTATTAAATCAGAGGCAGACACCTTAATTCTTCGCGCATCTACCAAAATTCGCAAGGCTGAAAAGCTAACGGAGTACCTATATGGGCAACTCAAATTTGCAGGGAAATCAAAGATTGAAACAGCACGAAACATCCTGCAAATCAAAATCAATCCTCTGGCGGTTCAGATTGTAAATGCCAAATCATTTATTGCATGGGCGAAAGAAAACAATGACAGTCTCCTTACATACAAGGAACCTGCTCCTGATAAAAAAGCCATTAAAACAGCACTGCAAGATGGAATTGAAATACCAAATGTGGAACTTGTACGTGCAGAAAAATTAACAATAAAATAAGGAGCATAAAAAATAATGTCAAGAGTGATTTGCATTGCGGGTGAATCCGGCAGTGGTAAAACCACATCCATGCGAAACTTAAACCCATCCTCCACATTTTATTTTGATTGTGACAAAAAGGGATTGTCGTGGAAAGGGTGGAAAAATCAGTATAATTCCACTAATAAAAACTATAAAGCAACAAGCGACGCCAAGTATATCGAAGGTGCTTTAAAAGGGATCAGCGAAAAAAGTCCCAAAATTAAAACAGTCATTATTGATACGATGAACGGAATTATGATTGACGACGAGTTTGCGCGCGCACAGGATAAGGGCTATGACAAATGGCAAGACCTTGCGGCATCTGTTTGGAGCCTTGTCAGCAATGCGCATAGTTTGCGAGATGACCTGACAGTGGTCTTTACAGCTCACACGCAGACTGAACGAGATGACAGTGGGTTTGCATTTACTCGAATCAAAACGAGTGGGAAAAAGTTAGATAAAATCGTACTCGAAAGCAAATTTACGACGGTTTTAATTACAAAATGTGTTGATAGAAAATATGTCTTTGAAACTCATGCTAACAACAGTACAGCAAAAACGCCCAAGGACTTATATGATGCCGACACCGTACCAAATGACATTGCCGAAGTGATCAGAGCAATGGAAGAATTTGAAAAATAAATCAATTTACAGGAGGCATTATCTTGATAAAATTCTCAAACTGGGAAAATGTGAAAGCATCAACCGAGCGCGTTCAACTGCCAAAGGGCGGCTACATCGTTAAAATCCTTAATGCAAAGCAAATGGATTATGATTGGGGTAGCAAATTGGATGTCAGCGTTGATATAACGGACGGCGAAAATAAAGACTTTTATGCCAATGATTACCGCAGCCAAACACAAGAGGACAAGAAGTGGAAAGGCGTACTTCGCCAGTACATACCCAAAGATGATGGTTCCGAAAAAGATGAGTGGACAAAATCCAGCTTTAAAGCCATGACAGATTCTATTGAAGTAAGCAATCCCGGCTACCATTGGGATTGGGATGAAGCACATTTAAAAGGCAAAACCGTTGGATGCCTGTTTAGATTGGAAGAATGGTCAATGAATGGGCGAACAGGGTGGAAAACGCAGCCATTCAAGTTTGTTCCCATTGACACAATTAAAAGCGGGAAATTTAAAGTTCCTTCGGACAAGCCGTTGGCAAACCAAACTGTTT
>DAMDEB010000013.1:10957-12288 GCA_032090075.1 Caproiciproducens sp.
AAATGAAATGTTACAATTGCAAAAGTGTAATAGCGGACACCTGCACATTCTGCCCTAATTGTGGCAGAAAGCAGGTTCGCAGACAATCTGAACGCAAAACAGCAATTTATATGGATGTTAAAAACAAAATGTGGATAAAATCAAAAGAACAAGGAGGCAGACATTATTGTGCTGACATGGCGATCACACTTATAACTGAAAAATATCGTCCTGACAGAAAAAAAGGACTAAGAGTTTACGAAATAGTAAATACGGAAGAAAGGGCAAACGAACTTTATACTATATTTGAAAAGTGCCTTGCACTGTCAAAGGCAATAACTGGTGATTAAATGACACCATTTGAAGTAAATGACGCGCTAAAATCAATGGTCGTACTGGTGGATACTCGAGAGCAGGATACACCAGCGCTCCATTTGCGCTTAAAAAGGATGGGATGCCCATTTGAAAGAAAAAAGCTTTCCTTCGGCGACTATTCAGCAAAATGCAGGGTTTCCGAGGATGAATGGCTCGATATATCCGACAAAGTAACTGTCGAACGCAAAATGAGCTTTGATGAGCTTTGTAATTGTTATTGTAAAGGCCGGGAACGGTTTGTAAAGGAATTTGAGCGAGCGAAAGAAGCTGGTGCGAAGATTTATCTCATGATTGAAAACGCGTCATGGGAGAAAGCGTACAGTGGTGCTTATCGAAGTAAGATGGAAGCTAAAGCACTGGTGGCAAGCTTGACGGCTTGGCAAGTTCGGTACAACTGTCAAATAATATTCTGTGACCCGGCCACAAGCGGAGCGTTAATCCATGAGTTTCTTTATCGGGAGTTAAAACAGAAATTGGAAGGTGTGAAACAAGACAGTGCTTGAATATGGTTTTATAAAGTTGCACCGGGGTTTATTAAAATGGGAATGGTACGATGATACAAATACCAAGTCTGTCTTTATTCACCTGCTTCTGACGGTTAGCATTGAAGATAGCGAATGGCATGGAGAAGTCGTAAAACGCGGTGAAAGAATTTGTTCCAGAAAGTCATTATCAGAAGAATTGAATATGTCGGAACAGACGATTCGCACTGCTTTAAGCCACTTAAAATCAACCAGCGAAATAACCATCAGGGCAACGCGAAAATTCAGCGTGGTTACTATAAATAATTATGAGAAGTATCAGGAAGTGCCCAGTTCATTAACCAACAGACAACCAGCAACCAACCAACTTCCAACCAACAGCCAACCACAGTATAAGAAAGTAAAAGAAGATATTAAGAAAGTAAAAGAAAAGAGCGGCGCTTTCGCGCAATTGTCCGAGGACGAGATCGAAGAGCGGAAAGCTAAATTGAGGAA
>DAMDEB010000013.1:12298-12935 GCA_032090075.1 Caproiciproducens sp.
AAAGCGTGATGATATTTTGGGGCTGGCTGCAAAGTTAAATTCCGAAACTCGTGTAAAAGGTGATGAACTGTTTTTTAAATGGTGTCCGTACTGTAACGGTGATGGGCATGACAGAGACACTTTCAGTATTAACCTTAACACGGGAACATTCAAGTGCTTTCGGTCGAGCTGTGGGAAACAAGGGCATTTTGTGCAGATGGCGAAAGACTATGGTTATCATTTGGATTTTAAGCAGGACGCAGCAAAAAAAATATATCGCTCCCTGCCCCAGCCCAAAATTGAAATCAGTAATAAAGCGGTTGAGTATATGGCTCATAGAGGAATCAGCCGTGAAATTGTTGAACGGTACAAAATCACTACTCGAAAAGATAACGGCAACACACTGGTTTTTCCATTTTACGATCCGGACGGCGTGCTCCAATTTGTTAAGTATCGAAAAACTGATTATGACAAAACAAAAGGTAAAAGCAAAGAGTGGTGTGAATCCAACACGATGCCAATTCTGTTTGGAATGGATAAATGTGTTGATTTTGAATCTTTGGTTATCACCGAGGGGCAGATTGACAGTTTATCGGTTTCAGAATGCGGCGTTAAAAATGCGGTGTCAGTTCCGACCGGAGCACTCGGATTCACATGG
>DAMDEB010000013.1:12945-21650 GCA_032090075.1 Caproiciproducens sp.
AGCAAATTCAGCGAGGTTGTTGTTTTTGGAGATAGCGAAAAAGGCAAAATCACACTGGTCGATGAACTTTCAAAACGATTGCCGATGCCGGTTCGTGTCGTGCAAACAGAGGACTATTTCGGAGAAAAAGATGCGAATGACATCCTTCGCAAATATGGAAAAGAAACCATCGTTAATGCAGTTCAAAATGCAAAGATACAGCCAGTCAATCACATCAAAGAATTATCGGATGTAAAAGCTGTTGATATTTACAATTTAGAACGAATATATACTAAAATCAATGAGATTGACAAAGTGGTTGGTGGAATGTATTTCGGACAGGTTATTCTTCTTACTGGAAAGCGCGGAGAGGGCAAAAGTACCTTTATGTCACAACTGATCGTTGAAGCGTTAGATCAGGGATATAAAACCTTGGCTTATTCAGGGGAACTCACGGATTACCATTTTAAGCGGTGGTTGGACTTACAGGCGGCTGGCCCGGAATTCATAACAAAAAATATCAATCAATTCGGAGAAGAAACTTGTTTTTTAACCAACGAAGTGGAAGAACAAATTAGCAACTGGTATCGAGGAAATGCCTACATCTATGACAATAACAGCATAGACGATGGTGATGAATTTGAAGGATTAACTGAAACAATCGAAAAAGCAATCTGCAGATACGGCATTCGATTTGTGTGCATTGATAATCTCATGACTGCGCTGGATGTTGACCTGAAAGACGATATGTACCGCGCACAATCAAAATTCATCAAAAAGCTAAAGGCAATCGCAGTGAAATACAATATCGTTGTTCTAGTGGTTGCACACCCAAGAAAAACACAATCAAACATTGAAAATGACGATGTGTCAGGCTCGAGCGATATTACAAACCGCGTCGATGTGGTTATGGCTTATTCAAGAAACAAAGATGAAGATTGTGACAGCAAACTTTCAATTCTAAAAAATCGCTTAACCGGAAAATTGACAATGAAAGGTGAAGAAATCAAATTGTTTTATAGTAACTCTACAAAGAGAATATCTTGTTTTTCCTGTAATGACAAATCTTATGGCTGGCAATCAGAGCAGAACCCGATTGAAACCGGATTTGTTGACTTGCCATTTTAGGGGAGGAAGACATGGTTGATTTTGCAGATATACAAAAAATAGCTTATTTGAATATTCCATTGCCGACTTACCCGACACAAGCCGAGCAGCTTGCTTATTTGTCTATGAGAGCGTTATACAACGATTATCGGAAAAGAAACATTCAAAAAGATCAGGCTAAAAAAGAGAGCGATATGATTAGGCGAGCTTATGAGGAAAAAATGTCAGAAGAGCAGAAAACATCGGATTTGTTTAAACGGTCAAATGAGATCAGCGTGAAGTTAGCCGGGATGAGTAAGTTGGCTGAAGCCGGAAGTTGTGAACGGTGCAAAACTATGATGAGAATATTTGACGGGAGAATAAAATGACACGGGAAGAAAAAATAGAGTTTTTGAGCAGATACAAAGAAATTGACAACACTATTGACCGGAAATTGGATGAGCTATCTATGTGGAAGGCAAGGAGGCTAAACATTACTCCAACATATAGCGATATGCCAAAAGGCGGGCAGCAGGATGACAAAATTCAGTCTGCGGTTGAAAAAATCATGATGCTGGAAGAAGATATCAATGCCGATATCGATGAGCTTGAAAAAACAAGAGTTGAAATTGAAAGAGTCATCGATAGGGTTCCTGATCGTGCACAGCGACTGCTTCTGGTACTGAAATACATAGATCGGCATAATCATTACACATGGGATAAAATTGCGGCGGAGATGAATTATACATGGCGGCATATCATGCGTCTGCACAACTTGGCATTAGATAACCTAAAAACTGAATGATGTCATTGTATGTCATATTGAACTGATGATATTATTAAGATAGACAAAAAGCGTTCCACCAATCGGATAAAACCGGGGTGGGCGCTTTCTTCATTACTTGGAGTATTTGCCATCTCATTCCCGAACTAATTAACTTGCCATCAGGTGTGGTCAGAGGTATCCTTGGTGCGTTCAAAGAATACTGAAAGAAGTGGTGGAACAAATGGCAGAGAAACGTTATTACTGGCTAAAACTGCAACGTGACTTTTTTAAGCGTCACGACATTAAAATTGTTGAAACTATGCCCAATGGAAAAGATTATGTACTGTTTTACCTTAAGCTGTTACTTGAGAGTTTAGATCATGATGGTCAGTTAAGATTTAGCGATACAATTCCTTACAGTGAACCGATGCTTGCGACCATAACGGATACAAATATTGATGTTGTACGGTCAGCGATGAAGCTTTTTATCGAGTTGAGAATGATTGAGGTGCTGAGCGACAGTACAATTTTTATGAATGAAGTATGTAAAATGCTCGGGAGCGAAAGCTGGGGAGCCAAAAGAGTACGTGATTTCCGAGAAAAAGGACAAAGAACGTTACAATGTAACACCGACGTAACAAACAGTAACGCCCATGAAACGCCATGTAACCTAGAGTTAGAGTCAGAGAAAGAGTTAGAGTTAGAGTTAGAGTCAGAGAGTACGTGCTTCGAAAAATTTTGGAATGCGTATCCGAGGAAGGTCGGAAAAGGCGCTGCCGAGCAGTCATTCAAGAAATACCGTCCGGATGATGAACTGCTCAAAACAATATTGGCGGCAATTGAGAATCAGAAACGCTCGGAGCAATGGCAAAAGGATAATGGAAAGTATATCCCGAATCCTGCCACATGGATAAACCAAAAGCGGTGGGAAGATGAATGCCAAATATATGTTTTGCAGAAAAGGGCTGTTACCTTCGATATCGCGGAATATGAAGCTTCAGGCGTATTCGACAATATGGATATACCAAGGAGATAGAACCAAGCCATGCGTCTGCCCACACGAGGCGCTGTGTGGCACTTAAGTATTTCAGGGCAAGTTTCCCGCATCATGGCTAAACTTCTTGACACAGCCAAACGGTGCAAAGGACAGCGCGTAACGGACAGCATCTCACTTATGTGGGGTGCTGATTTTATTTATTGAGGTATTGATATGAGGTGCGACAAATGCACGAATAGTTTAAAAGGCAAGACAGGTGTGCCTTCCTGTTGGCTACCGCGCTGCCCACACGACCGGGATGTATTGATGAAAGAATACCTGCGTTATGCAGCCGAACCGAGCCGGACACCAGCAGAGCAATGGCGTATGCGGGCGCTTGAACAGGAGATCAGACAGCAGATACATGATGAGATAGAGGAGCGTTGGCATGGGTAACATCGACACGTTCTATACGACGCAGCGATGGAAATCATTGAGGGCGAGAGCCTTACGGCGTGACAAATATCTGTGTGTCGAATGCAAACGGTACGGTAAAAAGATTATAGCAACGACCGTGCATCACATCAAGGTACGGTTGGAATATCCTGAACTGCAATACGATATGAGCAACTTGGAAAGCTTATGTGCCTCTTGTCATAATAAACGGCATCCTGAAAAAGGTGGCTTTGTGAAAGGTCAGGGAGGTTATTAGGCATAGCCCCCCCACCTCTTTGTGCAAACTATACAAAAATATGCAGCTGGGTAAGGCGGCACTTCCAATAGACCGGACTTTTTAAGAAAAGGGGTAAAATAATGGAGATCATAAGCAAGGACACCGGAAAATTGATTCCGTATGTAAACAATCCACGCGACAATGCAAAAGCGGTTGACAAGGTCGCGGCTTCCATAAAAGAATTTGGCTTCAAAGTGCCGATGATCATCGACCGGGACGGCGTTATCGTAACAGGGCACACACGCCTGTTGGCGGCTCAAAAGTTAGGGCTGGCGCAAGTTCCTTGCGTTATCGCTGATGATTTAACACCGGCGCAGGTGAAGGCTTTCCGGATTGCCGACAACAAGGTTTCTGAATTTGCTTCTTGGGATGACGAGATGTTGAAAGCCGAGTTTGAAGAGCTGAATGAAATGGACTTCGACTTGGATATGACCGGCTTCGGTGAAGATGAAATCGGGAAGCTGCTCGGAATTGACGGAAGCGAAGCCAAAGAGGACGATTTTGAGATTGCGCTTCCAGAATTACCAAAGGCGCAGCTTGGCGACATTTATCAGCTTGGCAGACATCGGTTGATGTGTGGTGACAGCACAGACAAAGAAACCGTCGAACGGCTCATGGGAGAACAGCGTGTGGACTTATTTATCACCGACCCTCCCTACAATGTCGATTACGAGGGCGCGACAAAAGAGAAGCTCAAAATTCAAAACGATTCCATGACGAACGATGTGTTTCGGAAATTCCTTGTTGACGCATTTGCAGCTGCTGACAATGTGATGAAGCAAGGTGCTGCTTTCTATATCTGGCATGCGGATTCGGAAGGGTACAATTTCAGGGGCGCTTGCTTTGATACGGATTGGAAAGTGCGCCAATGCCTGATTTGGAATAAAAGTTGTTTGGTTATGGGGCGGCAGGATTACCAATGGAAACATGAGCCGTGTCTGTATGGCTGGAAACCCGGCGCTTCTCACCTTTGGGCGAGCGATCGGACACAGACGACCGTGTTGAATTTTGATAAGCCGAACCGGAATAAAGAACATCCGACCATGAAGCCGATTGCCCTATTTGATTATCAGATTCAGAATAACACCAAATCCGAGGATATTGTACTTGATACGTTTGCCGGAAGTGGCACAACCATCATGGCCTGCGAGCAGAACGGCAGAAACGCTTACTGCATGGAGCTTGACCCGAAATACGTCGATGTTATCATTGACAGGTGGGAGAAATTTACCGGTGAGAAAGCCAAACTAGTGTTAAATATAGAATAAAATGAGTTTTATTAATGAGTAAATAAATCCCAGTGTACCAACTATTATTAGTATGATTCCAGAGATATTATCAATTTTTATTTTTTGGGGCGTAATTTTATCATCGTACCGAATGTGTCGGAAATGTATTGCCCACCGATTTAGGTATTCCCATGTACCACGGTGATCGAAGACTATAAGATAGCCCCATACAAGTAGAGAAGCTGTAATAATTAATGAAGATTGTATTTGTTTAATCTCTGAAGCAAATAGCACTAAAAAGATTATAGCTATAAGAACTGCAAAACTGATACCATAAAGTATTGTCAATACCAATCCTTTTACAAAACGAAATGGACTTTTATAATCATATCTATTTCGTTTATACGAACTACGATAATGTTCTCTATATATCTTCTTTTTTAATAGTCCCAGAAAGAATCACTCCAATAAGTTTTATAATTTTATAATACATCTTTTGAATTGGCATTACCAACTGTAAAAAGTGGAAAAATCCGTTGACTTTGGGTGCGATCAGAGTGATTAATGTGTCACCGAAGAAACACACTCGAAGGGCAGGATAAAAAATGTTAGAAACAAGATTTGGTATCGAAGTAGAATTCACGGGGATTACAAGAGCACAAGCGGCGCAGGTTGTAGCGGAGCACTTAGGGAGCAGCACAGAAAACTGCCGCGACTCATACGATACAAAAAAAGTCACCGCGCAGGACGGCAGGGTTTGGAAAATAATGAGCGACGCGAGTATTCGCACGCAAAAGAAATTCGGCGGGCAAACGGTAAGCGCAACGGGCGACCACAGCGTTGAATTAGTAAGCCCGATACTTACCTACAAAAAGGACATAGAAACCCTGCAAGAAATAATTCGCGGGCTTCGCAAGGCGGGTGGCTTCACAAATAGCACCTGCGGAATTCACATACACCTTGATGGCTCAAACCACACACCGCGCAGCATTCGCAACTTCATAAACATAATTGCAAGCAAGAATGACCTTTTCTATAAAAGCCTTGCGATTGAATACGAAAGAATGCGGTTTTGCAAGGCACTGGACAGCAGCTTGGTGGAAAAGATAAACGCCAAAAAGCCGAAAACCATGCAAGAAATAGAAACTATTTGGTACGAAGGCTACAATGACAACCGCGCTCGCCACTACCACAGCAGCCGATACCACTTCTTAAATCTGCACAGCTTTTTCACCGCAAACCATACGGTGGAACTTCGCGGCTTCAATAGCGAACTTCACGCCGGTAAAATTCGCAGCTACATAGCACTTGCCTTGGCGCTAAACAATCAGGCTTTGACACAAAAATGCGCCAGTAACAAAAAGAACCAAACCGAGAACGAAAAATTTGCCATGAGGACATACCTCAACCGAATCGGATTGATAGGCGACGAATTCAAAAACTGCCGCGAACACCTCGGCGCGAACCTTTCCGGCAACGCAGCATGGCGGTTTGGCACAAGGGAATAACAACGGGTCGCGAGGGGGCATGCCCTCCCCCTCTACGGCTTAAAATATAACAGGCGATTAGTTTTTTCGGTAAAAAATAAAACGCCACACGGGGCGCACACGCGCACTGTGAAAACAGGAGAAAGACCATGAAAGATACTATACTTTATATCGCTTACGGCAGCAATTTGAATTTACCACAAATGCAACGTCGGTGTCCTACAGCGAATACCATCGGGAACGCTGCACTGGAAGGTTACCAACTACTGTTTCGGGGTGGGGATAACAATGCGGTCGCTACGGTCGAAAAGAAAAAAGGTTACAGCGTGCCGGTCTTGGTATGGGAGATAACGCCTACCGACGAAGATTCTCTTGATAGGTATGAGGGTTATCCCTTTCTATATAGAAAGGAAACCGTAAAGGTTCGGTTCGACGGCAAATTGGTGGCGGCTATGGTCTACATCATGAACGACGGACGGGCACTTGGCTCGCCAAGCCAGTATTATTACGATGTAATCAAGCGGGGGTACAAGACTGCCGGATTTGACAGCAACTTTTTGAAACAGGCTGTCAGGGATTCGGTGATGGAATAGGTATTAAAAAGGCAACCTACATAAAAACATAAATCGTCCCACGAAAATCCTTCGTAGGGCGATTTTTATTGTAATTAATTTAACTCTTAAATACTTTATCCATTTTCTTTCTGTCGTAATCGAGTAGCATATCATTTAAATCGGTATAAATTGGCCTTAATGTCTCAACATCAGTTGCTATCAAATCTGCACCTCTATCGTCATATAAGTAATACATTGCATTTTGATGTCTCTTGGCAAAATACTTTTAAAGTCTTTGCTTGGCGTACAGTCACAAACAAGTAGAACTTCATCATTATCTGAAAATGCACAAGAAAAGACCGTCATGGCACGATTGACCGCAGTTGAAATATACTCTGGATTTAAAATTAATTCATTACCATTTTCAGTATCTTTTATTGTATCTTCATTTAGCCATATGTCCCCGATACCTATTTCAAAGCGTAGTGCAATTGGAAAGTTATAATATACAGGGTGAATAAAGTCATTTACTGAAAACAAATTAAATTCTTTTAGTAATAAATCGTTTAATTTCATTGGCTCACCTTATTTCTCAATATAAGAATATTTTATCATAAATAATCAAAACAACAATGGTATCTTTTGGCTCGGAAATCATTGTGCCAAAGGGTTCTATTAATATTTTAAATAAAGCGAGGTGAATCTAGTGCGAACTCTGGAAGAATACAAGGAAGAAATTATTCAGAATATGCGTGCTGTCGGCACGTACAAAGACAGTTTCATGAATACAATTAATGCCTATGCCCGGGCAATGCAAGACTATGACGATGTCTGTGAATCCTTTGAAAAGCTCGGCTCAAAATTCATGGTGAAGCATACCAACAAGGCGGGCGCTGATAATATCGTGAAAAATCCATTTTATTTGGCTATTGAGGAACTTCGGCGCGTCATGCTCGCCTACGCCACACAGCTCGGTCTTACTCCTGCCGGGCTGAAAAGAATAAACGATGAAATGAAGTCACACGGCGGGAAATCAAAACTCGCGGAAGCACTGGAAAACCTAAGATGAAGCAGCACAAAAACTTCGACATCGTCATGGAGTATGCACAAAGTATTACTGAGGGGAGGAAAATCGCATGTCGGGAACTTAAACAGGGTTGTGAGCGGTTTTTGAGGGATTTGAAAAGCCCGACCTATGACTTCAATCCCAAAGATGCCGAGTTTGTCATTCAGATTATAGAAAAAACACTCTGTCATGCACAGGGGGAAAAGATAGACGGTACGCCATTGCGCGGAACGTCTTTTTTATTGGAGCCGTTCCATAAATTCCAAATATATAATCTTTTGGGATTTTACCGGAAAGATCAGAAAATCCGGCGGTTCAAAGAAGCATTTATTTATATTCCCCGCAAAAACATCAAAACCTCCTTTGCGGCTGCGCTATCATGGGCGCTTGGGCTGTTAGAACGCCGGAGCGGAAGTAAAGTATATATTGTGAGCGCAGCGTTGAAACAGTCATTGGAGAGCTTTAATTTCATCCTTTACAACTTGGGGCAGATGGGTGAAAAAGAGAGTTTCCGTGTGTTGGATAACAATCAGGAACGCAGTATTTCCGGTGACTTGGGTGACGGCTCAATTTACATTCAGGCGCTCGCAGCCAACCCGGACAAGCAGGATTCTCTCAACTGCAATATTGCCATCGCCGATGAAATTCACGCCTACAAGTCGGCAAAACAATACAACATCATCAAGGAAGCCATGAAAGCTTATACCAATAAATTGATGATCGGCATTACGACGGCGGGCGACGATATGACGAGTTTCTGCTATCAGCGTCTGCAGTATTGCAAAAAGATTCTTGATGGCACGGTAAAAGACGAAGCCTATTTTGTCTT
>DAMDEB010000013.1:21660-27880 GCA_032090075.1 Caproiciproducens sp.
GACGAAACCGAAAGTGGCGACATTGACTTTACTAATCCCATCGTCCATGAGATGGCAAACCCTGCTTATGGTGTGTCTATTCGCCCTGACGACATTATGAACGATGCGATGCAGGCGCTGAATGACCCGCAGCAGCGCAAAGACTTTTTTGCAAAATCCCTGAACGTTTATACCGCCGCCATGAAAGCGTATTTCAATCTGGATGAATTTCAGCGTTCGGATGGAAAGTTTAATTGGACGGTTGAGGAACTTGCGAAGCTGCCGATTGTATGGTTTGGCGGTGCTGACCTTTCCCGAATGCACGACCTTACTGCGGCAGCGCTCTATGGAACATTAAAAGGGTTCAAATTGGATGGAAAAGCCATTGATGTGGATATTGTAATCACACACGCATGGTTTCCGGTTGTCATGGCTCACAAAAAAGCGGAAGAGGATAACATTCCCCTGTTTGGCTGGAAAGATGATGGCTGGCTGGATATGTGCAACTCCCCCACCGTGAATCATGCCGACATTGTGAACTGGTTTGTTAAAATGCGAAAAATGGGATTTAAGATCAAGCAGGTCGGTCATGACCGGAAATTCTGCCGCGAGTATTTTCTTGGAATGAAAGGCGCGGGATTTAACATCGTTGACCAACCGCAGTATTTTTACAAGAAGTCAGAGGGATTCCGGCACATCGAGCAAAAAGCCAAGGACGGAGAACTGTATTATCTTCATTCATCCGCATACGAATACTGCTTACAAAATGTACGCGCCATCGAAAAAACTGACGATATGATTCAGTACGAAAAGGTTCAATCGGAACAGCGAATTGATTTATTTGACGCTTCGGTTTTTGCCTGTGTAAGTAAGCTCGAAAATTTAGAGCGGCAAAGCAGAGCCGCGAAATGGTTTGGTGAATAAATGAGAAATCCTTTTAAAAAGCGAACATCTCAATCCGGGGTGGCTTGGCTCTGCTCCCCGGATGCGTACAATGTGCTGGCGGGGTCGGGTTATCACAGTTTGAAAGATTGCCCGGAAATACAGACAGCGGTGAACCGGGTGGCTGACCTGATCAGCACCATGACCATCCACCTCATGACGAATACCAAGGATGGCGACGTAAGGCTGAAAAATGAGTTGAGCCGGAAAATTGATATTAATCCGAACAAATGGATGACGCGAAAACAGTGGGTGTATTCAATTGTCCGAAATATGATGCTGGACGGAGACGGCAACAGCGTGCAGCTTCCCCATTATGATTCCGGCGGAATTCTCAAAGATGTTGAACCGCTTGATATGACACAAACGAATATTGTCCTTGACAGTTACGGTTACCACATTACAAGTGGCAGCCGCTTTTTTATGCCCGATGAGGTGCTGCATTTTGTCGATAATCCCGACCCGCAGCATCCGTGGGTTGGGCAGGGATACCGGGTGCTTTTAAAGGATGTGGCAAAGTCACTTGGGCAGGCGACAAAGACAAAAAATGATCTTATGAGCAGTCCGACACCGTCCATCATCGTAAAAGTGGACGGCCTTACAGAAGAATTTTCAAGTGTCGCGGGAAGAAAAAAGTTAAGTAGCCAATATCTTGATTCCAGCGAAAACGGACAGCCGTGGTTCATTCCGGCAGAAGCATTCTCGGTTGAGCAGGTAAAGCCGCTTACCCTGAATGATTTGGCAATTAAGGATTCTATCAGTATTGACAAGTCTACGGCAGCGGCCATTTTTGGCGTTCCGGCGTTTCTTGTCGGTCAAGGCACCTTTGAAAAAGACGCATACAACAATTTCATCAGTTCTGTGGTGCTGCCGAAAGCGCGTGGAATTGAGCAAGAGCTGACCCGAAAGCTGCTCCTTAGTCCGGACTGGTATTTTCGGTTCAATCCCCGCTCCCTTTACAGTTACAGTTTAACCGAGATTGCCGAAGTCGCCGCAAATTATGTTGACCGGGCGATTATCGACCGAAACGAAGCGAGGGATTGGAGTGGATGGACACCGCGTGAGGGTTTAAGCGAACTGGCAATTTTAGAAAATTACATTCCTTACTCGAAAATAGGCAGCCAAGGAAAATTAACACAAACGGGAGGTGATGAAAGTGGAAAAGAACCGGCAAAACCGTCAGACAAGGTCAACACAGACTGAATTCCATGCCGCTGCGGACGGCGAGGACAAATACATCGAAGGGTATTTCGCTGTTTTTGATTCCAACTATGATATGTGGTCGGGAGCAAGCGAGTCGGTTGCGCCGACAGCCTTTGACGGCGCTCTTTCCGACGATATCCGGTGTTTGATCGACCATGAAACAAGGCTCGTACTGGGGCGCACAAAGGCAAACACACTGGAACTCCGGGCGGATTCCAATGGCCTGTGGGGGCGGGTGAAAATCAATCCGCTTGATCAGGATGCCATGAATCTGTATGCGCGGGTGGAACGCGGTGACGTTGACCAGTGCTCTTTTGGCTTCGATATTTTGGATGAAGAAACGAATTTCAGGGATGCGGATGGTTCCGTTCACTGGACAATCAAATCCGTAAAACTGTATGAAGTCAGTGTAGTTACATTTCCGGCCTATGAGGACACCGCCGTTGCCGCCCGCAAAATTGATTTTGACCAAATGAAAAAGCGCGATACTGAAAAGTGGCGTGCGGAAAAAAGAGAGGTAATGAAGAAATGGCATTAAAACAATTGGTACTGAGGAAGCGTATAGAGGGGTTGAAATCTCAACTTGAAGCTCTCCGCACGAACGATGCAGGGTTTGGAACCCGCTCTGCTGAAATGAAAAAGCGTGAAGCGGAGATTGAAACTGCTGTAAATGAAGTCATCGAAGAAACAGCGCCGGAGGATAAGGCAACCGTGGACGCGGAAGTGGAAAAATTTGATGCTGACCAGCAGGCTTTGGAAAATGAAAAGGCCGCAAATGAGGAATCTAAAAAAAAAATCGAGGAAGAAATCAGCGCGCTCGAAATAGAGCTGACTGATATTGAGGGCAGGAGTGCTCTTTCTGCAAAAACGCCGGAAAAACCGGAAGAAAGAAAAGGTGATTTCATAATGAATAAAAGGTTTAATTTTGGCATGACGGCGGAGGCTCGCTCTGCGTATCTTTCTCGCGATGATGTAAAGGAATTTTACACTCGCGTCCGTGGAATGATCGGACAGAAACGTGCCGTTACCGGTGCGGAACTTAATATTCCGACGGTAACACTGGCTCTCCTGCGCGACAACCTTGACCGTTACAGCAAGCTGATTTCGCGCATAAACCGTCAGTCCATTCCCGGAAAATCCCGCCAGTCTATCATGGGCACGATTCCGGAAGGCGTGTGGACGGAGGCTGTCGGCAAACTGAACGAACTGACGATCAGTTTTGCTCAGATTGAAGTGGACGGATTCAAGGTCGGCGGTTTCATTCCTGTTCCAAATTCCACTCTTGAGGATTCCGATGTTTCCTTATCCGGTGTGGTTGAAGATGCACTCGCTCAGGCAATCGGCCTTGCCGTCGACAAAGCAATCCTTTATGGTACAGGCGCAAAAATGCCGCTTGGCATTGCAACCAGACTGGCGCAGACGATTGAGCCGACCGATTGGGGAACAAATGCACCTGCGTGGACAGATTTACATACCAGTCACATTATTAAACTTGACCCTACCGCAAAAACAGCCGAAGAATTCTTTTCCGAGCTGATTCTTGATCTTGGTACGGTCAATGGTCATTACGCGACTGGAGGCACGTTCTGGGCGATGAGCCGTAAAACCAAAGCACTGTTAATATCCAAATCGATTAATTTTAACGCGGCTGGTGCGCTTGTGGCGGGTTCCACAGGAACGATTCCGCTTGAGGGCGGCACGATTGACGAGCTGGATTTCATTCCTTACGGCGACATCATCGGCGGCTACGGCTCTCTCTATGCTCTCGCTGAACGCGCAGGGGCAAGCATTGCGGTGTCCGAACATGCGATGTTCATCGAAGATCAGACTGTATTTAAAGGTACTGCCCGCTATGACGGCAGACCGGTGTTTGGCGAAGGATTTATTGCAATCAATATTAATAACACTGTGCCGACTACTACGATTGCATTCCCGGGAGACACAGCAAACGCTTAATTGAAAAGGGCGGCATCTTAATTGGTGTCGCTCCCATTCTTATGGGGTGATATACATTGGCAGAATTTGATCCAACAACTACGCTTGGAATACTCAAAGCAAGGCTGGGCATCAAAGTCGATACGCTGGACGACTATTTGACACAGCTCGTAAAGCTGTCCTATGACAAAATTGTCAATCAGATGGGAATTGTTTACGACGAAACCCGGTTTGACCATACTGCCCTATTATCCGATTATGCCGCATGGAGATATCAGAATCGCGATTCCTCCGGAGAAATGCCGCCGTGGTTGAAACTGGAATTGCGGGAATTGTATCTAAGCTCGCACGCGAAGGAGGCTTCTGATGCTGTTATTTAATAAATCGGTTACACTGGTTGGCACGGTACGAACAAAAGACACAGACGGATTTGCCACAGAATCCGAGAAGCTGTTCACAGGGGTTCCTGCGGCGTATCAATCGGTGTATAGCAACGAATTTTACAATGCCACCGCGCAGGGAATCAAAACTGATCTGACGGTCGTTATTGCAGACGTGAATTATGGCGGCGAAACGCGGATGATCGACGAAGAAACAAATCACACGTTCGGTGTTGTCCGTTCCTATAAAAACGGATTTAATGTTGAGCTTACGGTGACTGATTTAGGGGTGGTTCAGGGTGGCTAAAATCGACATAAAAATGCCAAATGACTTTTTGCTCCGGCTTTCCAAGCTGGGTGAGCAGACGGACAAAATCATTTCTGCTGTACTCGAAGCGGGCGGTGAGGTCGTTCTTCCAAAGGTGAAATCAAACCTGCGGACGGCCATTGGGCACAACACCAAGTACACATCGAAGTCTACCGGGGAGCTTGCCGATACCTTGGGCGTATCCCCTGCCGGGGTGGATAAAGACGGAAACTACAATGTCAAAATCGGATTCAGTGAGCCGCGCTCCGATGGTAGGGTCAATGCAAAGATCGCAAACATTCTTGAATACGGAAAAAGCGGTCAATCGGCAAAACCGTTCTTGAAACCTGCAAAAACCGCGACAAAAAAGGCCTGTGTGGAAACCATGAAAGCAAAGCTGGAACAGGAGATTGATAACCTATGAGCCTATTCGTTGATTTAAATGCAATTTTCAACACGCTCGAAATCCCAGTCGAAACCGGGGTGTTCGGCGGTTCGTTTCCGGGGGAGTATGTTACGATCACACCTCTTTCGGAAGTCTTTGAACTGTACGGCGACAATAAGCCGCTTGCGGAAACACAGGAAGCAAGGCTCTCACTTTACAGCAAAGGTAGTTATTTGATACACAAAAATCAGATTGTGAAAGCGTTACTGGCGGGTGATTTCAGCATTACAGCCAGGCATTTCATCGGCTTTGAAAGCGATACCAAGTACCACCATTACGCCATTGACGTGGCAAAATTATATTATTTGGAGGAGGAATAAAGATGGCTACAATCGGACTGGATAAACTGTTTTATTCAAAAATCACGGAAGGAACTGGCGGCGTGGAAACGTTCGCAGCTCCTGTTTCGCTCGCAAAGGCAATTAAGTGCGACCTTTCCGTCGACCTCGCGGAAGCAATTTTGTATGCTGACGACGGTGTGGCAGAAATTGTAAAGGAATTCAAGTCCGGAAAACTTTCTCTTGGTGTGGATGACATTGGAATGACCGCCGCAGAGGATTTGACCGGGGCTACCATCGACGACAACGGCGTGCTTATTTCAACGAGTGAGGACGGCGGCGCACCGGTGGCAATCGGGTTCAGGGCAAGAAAAGCGAATGGGAAATATCGTTATTTTTGGCTTTACAGAGTGAAATTCGGTATTCCGGCGACCAACCTGCAAACCAAAGGCGACAGTATTTCTTTCCAAACACCCACTATCGAGGGAACGGTTATGCGCCGGAGCAAACTGGATGCTCAAAACAACCATCCGTGGAAAGCAGAAGTCAGTGAGGACGATTCCGGTGTCGTTGCGGGTACAATCGCCGGTTGGTTTACTACGGTCTACGAGCCGGAATTTACAGTAGCACCATAAGGGAGGAAATTATAAATGGACACAGATAGAAGCGCAATTATTACTGTTGGTGGTGAGGAATACAGGCTTATCCTCTCCACTCGCGCTACGAAGGAGATTGCCAAGCGATATGGCGG
>DAMDEB010000013.1:27890-29014 GCA_032090075.1 Caproiciproducens sp.
TAAGGGTACCAAGAGGAATATTGAGAGCGAGGATGCCGAAGGAAAAAACGTACAGGTCGGGTAAGCGACGAAGAGTTGTTTGCCCGACTTTTATATTACGGCGTAACGCAGCTACACAGGCCGGAAGCAGAAGTGTGGCTGCTCCCTATTGGTGAATTGCTCGATCAGTGGGAAATCCACAAACAATATAACGGTATGGCAAAGCCAAAACGCGAAATGTTTATTGATGATGTGATACCAACAGGAATTTAATTTGAATATTTCTGAATATCTATTGATATTTCGCAGAATTCTCATATAATAATAGTAGAATAATTAATATATGGGGTGACTTTATGATTATTAAATCTTCAACAACACTAAGAAATGACTATGGAGTAATTTCCTCGCTTGCCCATGAGGTAGAAGAACCGATTTATATCACCAAAAATGGTGAAGGTGACATCGTGGTTATGAGCATAGAGGCTTTTGAAAAAAGAGAGCAAATATTGAAGTTGCGCTCTAAAATAATGATTGCCGAAGAATCAAGATTATCGGGCGAACCAACGGTTTCATTGGGAGAAGCAAGGAAACGTCTTGAGGAAAAGTATAATGGCGAAATGTAAGATAGAAATACTTGCCCCTGCTTGGAGAGAACTTGATGAAGTAGCGAGTTATCATTTATTAATGGTCGGAAAAATTTCAGCAAAAAAGATAACAGACAAAATACTTGGAGCATTGGAACGGCTTGAGGAGTTTCCGTTATCCTGTCCTTATGTACCGGATACAGAACTGAGAAATCAAGGCTACAGGATGCTCATCTGCGATAAATATGTGTGTATTTACCGATTGCTCGGTGATACAGCATATGTTTATCATATTGCTCATGGTGCGACGGAATATGGAAAGCTTTTAAAATAATCATTAAAATCATTTTTAGGCGCTCTGGAAACAGGGTGCCTTTTTTGCGCTCATTTTTAGCGAGGAGGTGGAAAGATGTCCGATAATTTTGGTTTCAAAATCGGAGTTGAGGGTGAAAAAGACTTTAAAAATTCTTTGAGAGATATTAATCAAAGCTTTAAGGTACTGGGCAGCGAAATGAACTTGGTTTCTTCGCAATTTGACAAGCAGGATAAGTCGGTTCA
>DAMDEB010000013.1:29065-29628 GCA_032090075.1 Caproiciproducens sp.
TAGAAAAAGCGCTCAACAACGCCTCCGACTCTTTTGGCGAAAACGACAAACGCACACAGGCGTGGACGGTAAAGCTCAATAATGCCAAAGCCGAACTGAACGGTATGGAAAAAGAGCTGAACCAAAACAACAGCGCGTTAAACGGCACAGGAAAAGAGTTTAATTCGGCTGAAACTCAAGCAAATCAATTCGGTAATGAAGTCAAAAAGGCGGCTGATAAAACCGATGATGCGGGAAACAGATTTGAGAAGTTGGGCAGCGTGGTCAAAGGGGCGGGTGCTGCGATGGGCATCGGATTGGCTGCGGTCGGTGCAGCATCAGTCGCAGCGGTGGCAGGGGCAAAAAAGGTTTTAATGTCGTCCGTGGAAACCGCAGACGGATTGCAGAAAATGTCCGACGTCACGGGCATGACGGTGGAAACGCTACAGGAATTTAAGTATGCCGGGTCTGCATTGGGGGTTGACCTCGAAACCATAACCGGAGCGCAAACCAAGCTGATCAAAAGTATCGCGGGTGCAAATTCGGGAAGCAAATCACAAATTGCTGCATTTAAAGAACTTGGT
>DAMDEB010000013.1:29638-33847 GCA_032090075.1 Caproiciproducens sp.
CCAAGAAACAATGGGTGATGTGTTCGACGCTCTTCAAAAAATGGAGAATCCGACACAGCGTGACGCGCTGGCGATGCAGATATTCGGAAAATCCGCAAGAGATTTGAACCCTCTGATCAAAGCGGGCAGCGCGGGGCTTAACGATCTTTCTGCCGAAGCAAAGAAAAACGGCGCAATTATGAGTACAGAAACCGTCGCTGGGCTTGATGGTTTTGGAGACAGTTTAGATGCGGCAGGATTGGCGGCGAAAGGCATGGCGGGGACGATGGCAGCAAGCGCAATGCCCCTGCTTAACGAGCTGACCTCTTTGTTGGGCGACCTCACCGGCACGCTCAACCTCGCGCTGAAATCCGGAGATTTTGACGAGTTTGGCACGGTTCTATCAACCGGAATAGGAACTATGGTTACCCAATTAACAGGGGCGGTTACGAAAGCGCTGCCTGTTTTATCAAAAGTCTTATCGAGCGTGATCGGCGCGATCGTAGATGCTGCTCCCACCGTTCTTCCCGCACTTATTACAGTGGGGCTTGATATTGTCACGTCACTCGGAGGGGCAATTGTCTCAAACCTTCCCCTCCTTATCGATTCGGCGGTGCAAATCGTTATGACCCTTCTTCAAGCGATAATTACAGCTTTGCCCCAAATTACGGCGGGCGCATTGCAGCTCGTGTTGGCACTTGTAGATGGGATTATTGCAAATCTTCCTGCGCTTGTGACGGGTGCTCTCCAAATGATTGTTGCACTCGCAACCGGAATTGGCGATGCGTTGCCAAGGCTTATTCCAGCAATCATAGATGCGGTGCTCCTCATCGTGGACACGCTGATCAACAACATGGATAAAATTCTTGTGGCTGCGTTCAAAATCATTGAGGGATTGGCAAAGGGCTTAATTGCCGCACTGCCAAAGCTCATCAATGCGCTGCCAAAAATCATCGACTCGGTTGTGAACTTTATCGTAAACAACCTGCCGCTCATCGTTGAGCTTGGAGTCAGAATCGTTGCGGAGCTGGCAGTAGGGTTACTTAAAGCGCTGCCCCAGCTTATTTCAAAACTTCCACAGATCATCACGTCTATTGTAAACGGATTCGGAAGATTGCAAACGTCAATGAACCAAGTCGGCACAAATATCGTCACCGGCCTATGGGAAGGAATCAAAAGCATGGGTTCATGGATTCAAAGCAAAGTTACCGACTTTTTCGGTGGCATCGTCGACAGCGTAAAAGGTATACTGGGCATTCACTCTCCCTCCACTGTGTTTGCGGGGATTGGCGGTTATATGGCCCAGGGTTTGGGTGTTGGCTTTGGCAAGGCCATGAATCAGGTTTCCAACGATATTCAAGCAGCAATTCCCACAAATTTTGATCTGAATACCAGTGTAAACGCAAATGCGATTGGTGGCGCTGCCAAGGGAAACGGCATCGGCGGGGCGATCACCTTGCATATTGAGAATTTTGTGAATAACACAGAAAAGGATATTGAACGGCTCGCCTATGAGTTTGAATTCTACAGGCAGCGTGCTTCCTTTGCGAAAGGTGGGGTGTAATGCTTAGTTTTGTTTTTAACGGCAAAGACAGTTTTAAGGACTATGGAATATTGGTGGAAACAAGACCGCACATTTTTTCACCAAAGCGCAGGGTTTCATATATTGATGTGCCGGGCAGAAGTTCCAGTCTTCGGCGCGACGAGGAAACTTATGAGGATATTACAATTGCCGTGGAGTGCTCGTTCAAAGGTGATCCGTACCTGAAAAGCGAGCAAGTCAAGGCGTGGCTGCTGAATGCCGGAGAAAGTGCCTTGATTTTCAGCTTTCAGGATGACAGAAAGTACCTCGCCCAAGTAGTGAATAGTATTGATTTCGCTGTTGTGCTAAAAATTACCTCAAAATTCGTGATTATGTTCAATTGTCAGCCATTTCAATACGCTGTGGATAATGAGCCAATTACCATAACTTCAAATATGGTTTTGGTGAATCCCGGCACAGTTTCAAGCCTTCCTATTATAAAGGTAAATGGTGCGGGAGCCTGCAATCTTATGATCAACGGAAATAGTGTGTCTTTTAGCGACGTTGACGGCAGCGTGGTGCTCAACTCTGAAATACAGGAAACGTACAAAGATACCGGTACGGAGTTGATTAATAAAAATGCTATCAAAACCGGCGACTTTCCAGTGTTCCTACCGGGTGAAAACGAGGTTTCTTTTTTAGGGGGAACGACTTCTCTTGAAATTATTCCGAACTGGAGGTGGCTATGATGGCTGTGTTTGTTTACGACTCGAAAGCGCAGCAGTTTGGAAGTGACGGTTTGGGTACAGTGAATCCGAGTAGTTGCGTGGTCACCGAGGAGATCAACGGAATCTTCGAGTTGGAGCTTGTGCATCAGGTCGATTCTTTCGGAAAATGGAAGCGGCTGCAGCAAAACAATATCATCCGCGCACCAACATACCGGGGTGTTCAAGCGTTCCGTATTTACAAAGCGGTGAAAAACGTTGTGGACGGTACAATCAAGGTGAACGCACGGCACATCTTTTATGATCTGCTCGCTAATCTTGTGGAAGATGCGCGACCGACTGGCAAGAGCGGCACAGAATCCGGGCAGCAGATTTTAGACGGCTGCTCCTACCTCACTCCGTTCACTTTCGGAAGCGATATCACGCACACTTCCACTGCATATTACATCCGTAAATCGCCGGTTCAGGCGTTGATCGGAGACACAGACGAATCCTTTATTAACCGGTGGGGCGGCGAAATCGTCCGGGATAACTTTAGCATTTCAATCAATACCCGACTGGGCGTGGACAACGGGGTGCGAATTGCATATGGCAAGAATCTGGCTGGGCTTGAATTTGACGAGGACAGCTCAAGCGTGGCGACAAGAATTATGCCCACAGCATCGACCGCCGACGATCAACTCCTGCGCCTGCCAGAAAAGTACGTTGACAGCCCGCGAGCCGGTGATTACCCGTTCCCCATCATTTCGGTGGAGGATACTGGGTTTAAAGTCGGCGAGGAAACCGATGGTGATATTCCATATCCGGATGAAGAATTCTGCTTCGCGGCTATGCGGCAATATGTGAGCGAGCGGTTCCTGTCGGGGGCGGACGTACCGCAACTCTCGCTGTCTGTAGGTTTTGTGGACTGGAAAGATATCGCGCAATATGTGAAATATAAGTCACTTCTCTCGGTAAACTTGGGCGATGATGTGACCGTCGAGTACAAACCATTCGACGTAGATGTGAAGTTGCGGGTGTGCGCTGTTTCGTATAACTGCATGACGGACAAATATGAATCGCTCACGATTGGAGAAAAGAAAATCTCTGTGGTCAACTCGATCAATGCGGGTACACAGAAGATTGAGAGTGCCGTGCAGGAAGTCATTGTGGCTACACAAAAAGCGAGCGCGGTCGTGGGTGATGTGAACGACCTCAACAGTGACAGCAAGCTTACGCCGAATGAGAAGCACGCCGCTTTGCGGGAATGGAGCGCTTTCGCAAACGAAAAGACCTCGCTAAACGCACAGGCAGCAGCTTTCGGGATTGTTGCAGAACTTGCTCCGTACAACGATGCTTTAATGATGCTGTCGAATTACCTTAACGATGGAGCACTTTATACCACCGGCATTCCCTCTTGGCTGGACAGTGACAATATCGGGAAAACTACGAACATCGGTGGCAATGAATACCGGCAGAAGTTTGCTGATTATTATGCAGCGAGGAACGGGTTGACACAGGCAATCACGGAAAAGCTCAAATTGCTCGCAGATACCGCACAGAACGGGGTTCAGGAGCTATCCGGTGAAATCACAACGATCAATGCTTCAATGGTGAGTGTGCAAATTGCTACAAATGGCATATTATCGGACGTTTCCAGTATCGACAACCAAATTTCAAACGCCGAGGATGGAATCGTGCTCCGACTTTCCAATGCGGAATCCACCATCGACCAACATTCTTCGGAAATCGTATCGAAGGTGGAGGGCAGCACATTTGATGCGTTTATGTCTGGCAACGGTTCGCAGTTCGAAGCAGTGAATACGCAGATCACAACAATTCAGCAGGGGCTTGACAGTATAAACCTGTCTGTCAGTCAGACTGGGTACAGAAACCTGCTCAAAAATTCAGCCGGTAAAAATGGACTGACATTTTGGACTGTTACCGGCACGGTGACGGCAATTTCGAACACAGACACGTCGGATAATACGGTCAGCAATTGCG
>DAMDEB010000014.1:0-9554 GCA_032090075.1 Caproiciproducens sp.
GATGCCGGTGATTGGGAATATAGCTTTACAAGTTATCATGCTACTTTATCAGCCAGCATGAGCCTGTCACCGGATGATAAAGACCCGACCGCTAACGGCAAGCAAATGCGCTCAGGCTACGGCGTTAAAATCAATGTTTCCAGTAACATTCGTTCCTCCGCTCCATCTTCTCACATTGCCGCTGCTCAGACCGCATTAACCTACTTCCCGGAGTTTGCATATAATACATATTGGAGGCTCCTTGACCTTACGCAGGACGGTGATTCATCATCCTTTGCCTTTAAGACCAATATGTACTCTACATATAACCGCAAGGTGCATTTCACGCCGGTGTGGTACCCGGACGGCAAGTACACGGCCTACACTTGCCTTGAAGATGCATGGACACCCGCAGGAATGTTAAGCATGAACCTTTCGGATTACACCACCATCTATGGCAGCGTTTTCGATGATTGGCATGTTGGGCCGAAGTTGGTGGATTAATACCTAATTTAGTTGAACGAAGCTTCCCTGTTACTAAATAGGGAAGCTTCGTTTATATGATATTTCCAAATGTATTGTAGGCATTGCTTCGTTTTATTAAGTCCATAAAATCTTCTCCCTCATTCACACGACAGGACAGGTGATAAGATTCCAGTTTAAACAAGTACATAGCCCAATCGACGTTAGTCATAAAGCTTAATCTGTTCATTGGATGGCACCCTACGACTTTCGCAAACTTCACACCGTCATTAACCAGTTTAGTAATTCTATGATTACCATCTATTACTATAAAGTCAGATTGTTCAATCGGAAATTCAGCCAATATTATCGGCGCCTCCTGGTGATTTTTACTCGGGCCGGGCTCATCTGTATAAAGTACCATTGTATTCCCACCAATACTAAAATCATTTAGAGGAATTCTTTGTAATGGATACTCTTTAGGATTTTTAAGCATGTTAGCTATAATAGTATCAATATTGAACTGTAAATGAAACAATTGGTTTTCAATTGGAAATGCGTACTCATAATACTGATCAATATTAATGCTATTTTTAAAATTTCTGGATATTTCAACAGAATCCATTAAATCAAGTGTCTGAAAAATATAAACCCACCGTTTTACATAAAATTCGTATTGATTGAAGATGGGGTTTTGCATAAAGATTGTATTTAGCTCTTCAAAATCAAAATCATATTTTTTTAAGTCTCTGAAGTAGAAAGGCATAATAATTACTCCTCAATAAATTTAATTAGATAGAGGTATTTTATGAATTCAAAGTTTAATAAAAATCACGTACATAGTAAGACTTATGTTGGGGAACAGCTCAGTTTCAAAAACGTTAATGGTGTTTATTTAGGTAATTGCTCAGATATTCTACATATTCAAGCCTATAAAAAACAAAAGAGCAAACGTGTATTTCTAATTTTTTAATAATTTTACCATGCGCAGAAAGGAAATCCTAATTTTGAAACAGCTTGATTTAGCTCTTGAAGATGGTTATACAATACCTCTTGATAATTTTTTGAGTTCATGCGGCAGCATCTCCATTCGAATATTGACCGAATAAGACTTAGAAAAGGAACGCGAGTTCTTCCAAAAGCGCTTTTGATCGGGTAAATACAATTCCACAGATGAAATAACACTTATACCATATATCGAAAGGATTTGAAAAATGTTAATAGATACAATTCGTGAAATAAGAAAAAAGAATGGCATGTCCTTATATCGGCTTGCTAAGCTCAGTGGACATGCTGTTTCTACTATCCACGGAATCGAAAACGGGAATAACAAGAATCCAAGTTTCATAACGATTGGTGACATCGCGAAGGTGCTGAATATTCCATTGGACGAGCTGTACCAGGAATGTATAAAGGGGCGATAACAATGAAGTATCGAGTTTTGCAAATGAATACACGGCAATGCCGTGTATTCATCATCCTTTGCCTTTAAGATCAATATGTACTCTACCTATAACAGCAAGGTACATTTTACGCCGGTGTGGTATACCCGCACGGCAAGTACACGGCTTACGCATATTTGGAAGACGCATGGACACCGGCAGGAATGCTAAGCATGAACCTTTCGGATTACACCACCATCTATGGCAGCGTTTTCGATGATTGTCATGTTGGGCCGAAACTGGTGGACTAATAACAGGAGGAATTTAAAATGCATAATTCAGTAAGCCTTAAAATAGCTTCCACAATCTTAACCGTCGCTTTCTTATTGACTGTCATTATTAAAGTAGGGCCAATAATCATTAATAAAGTTTCTGCGGATTTTGCCAATGCTCATGGAGTTACTGCAGTAGCGGAAGGGACAGTGAGCAATAAACAATATTCAGCAGCTCATACCGATAAGGTATTATTATTATTTACATACCGTACCAACTTCGTCCCTGAGAAATGGGAAGTAAGCATAAGAAGGTATGACACAAAAGTTAATAAGTGGGAGACAACCATTTTCGAGATTGATAAAGTAACCTATGACCAGTTTAAAATCGGCGACCACTTTAAAGACCTTTTAGGCAGAACTGCATACTTTGCATATGAATAAAGGAGAAATTTTTGAAAAAAGAAAAGAAGTACATAAAGACTGTTACAGTATTGGAAAAATATTAATAGGTAGCCTTATAGAAAGAATGACAAAAATGAAAGCAAAGATTACGGTAGCTTTTAAAATGATATCTCGGTTTATTATGGACAATCTGCCTGAAAAGAAAAACATCCCATTAATGATAATTGCTGTCATAGGTTTCGTTTGCTGGGGATATTTGGGCTTCCCAGAAACTAAATTGGTTATTATTGCAGTGATAATTACATGCATGGCAAATCGTTTATTTCTATTTATTTATCATGTTTTAGGTTCCATTGCACAAGCAAAGTTTTTTATAGAAACTTATCCCATAATTGATGCTATTGACGATGGAAAGCTTGACCCTGAAACTATGGATGATCTTGATGAAGATGAATTAGAGAAAATATTGAGCGAATACAAATAGCAGAAAAGACTATTTCAATCTGGCCTTGCCCGGCAAGTGGGCATGCAATCGTAGCCATTGTAAGCCTTTTTGTTGTGAAACGATGAAATGAAAAACTGTGAATTCGGGAGGAAACCGGAGTTTATAAAAAAACTGATTGACCACAATATCTTGTGCTTTTTGATGCCCAATTTTAGACTCTGATAAACAGCTAAATTGAAATTTCGGCGGTTTTTCGAGATTGACTTTTTTATGTGCTGTGAGCGGTACCTAATTATACAAAATTACTGTTTAGCCCAATTTAATAAATTAGCTATAAAGGCTTTCCTGAGCGATGAAATCAGGAAAGCCTTTATTGTTTGTCTCCCAGTATTTTATAGGAATAAAGCTGAATAAACGCAGAGCAGCGTAGCTGATCAGCTCCGCTAATGCGGCTCGGCCAGTGCCGAACGGTTGCAAGCCCGTATAGAACGCAAGAGCATACCGACGATTATGAGTTTTAAAAGGAGAGAAAAAACATGCCAGACAATCAAAGTGGAAAATTTCGTCCCAGAAGAGTAAATTTTGCTCAAATTTCTAACACAGCATTGCAAGACAATAACCTTTCTCTAAAAGCAAAAGGCTTATATTCCCTAATTCAGAGCCTTATTACGCTACCGGGAGAAGATCAACTTCTACTTTGGAAAATCAAAAAGAAATGCAAGGAAAAGGAAAAAGCGTTTGACAGTGCATGGAAAGAATTGAAGGATGCAGGATATCTAAAGCAGTATCGCATCCCAAGCGGAAAAAACGATGCGTTCGCCTATGAGTATGAACTGCTTGATGAAGCCGATGTTAATATGCCTTCACTAATTAATCTCAATAAAAAAGGTGAGGTCATTAAACCCAAATCAGATGTTCCACAAGAAGAGCATAGCACGGAGAATTGGCATACCCCCCAAAATGGGGGGTATGCCAATTCTGAAACGGAACCAGACCAAAATCTTATTTCGCATACCCCCCATTTAGCACCCTATGCGGATGGCACCCAATGCGAAGCGCACCCTATGCCAAATGGGGGTGGTATACGTAATACTGAGCCTAATAATACTAAGCCTAATAATATTAAGTCTATCAGTCAGTCTGAAGATGACGGACAGACGGACGAAATACGAGAGAAATTGAAAGAGCAAATTGAGTATGATTATTTCGAAGAGAATAATCCGCAGGATATAATGGGCATCGATGCAATTGTTGACTGCATAGCGGACATGCTTTCCCGACCCGTCACCAAAGTTAGTGGTGTAGCTCAGAGCCGAGAATCATTACAGTCGTACATAAACCGAGTTGACAGCTGCACCATCAAAGAATTTTTGGAGCATATGCGCAGCAAGAATTTATCAGGTGTGCAAAACATAACCGCCTACTGGCAAAGTGCTTTGATAAACTTCCTGCGAGAACAGGAACTTTTAAAATTACAAGTTTAGATTTATGTTAAGTCGCTATTGAGGCCGATTGGAATTATCCAACCGGTTATTTTTATAGAAAATTTTATAAGGAGACAGACGATTATGAGTATTAAAATTGCGATTACCTACGAAAAAGGCGGTGTGGCCAAGACAACAACCGCGGTGAATGTTTCCGCGATTCTTGCAGAACGGGGCTATACGGTTCTGCTTATCGACCTTGACCCGCAGAGCTATGCGACAAGCTATTACGATTTATACAGTGACGAGCTGCCAAGCGTCAATGACGTCATGCAGGGCAGAACCACCGCGAAGGAAACCATTCGTTCCAGTGGCTTCATGAATTTGGATGTTCTGCCATCTACATACGCGTTTAAGGAAATTGAGACTTTTCTGATGGCAAAGACACGCGGTCAAGACTACTTCTTAAAAAATGCCTTACAGGAGATTGAACAGAACTACGATTTTATCTTTATGGACTGCCCCCCTTCCGGCGACAGGATAAAGACAAATGCACTCGCATTTGCCGATTTTGCGATTCTGCCAACCATCCCGGATGACTACGCCATCCACGGACTTAGGTGCATAGCCACAGAGATTGTGGAAATCAAACAGTACGTCAACGCAGAATTGTCAGTGCTGGGTGTTCTTCTGACCATCGATGAACGCACCGCAAACAAAATGATGTATAAACAAGCGTTGCAGGAACAGAGCATTTTCCCCTGCTTTAAGACCTCCATTCGAAAGAATACGAAGCTGTCTGAGGCCATCAACGCCCATCAGCCCATCAATGTGTACGAGCCTAAAAGTAACGGCAATACCGATTACAACGCGTTGGCTGATGAAATAGTCGCTATGACCAAAGGGCATGAGGTGAACTGACATGGTTCAATTTACTTGTAAATGTGGGCGCACATTTGGGAAAAGCACTACTGCCGATACGACCGGATACCGGTTAGACGGATACGGCCAAGAACACGAATGCTATGGCTGCCCCTATATTATCCCGGTTGAAAGGGGCTGGCCGCTTGAAATTGTTGCTTATGAGTGCCGTGGTTCCAAGGTTATCCGATACGACACCAGTTGCCGTATCGGTATCCAGGATAAGGATTTCTGCGTTTCTCATGTATGGACGCTTGATTTATCTTTTGCCCGCGAAATCACTGAATATTATAACACGCTTGAGGGTATCGAACATAAACAAAAGACTGATTTTACTCTAAGGGCCTCAGAGAATGGCAACGATGGGTTGATTGATTTCAGTTTTTTGTTTCAGCACAATAAAAAGGGAACGGCCTCTAAACGTGATTTTTACAACCAGTTTTTCCGCGATAACAAAAGAATTGACGTAGATGCAAATGAAGAAAAGCAAATCGTGTTAGGACAAATTAAGGAGGCCAAGTCAATGGGTAAGCTCAATCCTGCGAACATCAGTGCCGGTTTAGAAAAAGTGAAGTCTATTACAGAAACCCTGTCAAATGTTGCCCATTTCGAAATGGTGCCAATTGAATCCATAGAAACAGCAGATTATAACCCATTTGCTGAAGGCGATACAGATGAGAGTCGATATAATCTCGCAATGAGTATTCAGGCAAGCGGTTTAATTGAGCCTCTTGCTGTTAATAAAAAAACTCCGGAAAAGTACAAGCTTATTTCCGGAGAGCATCGTTTCAGCGCAATTCGACAATACCTTTCCTTTAAAAATATTCCCTGCATGGTGTTTGAAGGAGTATCTGATGATGAAGCTCAGTTAAAATTGTATGAAGCAAATAGCTACAGAGAGTACACCGCTGAACAGAAATTAAAAAGATATCAGGAACTCGAACAGCTGCTGACCCGGATGAAAGAGGATGGCAAGTACCAGGGCGCTATTCAAAAGGGTATCGCCATTCGGCTGGGTGTATCTGCTCACCAAGTGCGTAAGTACAAAAAAATTACGGAATCCTTGTCAGAAGAACAACAGCAAAAAGTAATAGACGGTGAAATTAGTATAGACAGAGCATATCAGCTTGCACAGCCTGCCCCCACGGTTGCTGCTGAACAGCCTATTCTACCAATGGATAACGAAAAAAGCGGACGCGCGTCCGCTTTTGAGCAGGATGATAATCCACTGGTAGTAGATATTGAACCGAAATTCGGGAATTCAGCAACTCCCCAAAAGACTCCAAATGTCACTACCCCGTTTAATATGAGGCATATCGGCAATTTCAATGAGGCTGTTGCCCTTTTGAACTCACTCCCTTATTATCCCGGTCAGGAGTGCGCGATAATTACAAATTCATTTACTACTCAACAAGGAATTATCGATCATTTCGAGGTTTACGAAAGTTCCTTGCGGGTGTCCATTCTCATCCAAAATCTAAGGCATTCATACCACGTTGCGAGCATCGGAACAGATTTGTTTATCGGTACAGGGTGCCTTAAACAAGCGAGAGAAACCGCAAAAATTAGAAAGTAAAAAAACGAAAGAAAGCGGACGCACGTCCGCTTTTAAAAAGGAGTATTTCATGCAAATAACAAAAGTAAAAATAAAGCCTATCCAAGACAAAGACCGCTTAAGGGCTGTTGCCAGTATCACTTTTGACAATGAACTTACCATCAATGACATTAAGGTCATTCAAACGGGAAAGAGATTGTGCGCTGAATTTCCAAAGCACCAGTTCGCAAAAAACAACAACCTCGAATATATTGTCCCGCTCAATCCATTCATTCGCAAAGAAATCGAATCAAAGATTTTGATGGCATACGAAAAGCAAATTCGTATGCTCGTGAAGGACGTGGTTTAATGATTCGTGCACAGGGCAAAACGAAAGAGCAACGGAAAGTGGATTTGCGTTATTAGGATGCCAATGTTTTAATCAGCATAGGGTGATTTCCGCTAAGAGTTTCAATCGCAAATTGCGGGTCAAGTATCCATTGCTCAACACTTTCCTTATTTAGTACCACGGGCATCCTATTGTGAACGTCCGCCATGGAGCTGTTGGCATCCGTTGTCAAAATGACAAAGCGCTGTACCCCATCAAATTCATTGTACAGGCCAGCCATATAGAGGGCTTGTGTTTCAGGTAGATTGAAAAGATACTTTCTTTTCTCTTTGTTGTCATGCGACCATTCAAAGAAACCTGTGGACGGAATGACGCAGCGCATTGTATAGAGACTTTTTCTAAACATTGGTTTTTCTATCACTGTTTCTGACCGGGCATTTATAACAACGCCTTTATTCTTGAAATTGGGGAACCCCCAAGTAAGTAGCTCCGGTGTCATGTGAGATTCTTTTTGAATCAGCACCGGAGCTTTGTCTGTAGGAAAGATTTCGCCGGTCTTGATTTCCCCGTTTACTTTTTTCTGTACTTCATCGATAATATCCCGGATGTCCTGAATTTCGGTATTGCTAAAAAGTACATATCGACCACACATGGTTACTCCTCCAATGTTTCAATTCTCATTTCGCTGTATCGAGTATAGAAGCCAAAAGTTTACTTGAATGGAACTATGCTCTTCCGATGCGTCATCTCCCTTTGCCTCAACAAACCAGCGATCATCCTCTAGCCAGATATATTTTTTGTGCCCGTCAACCGTACAGGTGTATCGTATGCCCGCACCGCCTGCTTTCATTGACGCGCAAGGCTGTCTTCCGGTGATCTTCTCTATTTTATATAGTACCCCTTTATCCCACCAGATGGCAAGGGGCTCTTTAGAGCCGTCGGCGTTGTCACATGATATTACATCAACGTATTTTTTATAAATGTCATTCATCTGCATATACCCCCTTAAAAGTATCCTACTGGATGAATATTATGATCTCGCTTCGGGTCAAACCCGGAAAGTTGCCGATCTGTTAAGAGTATGGCAGGTTGCACTGCTGCCGTGCCGAAACGCCGCTTGAGCCAATCTGTCGCGGAATCCAGACGTTCCTGCCGTATCCTGGCTCGCTCGTCGGTAAATAAATCTGTCTGCACTGGAATGGTATCGCCTACTAAATCAGATATGCTAATTCCAACACTGCGAATTGGAACATTCCAGCGATAATGCCGACGGAACAGTTCCATTCCGGTAGTTGCGATTTCCGACGTTATGTTTGTGTAAGCTCCAAGGGTATGCTGACGGGTAATACCAAAGAGGTGACTGTCACGAATACTAATCGAAATGGTGCGGCCTTTAAAACCTTGCTCCCTTAGACGGCGGGCAATACTGTCTGCAAGAACGTACATGATGATTTTTACATCTTCGTTGTTCACTAAGTCCCGAATTGTCGTCTGTGAATTGCCGATACTTTTAACAGGTTGCGCTGATGGGTCAACCGATGAGATATCATACCCATTTGCGAAACTATAAAGAACTTCTCCCCACTTGTGAAACCATCCTTGAAGGGTGCGTTCAGATGTCTTCGCTAAGTCTCCGATCGTGTGAACCGCACAGTTTTCTAACTTTCGCTGCGTTGCTGGGCCGACATATAACAAGTCTCCAACCGGAAGCGGCCACGCGATCTCTCGGAAATTGTCACGGTTGATCACCGTAATTGCGTCAGGTTTTTTATAGTCGGAACCCAGTTTTGCAAAAATTTTATTATACGACACACCAATGCTGACCGTGATACCAAGCTCGTACTTAATGCGGGCGCTGATTTCCTTTGCGATGGTTGTTCCGTCGCCTTTGATTCCACTTCCAGTCACATCGAGCCAGCATTCGTCAAGGCCGTACGGCTCAACTTGGTCTGTATAATCCATATAAATCTTTCTGGCCATCCTTGAAAAACGTTCATACTTATGATAATCAGGCGGTACTATAACCAGCTCAGGGCATTTTTGGCGAGCTTTAAAGAGTGCTTCGCCGGTTTGGATTTTATAGCGTTTGGCTATCTGATTTTTAGCAAGGATGATACCGTGCCGCTGCTCCACATCACCACCAACAGCAACCGGCTTATCACGGATTTCAGGATGGTGCAAGCATTCCACAGATGCATAAAAGCTATTACAATCGCTGTGTAAAATTACACGATCCATCTCATCACTCCAAACACACGTTCTATATTTTAGTTATTAGTATAGAACATGTGTTCGCAAATATCAATGGGAATTTAAGGCGATGCAAAAAAATAAAACCACCAATTCAATTATTAGTGGTTTTTTCTCTACAATCTTCAGGG
>DAMDEB010000014.1:9564-13915 GCA_032090075.1 Caproiciproducens sp.
TTTGTCGTCCCTCAAACCTTTATATACGGGCTGTCTCAACCCCCCTCTCACTTGCAGCGGGCTCTGCGTTGTGAGAATTCAGCATAAATAGCTTGACACAATACTTTAGCGAAAAACATTAGATTTATAGCAAGTCAGACGTTTTGTCGGTTTGTAATTTAAAGTCATATCATTATCAATAATTATTATATAGAACATTCAGAATTACTCATAAATTTACAAAATATTCTATTGACGCAGTATATTATAAATATTGGAGGTATTCATTCAAAGATTCGTCAGAAAATAACAGGAAATCTGGCTTAGATGATTAAAGGAGGAAATCGTATGAAATTATATTCTAAGAAGAAATGTTTAGCCTTAATATGTACGATAGTTATCGCCCTTATGGTGCCAATTTCTGTATCGGCTGAAACAGTATATGTTCCTGCTATTGCTCAGGAGCAGTCTCTGTGGTGTTGGGCAGCATGCGCACAAATGGTGGGAGGACATTACGGGTCAACTCTTACACAATCAGATATAGTTAGATTCGTTAAAGGCAGTGTTTATAATGTTAGTGCAAATAATTCGCAGATAGCACAGGCAGCAAAATATACAACATCAAGGACACATTATGTTACATCAGTTTCATCTTATAGCTTTAGCCGGTTACAAAATGACATTAATAATGGACGTCCATCTATAGGTGGAGTCGGAGATAGTTCAACATCTCATGTGTACACTCTAAAGGGATATTATCTCGTTTCAGGATTACCATCAAAAGTTGAGCTAATTGATCCTTATGATGCGACTGAATACACGGTGGATTGGACGTCATACATAGCTGGGAACTGGATGGACGCCCGCCCGGCCGTGGCTTTCTTCGCTCAGTAAAGGGGAGGGAATTTTATGAAAAACAAATATTTTGTTAAGGTATTAATGATGGCTTTAGTGATTACCCTATGTGTGAGTTTTAACAATATAGCTTTTGCAGAAACTTTTAATCAAGAAAAATTACAAAATTCAGATGATTACAAAGAGGTTACGGCACTTTCTTCTGAAATCTCGACAACATTAAAATCGCAACCAACCACCATAGATGGGAAAGTAAGAAGCAAAGCAATAACCACAGATGCTCAGGAAGTAATAAAAAAAATGGATCAAAGTATAAAAGAATATAAAATCTCGCTTCCCAATCTTGTAAAAATATTAAATGAGAACACTTTTGATAAAAACATTCGTATTTTGGATGTATATCAATGGATGATTCCTATTTCGTCCGACACCTCAGGATCAACCTATGCCATTGCAGTAAAATACAATAATAAGTTTAGTATGACCCTCGCTGATGCACCGGCAAGTAATGTAAAGAAAACTGAATTTTTATTTTCTCCAGATCAGGTAGCCAACACTTTGTCGGGTAATGGAATCTCAAATCCCACTTTAACCCGAATTTTTTATGTTCCAGAAATAAAGTCAGATTTTTTATATGTCTATTGTGATAGAGAGGAATACTTTTTACCATTTACCTCACGTCCCGATCTAATTGGCCTGGAAAATGATAAACTCTATTCTAAAGCAGATTTCACCAACAAAATGGATGCGATTCAAAATCAGTTCAGTACCAATGAAGCAGAAAGTTTTGGAGGATTTCCAACCCAAACATCCGATCAAAATAATATAGATATTTGGTATATACTTGGCGGAGTCACTCTACTTTTGGTTTTAAGTGCAGTCATAATTATGCATTTTAAAAAACACAAGACTGAAGTTTGAATTCTTCTTTACTTAATTAATAGTTAAAAAATATAAGAATTTTACAAAAGGAGCTGGGTAGGAAAACACTTTTCTTCTTTTCATAACTGCTAATCACTTGATTCTTATATTAGTGAAAAGAAAATAATAAAGATTAACAAGTCGGATATTTTGTCCGACTTGTTTTTTTTATTACTGCTTGAAAGGAGTCTATTCATGAATAAATAAGCTATTTGGGTATTTCGCGGTTTGCAGCTCGAGGGCTATCCGCTTTATATATATATATGAAAATTTAAAGGAAGTGATAAAAGGAGTAATTTGATCTGCAATCACCGCACCAATATTAAACTAATTAAAAATCGGAGGGAAAAACATGTTAAAAATCAAAAGAAAAGTTAAAAACCTAATCCATACGATAAAACAAAAAGTAACCGCACTTGCTGTCCGTACTAAGTGCCAAACCATATCTGCGCAAGAAGTTCTAACGAATAATCGCGGAGAATCCAATTCAGTCGGATCTGCTGTCGGTATTGTCATCTCTGTGGTACTTGGATTGTTCCTGTTGAATAAACTACTGGAATTGTTTGGTGTAAACATCATGCCGGCGATTCAGACAAAAATTGGTGAGATGTTCGGCAAGGTATGATGTACATCATCTTTTCCCTGTTTTGCGGAGCCGCCGCCGACTACTGCATATACCGGCACTTCAAACCAATTCAATATCCGTGGACATGGATGCTGTCACTTGCAGCCTGCTCCGCGTTGTATTACACCTTTGACGATTCCGTTTGGATCATCAAGGGCTTTATTTTTGCCCAAATGCTAATCATCATCGGGTACAGTGATGCGAAAACGCATGAAATGTCCGACTGGCTCTACTTGCCAATTCTGCTTGATGGGCTGCTTTTGTTTCAGCCAATACCGGCTGTCATCGGTCTATTTAATGTGTCACTCATATTACTGTTATTCTCAAAAGTAACAGTCGGTGGAACTATAATCGGCCTCACCTTATTTTTATTAATGTATCCAATTTTCTACCGGAAGAAAAAAATGAAAGGGTATGCGATGGCGCCCTATCTCGGCATAGGGTGCTTTCTTGCATATATTTTGAAAATTTAGGAGGAACTATGAAATTACTGAAAAACAGAACCTTTTTAGGAGTGGGAAGCATTGTGCTCGCGCTCATAATCTGCCTGATTGTCGCACCCACGCTTAACACGGCGGCAAGCAAACAGGTTGATATTGTCCGTGTTGTGAAAAATATTCCTGCAGGTACAGCCGTCACAAAAGATATGGTTCAGACCGTTAAGGTCGGCGGGTACAACCTGCCATCCAACATCTTAAAAAGTGACAAGGATGTCGTAGGAAAGTACACGGCAGCCGCTTTGCAGACAGGGGATTACATCCTTAATACAAAGATTTCCAATCAAGCACCAGGCGCATATCTGACGGAGCTTGACGGCAAGAAGCAAGCCATTTCCATCTCTATTAAATCCTTCGCTGCGGGGTTATCCGGAAAATTGGAATCCGGTGACGTCATCTCACTGATTGCATCCGATTACGGCGACTTAAAAGAAACGATTGCACCATCTGAGCTGCGCTATGTCAAGCTGCTGGCAGCAACCAATAACACCGGCACAGACAACACAGGCGATCAGAGCGTCAAGGATAAGACCACACAGGAGGATATGCCATCCACACTGACCTTGCTTGTCACTCCGGAACAGTCGAAAAAACTGGTGGACTTCGAGACAAACGGAAAACTTCATGCAGCACTCGTCTACAGGGGAACCACGGAATCCGCAAACAAGTTTCTTGATATGCAAGACCAATATCTCAGCAGTATCACAGCGAAGGAGGATACCTCTCAAGGTCAAAATACTACAGGAACAGGAGGAACTACCGTTCATGCCAAATAATCAAATCATATCCGTTTGGGGCAGCACCGGGAGCGGAAAGACACTCACAAGTATGAAAATTGCCAAAGAACTTGCCGAAAGAAAACAAAATGTAATTCTTGTCCTGTGTGACGATGAAACCCCAGCCCTCCCGCTTTTACAACCGGCCGCCTCAGACACCAAATCCCTCGGCGACTTGCTATCCCTTGTCGACTTATCACAAGTCAGTGTTTTTCAGCACTGTGTTCCGGTCGGAACCAGTGGATATATCAGCCTGCTCGGATATCAGTTGGGCGAAACGGAAAGAACGTATTCTGAATATACCCTAAGAAGGGCGAAAGAATTATTTTCCCTGCTTCGCCGTACCAATGATTTTGTCGTTGTGGACTGTTCCCACCACCTGATAAGCAATGTTCTGACGGCTGCCGCTTTGGAGGTTTCCGACGCTGTCTTGAAAGTGGTCAACGCCGATCTTAAAAGTTCTATTTATATTAAATCGCAGCAGACACTTCTGCAGGAGTCGCGTTTTCATTATGACAAACAGATTAACGTGCTGAACAATGTCCTGCCAACTCAGGACACTCATCCATATCATGAAGCTCTGGGTGGCGCGTCATACATCCTTCCCAGCCTTCCTTCGCTGAAAGAGCAATATGACAGTGGAAAGCTGCTTGAATCGCTGTTCGGGCGTGATGCTAAAAAATACGAGCCGGTAATCA
>DAMDEB010000014.1:13925-16513 GCA_032090075.1 Caproiciproducens sp.
ATCAAGAAAATCGTATCGGAGGTGCTTTTTGATGAATAGGAACGAAGGGATATTCGCAAGCGACAAGAAAAATATTCTTGAATTCCCTGACCTGCTTGAAAGGGTACAAGCTTTTGTGTCACAGAATTATGCAAGCCTAATATCCAAAGAGGGTGGAAAAAACAAGGCGCAGCTGCTATCCTACATTCGGCAGTACTTAACACAGGAGCACTTAGGTGTGGAAAACCTGACAACCGACCAGCTCATCGACCGATTGTACACAGAAATGGCTGAATTTTCATTTCTTACTCCATATCTGAATTTTACCATCCATAACGTAGAGGGCATTGAAATCAATTCATGGGAGGATGTAAAGGTCAAATTGGTTGGCGGCGGTATTGAGAAAGCAGAAGGGCACTTCTTTTCACCGGAGCATGCGCGCAGTGTGTTTGTCCGATTGCTCAACAAATCCAACATCACGATGGATTCCGCAAAACCGTTGGTAAGGGGCCATTTAGGGAATAAGATCCGTATCACAGTGAATGGCGGCGGCGGAACTTTGGATGAGGATGTAGGAATAGCGGCAAGCATCCGCTTTGTTAATCCGAACAATCTAAAAAGGAAAGACCTCCTTAGTTTTGGAACAGCAACAGATGAGATGCTCAACTTTCTTTGCGCAGCATACCGGTATGGAATATCCATGCTGCTGGCCGGTGAAACAGATGCCGGTAAAACAACCATAATGTCTATCATTATGTCAAGTCTCCCGAATGACAAAAAGCTATATACGATTGAAAACGGAACCCGGGAATTCGATTTAGAGAAGCGTGATCAGGATGACAACATCATCAATAATGTTGTCCACACCATTACCAAAGAGTCGGAAGACCCCAAACAGGCGATTACACAGCAGATGTTACTTGAACACGGCATGACTATGAACCCCGACTATATCTGTATGGCTGAGATCAAAGGCTCAGAAGCCTTTGAAGCGATAGAAGCGGCGCTGACAGGCCACCCGGTCATCGGAACAACACATACCGATTGCTGTGAGAATATACCAGACCGTCTGGTTCAGCTGGCATCCTTTAAGAGCAGCAATCTGAGCGACAAAACACTCTATTCGCTTGCAGTAAAAGCATTTCCCCTGGTCTTTTATGCAGAGAAGATGCCGGACAATGTACGGCGTATTACAGAAATATGCGAATGTCAGATGGTAGATGAAAAACCGCAATTTACAACTTTGTATCAATTCGTAACCGTAAAAAACGAAGAGGTGGATGGTAAGATTATCGTAGACGGGCATTTTGAGAAATGCGGTACTATATCGGAACATCTTCAAAAGAGGCTCCGCAAAAAAGGTATTCCGGAAAAGCTATTGCAAGTGTTCACGGGAGGTGAAAAAACTTGACCCTGTTATTTACAATTGCGTTTTTTGCAATGACAGCCGGTTGTCTGATTCTGCTTCGGCTTTCCCCAATGCAGCTGTTGACAGTGCTAACCAAACCTTTTTCCAACAAGAAAGTTAAAATAAAGAAAAAGATTCAGATGAGCATTAAGCCGAGAAAGCTGCGGGGAATCAAACGGATTATAAAGGAATCGAGGGATATTTTACAAGCAACAAATAAGAGTGACCGGTTTTCAAGTCTCTGCATGTTATCCTTCGTGCTTTGTATCTTCGGTGTGCTTGTTGCCAGCTCCATGCAAAATCTGTTCCTCATGCCGGTCTTAGCGGCGGGGTTCGCAATGCTGCCGTTCCTTTATGTCCTGTTCTCAGCGACAAAATACAAAAAGCAACTGAACGGAACGTTAGAAACCTCGCTGTCCATTATTACAACATCGTATATCCGGGATGAGAACTTTCTTCTTGCAGTGCAGGAGAATATCGATTATCTCAATTCACCGGTCAGAGAAGTTTTCCTCAAATTCCTTACACAAGCCGAGTTAATCAACTCCAACATTATGCCCCTGCTTGAGGAAATGAAAGGCAGCATTGACAATGCGGTGTTTCAGGAGTGGATTGATGCCGTTATTTTGTGTCAGGATGACCGCAACCTAAAAAGTACACTGCTCCCCATTGTTGGAAAACTGTCGGATATGCGCATCGTGGCCGGTGATTTGGATTACTTAATGTACGAGCCATTCAAAGAATATCTGATGATGGCCGCTTTGCTCATCGCCAATATTCCGCTGATCCATTCTCAGAGTCTGGAATGGTACCATACGCTGATGTACACGCCCATCGGCCAAATTACGCTGACAGTGTCAGCTATCATTTTGTTTATCTCCTTAATCGCGGTGATCCGCAACACGAGACCAATTGAATACAAGAGGTGAGAATATGCCATTTGTTATTATCCTGTTATGCTTTTTTCTGTCTGCAGGTATTTATCTGATTGCCTGCGACGCGGTACACATGCCGTCGATGGCAAGTACAAAAGCGGCACTGCAAATCACCCAGCGCGAGAAACGCAATTCCCGCAGTCTGCAGGCAATTATCTTTAACCTTTCGACGCAGCTGTCGAAAGTGATTAAGCCGGGTGAATATACGAAGCGAACAATGTCCCAAACACTGCAAACCGCGGGAATTGCACTAACACCGGAAACCT
>DAMDEB010000014.1:16523-20077 GCA_032090075.1 Caproiciproducens sp.
TTGCCAAAGCAATTGTAAAATCAGCGATTAAACTTTCCCTTATTATTCCGGCGTCCTTGATTTTGCCCATTCTTGTTCCCCTGATACTCATTTGGGTAATTTCCTCCCTTTTTGAAGATTTAAAGGAAGCGGACAAAATCGTTAAGAGAAAAAGAGACGCTATTGAAAACGAGCTGCCACGCTTTGTAGCAACCATTGAACAAGAGCTTCATGCAAGCCGCGACGTCCTCTCTATGTTGGAAGGATACAAGGCAAGCGCGGGAAAAGTATTCCGCAGCGAGCTTGAAATCACGATTGCGGATATGCGCTCGGGGCCACAGGAAAAAGCCCTGAGCCGTTTGGAAACACGAATCGGCAGCGTCATGCTCAGTGAAGTTGTCCGAGGACTGCAAGCTGTAATACGCGGGGATAACGGCGTGATGCATTTCACCATGCTATCCCACGATTTTAGGCAGCTTGAAATACAAAAGCTGAAGATGATTGCCATGAAACGACCGGGGAAAGTGAAAATCTTCTCTTATCTCATCCTTGCCTGTTTTACCATAACATATTTCATATTAATGGCCGTTCAGGTCTACAGTTCTGTAAAGCAGATGTTTTAGGGGGTACATATATGAAAGTTCTAAAATCCAAGCGCGGTGAAATGGCAATTACCATATCAATCATCGTGCTTGTTTCCATGCTTGTTGTAGCACTTGCCATGAGGGTTTATCCTGTATTTATTGCAAAGCAGCAGCTTGACACCTACGCGTCCGAATTATGCCGGGAAGCGGAGCTGAGCGGCAGGGTCGGTATTGAGACAACAGATAAAATTCAAAAGCTTTCAGCGCAGACAGGGCTAAATCCTACCATATCATGGTCACAGACAGGAAAAATCCAATTAGATGGAGAAATAACCGTCACCTGCAGTGTGGTACAAAACATTGGGTTCGCCCGGTTCGGCTCATTCCCCATCACATTGATAGGGAATGCGTCAGGAAGGTCGGAAGTCTATTGGAAATGAAAAAGATTCTGAAAGATAAAAAGGGCAGTTTTATGTTTTGGGCCGTGGTCATTGTTATGATTCTGCTTATTATAGGCACCGCCGGGTTTGAGTATATCCGGCTGCAAGTCATCGCGCAGGGAACGCGCGACGCGGTTCAGGCTACAATCACGCAAGTATGCACGGCTAACTATGACCGCATGTATAACGGACTTCGCGAGGGTTATAGCGGCGGCTACAAATTAGACCAGGGCAATTGGACAGAGGATATCGATACCGGCGATTTATATACGCTTCTTGACAAACAGCTCGGCACCCACGGTAACAGCAGCAGCCACACGAAAATGACGGGAAGTAAAATCGAGTACAGTATATCAAACCTATCGGTGCAGATGACCAACACACCGTTTGCTCCCGACAATCCGGGCGAGGAAACAAAATTCACCGGCACGGCAACCTACACCGTTACTGTGCCGTTGTCATTCGGCTGGCAGGGCCTGCCGCCGATGGAAATACCCGTAGAAGTAAAAGCGGGCTACACCGCAAAGTTTTAAAAAGCGGACGTGCGTCCGCTTTTTTGTTTAAAGGAGGGCTTATTTTGAAACATAAACATTCAAAGCTACAAAAATTCCTACTGCTATTTCTGATTATATTTGGTGTTGGCGCTTCGGGAATAACCGGATATGCGCTTGTTACCGGCAATATGCCGCCGATTCTGAACATGTTTTCATCCGGTATATTTTCTTCCGGCTCAGGAGCCAAGACGCTTGAACAAGGAGAAATGCAGTTAGAAAGTGAAAGTTCAACCTCAGTCACGCCACAAGAGATCACACCAACAGATTCAACGGCTGTTTCATCCAACTCTGCATCCTCCATTGACCCGGATGCAAAAATTAATGAGAATCAGCTATCACCGCAGGGCGATACCTCTATCGCACCGCAACCCATATCAGTCACCACATCGCAGAATCCGACGTCAACGTCGTCAAATTCAGCGTCATCAAAGCCAAGCAGCACTGCATCGAAACCGGCATCCCCTGTTTCAAGCTCTCCGGAATCAACCGTTTCGAGTGAGCCAGTGTCCAGTGCTCCTGATTCATCGTCTTCCGGCCATTACACTGCTCCTCAGATCAGTGGTGTGACACTGGATAAGACTCAGCTGACCTTGAACAAAGGCGACATATCGGCTGTATTAACACCAACTATAACCCCCTCCAATGCATCGGGAGACAAAAGCATCAAATGGTCAACAGGTAATGCTAATATAGCCACCGTGGATAACATTGGGCATATCACGGCCGTTGGCGGCGGTACGGCAACAATTACGGCCACAACCTCAAATGGAAAAACGGCGGCCTGCATAGTGACCGTTTTAGTTCCTGCATCCACAATCAAAATCAATTCAGAAGCTTTTAGTATTGATAAAGGCGCAAGCAAAACACTGACCGCCACCGTGGGACCGGAAGACGCCACCGACAAGACTGTTATATGGGCAACCAGTAACAATGATGTTGTGTTGGTAGACGGTAACGGCAAAATTACTGCGGAGAACGTCGGAACAGCCACCATTACCGCCACCACCGGCGATGGAAAGCTCTCAGCAATTTGTGAAGTGACGGTCGGAATATCCATTTCAACCCTCACTCTTGATAAGACAGAATTAATCCTAATCAAAGGAACAGAAGAGACACTGACGGCCACTGTTGACCCGCCGGATACGACGGAGAATAAGACCATCGAATGGATTTCATCCAAGTCTACGGTCGCTGCTGTTGATTCCAACGGTAGGATTACGGCTATTGAAGGCGGCACGGCGGTCATTACCGCACAAGTAGGTTCGCATGTAGATGAATGCGTCGTGACGGTTATTGTTCCTGCAACAGGAATCATTTTAGATAAGTCTGCATTAACTTTGCCCAAAGGAACACAGGGCGATCTAACCGCGACCATTACACCGGAAGACGCAACCGATAAAGTTGTCGCATGGACTTCATCCGACGAATCCATTGCGACCGTAGACAGTTTTTCAGGAAAGGTCACCGGTGTGAAAGTTGGCAAAGCGGTCATTACCGCAACTACGCATGATGGCAGTTTTCCTGCAAGCTGTAATGTTACAGTGGTAATTCCTACAACAGGGATTACGATCAGCCAACGTACGCTCAACCTGATTAAAGGGAATAACACTGCTCTTACTGCCACCGTTTTACCTGAAGAAGCGACAGATCAGGCAGTAATATGGAGTACATCCGATCCTGACGTCGTAACGGTCGACAGTTCCGGGCAGGTAACAGCAACAGGAGGCGGTTTGGCTACGATTACGGTGAAATCTCATGATGGTAATTTCAAAATAGAATGTACGGTTACAGTAACTGTACCAGCAGCCGGAATCTCTTTGAATAAAACAGCTATGAAATTAGCAAAAGGAACAAGCGAAAAACTTTTGGCTCAGTTCTCTCCTGCTGACACCACAGATAAAGGGGTATTATGGACTTCATCTGATGAATCCGTTGCCACTGTGGACGGTGCGGGGAAAATTTCTGCAGTGAATGTAGGCAGCACGGTCATTTCTGCA
>DAMDEB010000014.1:20087-31703 GCA_032090075.1 Caproiciproducens sp.
TTCTGCAAAAACGCATGACGGCGGGCTTACTGCATCCTGTAATGTAGCCGTAGTGATTCCTGTTACAGGCATAGCACTCGATAAGACAGATCTAACATTGTCCAGAGGAAGTACCGACCTTCTGAAAGCAACCATTAATCCTTCGGACGCGACCGATCAGGCTGTCACATGGTTATCATCAAATCCATCCGTCGCAGGTATTGATCAAAACGGAAACATTACGGCAGTAGCTGCTGGCCATACCGTTATTTCCGTAACCGCGCATGATGGAAGCTTTGTAGCACAGTGTAATTTGACAGTCTTCGTTCCGATCCAATCTATTTCTCTTAACCAGACAACCGCGGATCTTCTCTTAGGCCAGAACACCTCTTTAACCGTATCAATTAACCCTGCTGACACTACCGATGATACGGATGTTACATGGACTTCCAGCAACAGCAGCGTTGCAACAGTCGATGAAAGCGGAAAAGTGACTGCTATTGCGGTCGGACAGGCCAATATTACGGCTACGGTTGGCAAATTTATCGTATCCTGCACTGTGACCGCAAGTGATAAAACTGTGCCGAGTGCTCCACAAAATCTAAAAGCATCTATTAGCGGCAGTTCTGTGATTTATTCGTTTTCTGCGCCGTTGAATAACGGAAATACGCCAATATTAGGTTATAACGTTTACAAAAACGGCAGCAAAGTAAATACTTCTTTGATGACAGCAACGTCCATTACGGTTCCTGTTTCCGGAACCTCAACAGATCAAATCAAGGTTAAAGCAGTCAATGCAATTGGTGAAAGCGCATCACTTAATGGTACTGCCAATATCACTCAGAGGACAGAATATTGGACTACAACGGTTGATGATTATGCTAATGTAGCGGTTGGAGGGCATTATGAAAGCACGACACACTATGATCCTGACGGAACGCCACATGGTGCAGATTTTTATTGGGTTACTGATTACGAATATAGAAAAGTTGGTTCACACGAAGTCGGTCATTCGAGCACTTATTACACGGTTCAATTAGTTTAGAATACGTCACTGTGGCCAGGGAGAAATCCGGCCACACATATAAAAAAGCAGACGGAGGAACCCAAGTGGATTTACTACACGAATGCAAAAAGTTATTGCAAACAACGCAGCAAAAAATCATCTCATCACCGGAGGAATGGAAATCATTTTTAAGGTTTGCAGCGCAAATCTATAAATATGATTTTACCTCTGCCGTACTCATCTATGCGAAGGATCCGAACGCGACTGCGCTGGCCACTTTTGAAACATGGAATCAATTTAACCGCAGAATTAATGCAGGTGTGAAAGGAATCCCGACTATCATCGACTACGACCACCGCCTGACCCTCAAATTCTTGTTTGATGTCGGCGACACCAATGGTGATATTAATACCCTTCCAAAGCATTGGACACTTAAAAATGATTACCGTGACACTGTGTTGATTGACCTTGAAGAACGGTATGGGATCCCGACGGATAATGCAATCTTTGACCGCAGGATTAATGCTGTTATTGAAAACATCATAAACCAAAGCTATACTGAATACAGTCAAGCTGTATTTGACACGGTTGGCGGCAGCCCTCTTGCCGGGCAGCCAGAAGAGGATATTCAAAATATCGTCTATGACATAATTTCCGACAGTATCACTTATATGGTATACAGCCGAATTGCACCGGATAGCCCAATTTTGAACTCTTTACTTTTTGATGGGTTAGCTTTATTAAAGCATCCCGAACACCTCAATATTATAGGGTGTGCTACCGTAAACCATTCCTGTGCACTGCTCCGTCAAATTGAAAGCTCAGTTAAGCAGATTGAGTTCGAGCAACTAAAAGAACAAAGGAGAATGATTCATGGCAATCGAATACAAAGAAATAGACGGCCTGTTATATCCCCAATTGGAGATAGCAGCGCCGGAGGATCAGGAATCCCTAACGAAGTACGGAATCAAATTCAAGAAATACCTGAAGGAGGAACAACCGGCTCGTTACGCGGTGCTGATGGGCGAACTGGAAGTGATGAAGGTTTGCCACCAAGTGGAGCGGGAAGCGAACGAGTACGAGGACAAAATGCTGAAGCAGCTGCGCAAGAGCAATCCCCCGGAAAATTTGGAGGATACCATGAAAATGATTCAGTACAACAACTGGCTGTACAAGACAGCCGAGGAAATGACATTGGAGAACATCGTGTATCAGAGGTAACAACTGAACAGACAGATTTACAGGCAGTTTCGGATGAAGCTGCCTTTTCTGTTGCTCAAAATGAGCCGGACACACTTAATGGAGATCCTGCGTATGGCAGCTTTATCACCGATGAGGAATTCAGAGACATTTATCTTTCCTCTGCTTTAATGCATACCACATATCAGTATGGCCAGCAGCGGATTTATGATTGTTACCGCAATGATCCCACAGCGAAGGAAGCCATTGCTTTAATTAAGAAAGAATACGGCATTGGCGGCGGAACAGCAAAATTCTCCAATGGCAAAAAAGGTTTTACATGCTATGACAGCAAAGGATTCAAAATCGATGTGAAATTGGCTGATGGTGAGTATTCCCGTACCGCGCCGTGGAGCATGGTTGAAAAGACCATTCGTAACCTAATTGATGAGGGAAATTATATCAAGGATATGCCCCCACAAAAGGAGCGGCAGCTGTCTATCTTTAAAATGGCCGGCAATACTGATTCCGGTCCGGATAAGCAACAAGCTTTACCGGTAGTACCAACCCCTGCTACGGTAACTGAATCACCGCAGGCCGTAGAGGCAGAAAGCGGACGTCCGTCCGCTTTTTCCGAAATTCAAGACACTCCGTTCTCGGCAGAACTTTTGCAGGAAGAACCAAAAAGCGGACGCGCGTCCGCTTTGGATTTTCCTGAATCAGAGAAAATCAACTATCAATACGCAAACACAGATGAATTTACCGGCGGCCAAAAGACCCACTACAAGGCCAACATAGCAGCAATCCAGCTCTTAAAATCAATTGAATCGGAACAGCGACTTGCCAATCCACAGGAACAGGCGTTACTTAAAAATTATCTTGGCTGGGGCGGCCTCCCGCAAGTGTTTGATAAAGATAACAGCAATTGGCAGGAGGAATACAAAGCCCTCAAAGGATTGCTGACACCGGCAGAATATGAAGCGGCGCGGGCATCAACCCTTACAGCGTTTTACACGCCCCCTGTGGTTGTAAGGGAAGTCTATACGGCACTAATTAATTTCGGATTCACTGGAGGAAATATCGTAGACCCAGCTTGTGGCACAGGGCGATTTTTTGGTTTTATCCCTATGGAGATTGCCGACAACGGTAAATTGTACGGTGTGGAACTCGATGAGCTGACAGGCCGTATTGCAAAGCAGCTGTATCAAAAGGCGGAGATTCAAATAACCGGTTTCGAGAAAACCGTGTTCCCGGACAATTTTGCTGATGTTGCAATTGGGAACGTACCGTTTGGACAGTTTAAACTACACGATAGCAGGTACGACAAGTACAACCTACTCATCCATGACTATTTCTTTGCAAAGACCATTGATAAAGTACGCCCTGGCGGCATGATTGCATTTGTTACTTCCAAAGGCACTCTGGACAAAGCCAACCCGGAGGTGCGCAAATACATTGCCCAGCGCGCGGAGCTGATTGGCGCAATTCGACTTCCGAACACCATGATGAAAGCCGAAGCCAATACAAATGTCACGGCCGATATCATTTTTCTCAAAAAACGTTACCATATGGTAGACATTGAACCGGATTGGGTAAACCTAACCTACCTTGACGGAGGCATCCCCGTCAACACCTATTTCGCAGACCATCCGGAAATGATGCTCGGAAAAATGGTTTTCTCCGACAATATGTATGGCAACGCAAAGGATACCGCGCTGATGCCCGATGAAGGCGTAGATTGGCGTGATGAGCTTCCTAAAGCAATTGCCTCCCTGCAGGGGACTTATTCCGAGCCGGAATTAGTTATTGAGGATGGTGAAGCAGCGTCAACAATACCGGCAGATCCTCATGTCAGAAATTACAGTTATACCATAGTAGATAAACATATTTACTACCGTGAAAACTCGCAGATGCTGATACAGGATATCACTGGAATGAGGGAACAGAGAATCCGCGGCATGATTGCTGTCCGTGACGCCATGCGCGAAGTAATCCGGGTGCAGAGTGAAGATTATCCGGATAAGGCAATCATCGAGACAAGCGCAGAGCTAAACCGCCTGTATGATGGCTTTACCTATAAATACGGTTATCTTACCAGTGTTGGCAATAAGCTTGCATTTTCCAAGGATTCAGATTACCCCCTGCTGACAAGCTTAGAGAATATCGACGATGATGGCCATGTAACAAAGGCCGCCATCTTTTCCAAGCGCACCATTCGCCCGCCGGTGATAGTCACCCATGCGGACACGGCGGTCGAGGCTCTGCCCCACAGTTTGGATGAAAATGGATGCGTCAACATTTCTTTCATCGCGCAGCTCACCGGCAAGCAAGAATCAGAGGTAATTGATGACCTGAAGGGAATCGTCTACAAAAACCCCATCGGAGGACAGTTTGAAACTTCTGACCAGTATTTATCCGGTAAAGTGCGTGATAAACTGGCCGTTGCTGAAAGCGCAGCCGAAAATGACGAACAGTATGCAATCAATGTTGAAGCCCTAAGAATGGTACAGCCAGCCGACATAGATGCATCACAGATTGATGTGCGACTGGGTTCCCCTTTGCTTGATACAGAGGATATCAAGCAGTTTATCACCGATACCCTAAAACCTACGTCTTACACTGCCGACCACATTACTGTAAATTATGTACCGGCGCAGGCAATGTGGAAAATCAACGGCGTATATCATTCGGGTATGCGCAGCGATGTGCTGGGCGGCAAAACATTGGGCACACACCGCATCGACGCCTACGAACTCATCGAGCTATCCCTGAATCAGAAGTTACCGACAATCCGTGATAAAACGCCTGATGATAAGTACGTTGTGAACCCTGTGGAAACGGCAGCAGCACGCGAAAAGCAGCGGATCATAAACAGAAGGTTTGAAGATTGGGCATTTAGAGATCCACAGCGCCGGGAACGGCTTGTTTGGAAATACAACATTACTTACAACAATATTCGTCTGCGCCAGTATGACGGCTCTTATCTTACCTTCCCCGGCATGACGCCGGAAATCAGCTTACAAGCGCATCAACGGAATGCAGTAGCGCGCATCCTTAGCAGCGGAAACACGCTGCTTGCGCATTGCGTGGGCGCGGGCAAGACCTACACCATGATTACCGCCGCAATGGAGGGTAAGCGGTTAGGGCTGTGCAATAAAAGTATGTTTGTTGTCCCCGGCCATTTAATTGACCAGTGGGGCGCCGATATTCTCAAATTGTATCCGGGAGCAAATGTGCTGCTTGCCACCAAAAAAGACTTTGAAAAGTCAAATCGACAGCGCTTGGTGAGCCGGATTGCGACCGGCGATTATGATGCAATTGTCATTGCGCAATCAAGCTTCGAGAAAATTCCAATCAGCCCGGAACGCATCGAACGACTTTTGAAAAAGCAAATTGATGATGTGATTACCTCTATGGAGCTTGCTAAGGATGAAAATGGTGAGGACTGGACAATCAAAAACATGGAGCGTACCAAAAAGGAACTGGAAGGCCAGCTGCAAAAGCTGTTGAACCAGTCCCGGAAAGATAATCTTCTTACTTTTGAGGAGTTAGGTGTTGACCAGCTCTTTGTTGATGAAGCTCACTATTACAAAAATCTGTTTGTTGCCACCAAGATGAGTAATGTGGCAGGAATTGGACAGCAAAAGGCTCAAAAAGCATCCGATATGCTGATGAAGTGCCGCTTCATCAACGAGTTGAATCATGGCGCGCGCGGTGTGGTGTTTGCTACAGGCACTCCGATCTCCAACTCTATGTCAGAGATGTTCACCATGCAGACCTTTCTACAGCCGGATGAATTGGAGCAAAGGGGTATTTCGCACTTTGATGCATGGGCCGCTTCGTTCGGGCGCGTCGTATCATCGTTGGAGCTGACGCCTGACGGTACCCAATACCGGTATAAATCACGCTTTGCACAGTTCGTCAATCTCCCAGAGTTAATGTCTATGTACTCTTTAACCGCCGATGTACAATCTGCGGATATTCTAAAGCTGCCGGTACCGAAATTAAAAGGTGAAAAAGCGATCACAATTGTTGCACAGCCGAGTGCAGCACAAAAGAAACTGGTTGATGAAATCGTATGTCGCTTTGAAGTTATCCATAATGGCGGCGTGGAACCGTGGGAGGACAACGCCCTAAAGGCAACAAATGACGGGCGCTGCGGTGCGCTTGACATGCGTATCTTAGACCCCAATGCAGAGGATTTTGCGGGCAGCAAGGTCAACATGGCCGTTCGAAATATTTACGATATTTGGCAGCGAACAGCTGCGACCCAAGGGACGCAAATGGTATTTTGTGACCTATCCACACCAAAAGGAAATGGTAAATTCAGTGTCTATGAGGATATGAAACAGAAGCTTATTAAGATGGGTATTCCGGAAAATGAGGTTGCTTTTATCCATGACGCCCACACAGAAGGTCAAAAAGAACAGCTGTTTTCAGATTTCCGTTCCGGAAAGGTGCGTGTGCTGTTTGGCTCTACCGCCCGTATGGGCGCCGGAACCAACGCACAGCGAAAGCTAATTGCAATGCATCATATGGACGCACCGTGGCGTCCGGCAGACCTTGAGCAGCGCGATGGGCGAATCCTCCGTCAGGGCAATGAGAATGAAATGGTTGAAATTTACCGTTATGTAACGGAAGGAACCTTCGACGCATTCAGTTGGCAGGTTTTGGAACAGAAACAAAAGTTTATCAGTCAAGTATCGCGTGGCCAGTGTGCAGACCGTCATGCCGCGGATATCGATAACACAGTTTTGGATTATGCGACCGTAAAAATGTTAAGCAGCAAAGACCCACGCATCAAGGAGCGTGAGGAGCTGCGTGTGCGAGTTGCAGAATTGAGCCAGCTGAAAGCGCAATACAAATTTGAACGATTCAGCCTTGAGGACATTGTATTAAAGGATCTGCCGGAAAAAATCGCGCGTAATGAATCCGCCATGCAGAACTTGACCAAGGACATTTCAGTGCGCGACAGCAATTCGGCCGAGGATTTCAGTATTCAGCTGTTTGGTCAAGTCTTTACCAATAAGGAACTTGCCGGCGATGCAATTTTGAAAAAGGTACAAAGCTATCGTAAATCCGGTGAATACCTTCCAATCGGCCAATACATGGGTTTCAACCTTGAATTGACGTACAGCTTATTTACCGGTCTGCATTCCATTGTCATATGCGGAGCTGCCCGGCATTATTCGGAACTCGGTCATAGTGCCATCGGTTGCGTGGCGCGTATGGATAACCTGTTAAAAGGGATGGAGGATGCTATTGTAAATTGCAAGCACGACGTTCAGCTCGCAGAACAGCAAATGAAGGAGGCAAAGGCTCAGCTAAGCACCCCGTGGGAGCACGAGCAGGAATACGATATGAAAACAGATCAGCTCAACAAGCTTGACATTGCAATGGCTGAAGAAATGGGAGCCGACAAGGAACAGGTGATGGAGATTGATGATGAGATGGAGGAAGGCCCGGATTTAGCAATGTAAATCAATCTAATTTGGAGGTCAGAAATGGAGGATGAATTATTTTTAGGCTACTGTTACTTTCCAAACGGAATGCATACAGAAGCAATTCATTTGCGCGGTACCGGCGCTGCTGTGGCCTATATTCGCTTACAATTACCTATTCAGTATAAGGTGGTAATCTGCGATGGAGAAAACTGCTGCATCTTTGAATCCCTGCAGGGCAAAATTGTTTACCCGCAAAAAGTAAACGAACCCTACAAAACAAATCTAAAAAGCGGACGCGCGTTTGCTTATTGAAGGATGTGATAATATGAAACTCGTTTATATCTGTTCCCCTTTACGCGGGAATATCGAAGAGAACATCAAAAAAGCGACGGTGTACTGTGCGTATGCTGCCCAGCAAGGCGTAATTCCCCTTGCCCCCCACACCATATTTACACAATACCTTGACGATACCATACCGGCACAGCGAGAAAAGGGGATTGCAATGGGAATGGAGTTACTGAAACGCTGTGATGAATTATGGGTTTGCGGTGATACGATATCGCAAGGGATGCAAAAAGAAATTGACTTTTCCAGAGCGAATAATATTTCTATTAAATATGTGTCCAACATCGACATCCTACTTGACCGTGGCCTTAAAGAGCACGCCGAACTAATTAGTATATCGGGCATTGAAGGATATGGTTCGGTTGAAACATTAACCTCTGCCCTGTCCAGCCAACCAACAGCATGGTCGTTTAATATTCCAAGATTCAGACGGAATGTTGCGGCAGCATTTTATGGAAAGGAGTATGAAAATCAAATGGGTGCAGAAAAAAAGCTAACAAATGAAGAGGAAGTTGAACAGCTCCGGGATAATATTCGAGATATTAAACGGTACGGGCCGATTTTTTTAACAAGAACGGATGACGGAGTAACCACCAACGTAATACTTCCGGAAGAAGCTCATGAGATGTTTTCACCTGAACATCTCTCGAAAGTCGAAGATTACATCATGAAAATCAGCAATAAGGAGTTTGCTGAAGAACCAGTTCAGGAAGAAAATATGGGCATTGAAATGAGCCAGTAAAAGCATTGTTTTTTCTCTGCTTTAGGCGCGTCCCGGCTATTCTTAACTAACTTATGAAAGTTGAGGTCTATACATGAAACAGTTAACTCAAATGCGGATATCCGAAAAAACGAAAAGATTTCTTACCCTTCTTGTAGCGCTTTCCCTTATCACTTGCCTTTTTGCCGTCACCGCATATGCCACGACTACGAACAATGACGTCGCAGGAGGCGTACAGAGTGCTTTCGATACCTATATGAAGCCACAAATCAAAAAAGCTGTAAATAACGTTGGTTTCCCAATCATAGACGCAATTGTTGCAATAATTTTTATTTTTAAAACAATATTCGCGATTGTGAATTATCGTCGCAATACTGGAGCCGAATTTGAATGGCATGCCCCCGCACTGCTGTTTTGTGCGCTTGTCATTGCTGCCACAGGCCCCCTTTGGGTTTGGGGTCTGATAAAGTGGTGATGAAATATGTTTACAACAGGAAACGCAATTGACCAACTTATGACATGGATTTATTATACCATCATAAAATGTCTGCAGGATTTCATGCAGTATATGGGCGGTATGGGAGCGGAATTATTTGATAACCCGTACATAAAAGGGATTCTCCTGTTCTTCCAATTGCTTGCCAGTGCGCTTTTTCTTGTTGGGCTGATTATAGCCTTTTTTGACTATGTCATGTCCTACGATAGCGGAAAAGCAAGTATGAAAGATTTCCTTTTTAATGTTATGAAAGGGATGATGGCAACAGCTTTATTTACCATCATCCCTGTTAAACTGTACCAGTTAAGTATTGACATGGAAAACACCATCGGTGCCGTTATTAATCGTGCAGCTGGAAGTGCTGCGACAGCACCATCTCCCGGAGCGTCAAACCCTGCAATGATTACTCAAGCTATCTCCTTCTTTTCAAATCTCATTATTGGGAACCCGCTTGCCAGTGCTGTTGGTGCAATAGCCAGTGATGCGGCATCAGGGGCATCTGGGCAGCAGCATGTCCCTGACATTGTAAATCTCCTGTTCATTATTGCTTTTGCATATGGTTTCTTCAAGGTTTTGTTTGGAAACATAAAGAGGGGCGGTTTGATACTCGTCCAAATCTGCGTTTGCTCACTGTATATTTTTTCATTAGTGAGAGGGTATAGTGACGCCTTTATAGGTTGGTGTAAACAAGTTATTGGGCTTTGTTTCACTGCCTTTGTACAAAACCTATTACTTGTTGTTGGCCTGATTGTCTTCCGTACAAATATGCTCGCCGGTGTCGGAATCATGCTTACTGCCGCAGAAGTGCCAAGAATTGCACAAGCCTTTGGTATGGAAACAAGTATGAAGGCGAATATCTCACAAATATCGTACACCGCCAACTCTATTATGGGAATTGGGAAAACGCTCATGAAAGGAATCTGATTATGAAGTATTATTATCCGGATAATTTGGAAAGCCCTTCCATGTGTGGGCTTTGGACAGGGAAAGACGCAGTTATCCTTGCCGGATGTGCGGTTGTCTCCGTCTTGCTTTTAGCATATTTTCTGTTAATTATCCCCCTTGTCTGTACTGTAGCATTCGCCTTTATGAGGATTCAGTTCGGAGACATCACAATTTTCGGATATATCACCAAGGTTGGGTCATTTCTGCTAACCAAGCAACAGAGGTATTTTTGGGAGGTGCAAAAGACGAAATGAGTTTATATGATCTGATAAAGAAGAAAAAGAAAAACAGCACACGGCAGTTTATTGGGGCAGCATCTGTTGAAGATTGCTGCCTCATTACTTTTACAGGCGAAAAGTTGGCCTTTCTGATTGTGACTCCGGTCAATCTGTCGATTCTTTCCCCGGAAGACGTGCGGTCAAGAATCAAGAGATACAATTCCGTCCTCGATCCACTGGGCACATCGGACTACATCTGCATCAACTCCACGCAAAGCTATGAGAGTAACAAGCATTTTCTTGCACACCTTGCAGAAAAAGAGAGAAATGAAGAGCTGCGTGCGCTTGATGAAAAGGATATCAAATACCTTGACGATATCCGGGTTTCGATGGCCACCAGCCGTCAATTTTTAGTTTTGTTAAGGTTTTCTGGCCGGGACACCATGGAATATGTATCGAGTACACTCTCAAAGGCACTTGAGCTTATGAAAGACAATGAATTCACTGTCCGGGCAGCAGGCAAGGATGACATTAAACAGCTGCTTGCTGTTTATCTTGAACAAAGTATCTTTGATGATACCTTTCAGGACTTTGACGGAGAAAACTATACCAATATACTGGAGATGAAAATATGATTGCAAGACAAAAAATAATGAATCCGGATTTGTACGACGATGAGCCTTTAGAATCAGAGCCACTTACAGAGAGCCAGCAAGTTCAAAAATGGTACCAGTTGGCGGCGCTCAGTGAGGGAAACAATGCACAGGCGGCTCTTACCAAAATCTATAATGAAAATGCAGACGCACAATGGTATGTTGATGCTGCCAACAGCAGTGATAAATATGCGCAGTATGCACTCGGCAAGATGTACTATAACGGGATTTTAACCAATACAAACCTTACAAAGTCGGCCATGTGGTATTCCAAGGCGTCAGCAAACGGGATTCCGTTTGCTGATTATGAGTTGGCCAAGATGTGTGCTGCAGGCGTCGGTATGGAAGTTGACGCCGCTTTGGCCAAAGAGTTATATCAAAAGGCTTTCAAAGAATTTATTCAACAGGAAAGTAAGACACCCAATGCGAATATCGAATTGAAGCTTGCAACCATCTACGAAAATGGATTGGCCGGCACAAAAGACCTTAATCTGTCGAGCTATTGGCGGGGTATCGCTGACAACAATAAAGAGGATTATCTTCCTGAAGCAATTCCGGTAAAGGCATCACCGAAGCAGCCCCTTCCCCCTGCTCCGCAGAAACAGCAGGAGCAGCCGCAGCTAAAGCTTT
>DAMDEB010000014.1:31713-33157 GCA_032090075.1 Caproiciproducens sp.
ACAAAGCCCGAGAGAGAATGCAAACCGGCTAAGGCGAAACTCATTTTACCGATCCTTACCCGCGCAGAAAAGCGAAAATCAAAACAGGATGCAAGGCGGGAAGAAAAGAGCAAAACCCGTGCTACTGCCCAAATGAGCGATGCTCATGAAACAGGCAGTATGGAAATTAAAGAGTTTTTGGATATGATCATGCCTTCAGTACTCAATTTCCATCAGGATTACTTTGTCTGCGGCAATACCTACCGCAGTGTGTGGGCTATCCGCGAGTATCCAACTGTTACGGAGTCAACCGCGCTTCTCCGTCAGCTTGGAGAAATGGACGGCGTTACCTTGCGGATTTATACCCGGCCGGTTAACCCTTATGAGGAAAACAAAGTTTTGGAACATGCGGAAAGAAAAAATAAAAACAGTATCACAAATTCACGGAGTATCCGTGCTACGGTCGCTGCAACTGAAAATCTTACCGACGTTGCAACCTTATCCTCTCAGCAGCATAAGACAAAACAATCGCTTATTCACTGCGCTGTTTTCATAGAGCTAATCGCAAACTCATATAAGGATCTGACCGAATTAAAGCAGAGAATGATATCGTTTTTTGCAAGGTCAAAAATTACTTATGACAAGCTTGAATTGATGCAGAAAGAAGGGTTTCAATCCGTTATGCTGACCGGCAGCAATCAATTCAAATCGCAGTTTGAACGTATCCTGCCATCGAGCAGTGTTGCAAATCTATACCCATTTTCTTATTCAGGCAAAACAGATCCGGACGGTATGTTCATCGGCCGGGATGTAAATGGCTCGAATATCATCGTAAACTTTGATCGGCGCAGCAGGGATAAGACCAATGGCCACATTCTGATTCTGGGAAATACCGGCGAAGGAAAAAGCCACCTTTTAAAGCTGATTATCACCAATTTTAGGCAGATGGGCAAAAAGTTCTTTATTTTAGATCCGGACGATGAGTACAAAGACCTGACCCTTAAACTAAAAGGCTGTTACATTGACATGATGGCCGGTATCTATTGCATCAATGTTTTGGAGCCGCGCCTTTGGACGGTAGAAGCAGAAGCAGACGAGCATGAAGATGTCCCCCAGGCATTCCGTAAGGGAACGCGTTTAAGCCAGCACATTGCTTATCTGCGGGACTTTTTCAAGTGTTACAAGCAATTCCCGACTGATCAGTTGGATACGCTTGAAATACTGCTTGAACGCCTGTATCAACAGTTCGGCATTACAGATGATACGGACTTCAGTACGCTGCAGCCTGATGACTATCCGATTCTTTCCGACCTGTTCAATGTTGCGCAGACAGAACTGGACAGCTACGATGATAATGGTAATCAATTGTATACAAAGGATATCCTGCGCACCTTAACATTGGGGTTGCGCAGTATCTGTGTCGGCAATGAAAGCACCTACTTCAACGGCCATACCAATATTACAA
>DAMDEB010000015.1:0-1137 GCA_032090075.1 Caproiciproducens sp.
AAGGCAAATAGCACAAAAAGTGTTGTCTGCCTTGATTTTTTGCTTTAAAATATAGTTTTAAAACAAACATTAAAGCTCTTAGAGAATAACAAATTTGAACGTAAAAATCAACAGTTAACGCTCCCAATAAATGCAGAAATTAAGATACCAGGGAATGACCTCATTTGGTAGCAGAAGATTTCAATCCTGTGTTATCAAATATTTATGTACTTAGTTTTAATAAATATATAATTATCGTAATTGGTGCAAGCGGAGGGAATCAGGTAGTGCAGTAACAGCCTGATTTTCTCCGGTTTCTCTGCCATATTGTTTATCTTTATTTATCTCGCAACTTGCGCCCGGGTGCGCTTACCCTCTTGGCAGACAAAAAATAAGGACAGGGGCAAAAGCCCTGTCCTTATTTTGGTGCGCCCGGAGGGATTCGAACCCGCGACCTCTTGATTCGTAGTCAAGCACTCTATCCAGCTGAGCTACGAGCGCATATTATAAACAACTTTTAATTTCTGACAGCTTTACTATTATATTAGATATCGATAAAAAAGTCAAGTTTTTTATATCATTAATCCTATCAAATAGTAAGATTTTTTATTGTGTGGCTGAGAATTATCTTATACACAGAAAAAATTTTTTTAATCTTCACTGCCATACTTAAATTGTAAAACACAAACATAATATTTCATTCACCAAAATTTAGTTTAAAATCTGATAACCAATTTAAAATACGGTCAATAAAACGTGGCCTCCCTTTAAATACAAGAGAGGCCACAGGCAGATATCAATGCGAACTGCTCATTCCACAGTAATAACTGAGACAGGGCATCCATCCTGCGCTTCGACTGCTGCGCCTTCGACCTCGGCCGGCACATCTTCCAGCCAAACTTCGGCAACGCCGTCATCCGCCATTCTGAAAACCTCGGGGCAGGTTTGGGCACAGAGCCCGCAAGAGATACATCCGCTTCTGTCAAGAGTCGCTTTCATAAAAACATCCTTCTTTCTAATCTTAATTTGACTCATTTTCTCCATTCAAAAATGAATGGTTGTCGATTTTTTTGGGCAATAACATATTGTTCCCACAGCAGCCTTTTCACTGCATACGGCACCGCAGCTTTCAGCACTTCTACAAGTATTTCCTTTTTG
>DAMDEB010000015.1:1208-8688 GCA_032090075.1 Caproiciproducens sp.
CCACGATTTTACCGGCGCGGACAACCAGAATCAAATCCGCTTTTCGAATCGTTGAAAGACGATGTGCAATTAAAAATGAGGTTCGATTTTTGAGCAAATGCGCAATTGCGCTTTGAATGAGTTGTTCCGTTTTGGTATCAATAGAGGAAGTTGCTTCATCCAGCACAAAAATACGCGGGTCCGCAATGACTGCGCGTGCAAAGCTGATGAGCTGTTTTTCACCGGTAGAAAGTCGGTCTCCGCCTTCACCCACATCGCTGTCATAGCCGTTCTCCATCCCTCGTATCACCTCATCGGCGCTCACTGTTTTGGCGGCCAGTTCAATTTCTTCATCGGTTGCGTTCAGCCTGCCGTAACGGATATTTTCACGCACCTTGCCGGAGAACAAATGCGGCGTTTGCAGCACATAGCCAATGTTGCTGTGCAGCCACAGCATGGAGCGTTCGCGGTAGTCGCGGCCATCTATCAGAATTTTCCCGTCTGTCGGCTCAAAAAAGCGGCAGGCAAGGTTTACAAGCGTGGATTTTCCCGCGCCGGTTTCCCCCACAATCGCCACCGTTGTTCCTGCGGGAATTTTCAGGTTAAAATGGGAAAGGACTTCCTCTGTTCCGTCCGGATACTGAAAAGACATGTTTTGGAATTCGATATCGCCCTTCAGCGGCTCCCAGTTTTCTTTTTTAGGTTCAAAGGATGTGCCGTACTTTTCAATGACGGCAGGCGTGTCGGTAATTTGCGGCTTCAGCTCCAGCAAGTCAACCACGCGCTCGATGTTCGCCTGTGCGGCGACAAAGTTCGCAATCGTCCTTGCCAGCTGCTGTATCGGTTCAAATATACTCAGCGCATAATTGATAAAGGCGGATAATATCCCGATTTTAATGACGTCCTGCATGACCAGATAACCGCCCTGTGCCAGTACGAAAGCAACCGCGAGCGAACTGAAAAACAGAATAATCGGAACGTAAACCGCGTTGAGCATCGTGGCGCGCACGGTAGTCGCACGCATGAGTTCGGCTGTTTGCGCAAAACCCTCCGCATTTTTATCTTCAATCACCATCGTCTTTGAAGTTTTCGCACCGGTGATTCCCTCGTTGTAGGTCCTTGTAATATCCGCATTGATTCCACGGATTTTGCGGTTGATGTTCAGTATCTTCGTTTGAAAATAGACCGTAATAATCGCGATAAACGGTACGATGGTAATCACCAGCAGCGCCAGTTTTGCATCAAGAGCAAGCATCGCGATAAAGGTGCCGACGACATATGCGAACGCCCAAAAAATATCCACCACGCTCCATGCGATAATGGAACCGATTTTGTTGGTATCGCTCATGACACGCGCCATGATAATACCGACCGGCGTTGTATTGTAGTAAGAAAAGCTAAGCGTCTGCAAATGGACGAAAGCCGCCCGCTTCAGGTCGCGGCCCAACTTCATTTCCACCACCATGGCGTGGCGTACAAAAATAACCACACTAAGGCATTGTATCAAAAGAAGGAGGGCGTACAGGGCTGTAAACGGCACAATACCGTTCAATGTTTTCGGTACGATAAACGAGTCCACCGCGTAAGCCTGAAACAGAGGAAAGGCAACATCAATAGCGGCATTGAGCAGCATTAAGACCACAACAATGGTCAGTCTGCCCCTGTATGGCTTTAGGAACGGAAGCAGCTTTGCCCACACTTTAAGGGAAAACGGCTTGCTTTGATTTTTGGTTTCCATTACTGCTATTCCTCCTCAGTGCCTGCAAGGCTTTGCATTTCATATATCTTACTGTAAATTCCGTTCTTTGCAATCAGCTCCGCATGGGTTCCAAGTTCGCGAAGCTTGCCCTTATCAATTACTGCTATTTTATCCGCATTCATCAGTGTGGTAATACGGTGTGAAATCAAAATGGTGGTGCCGTGTACGTGGCTGTTGATAGAACTGCGAATTTTGGCATCCGTTTCAGTATCCACTGCGGAAAGCGAATCATCAAATATTTTAATCGGCGTATCCTGCATCAGCATACGCGCAATGGCGACGCGCTGCTTTTGCCCGCCGGAAACGGTAACGCCGCGTTCACCGATTTGTGTTTCGTAGCCCTGGGAAAAATTTAGAATCGTGTCGTCAATAGCGGCAAGCCGAGCGTAATGCCGCACCGCTTCCAACTCGTGGGTTTGCGCACCGTCCGAAATACTTTCCTGAAAACTTTTTGAAAACAGAAACGGCTCCTGCAATACAATTCCAATATGACTGCGCAGCCAATCCAGTTTGATATTCCTGATATCCACGCCGCTGATCGTGATGGAACCATCCTCTGCCGGCAGCTCGTAAAGGCGGTCCAACAGATACATCAGTGTGGATTTCCCTGAGCCTGTCGCTCCTAAAATGCCGAAGGTTGTACCCGCGTCAATTGTAAAGGAGATATGGTCGACAACCTCTTTGGTTTCATTGTAAGCGAAACGAACATTGTGAAAGGCGATGTCGCCCGTCATGTCCGGCTCCTGTGCGTCTTTACTGTCCTGTTCGGGAACAGCGTCAAGAATTTCATTGAGCCGGGATGCGGAAATACCGGTTTTACTCAGTTCGGATAAAATACGTCCCAAGCTTCTCACCGGCCAGACAAGCATGGAATTATAAAATACAAACACCATGAACTCGCCCAGCGTAATCGTACCGGAAACCGCCTGCACACTACCCGCGACAATAATGCTCATAACCTGGAGTCCTGAAACGACGTCGCCTATACCCCAATAGAATCCCAGTAAATTACCCAACTTAACCCAAAGTCCGGTAAAGATATTATTCTTTTCATCAAAGCGGTCAATTTCATATCTTTCCCTGCCAAAGGCGCGCACCACACGTACTCCGGTTAAATTTTCCTGCACCATGGCAGTCAGATCACCCTCTGCCTCATCCGCGTTCTGAAATTTCTTTCCTATTTTATTGTAAAAGAATCCGGAATACAGCATGACCACAGGGATAAACATCAGCGCGAGCAGAGAAAGCTGCACATTCATTGCAAACATGAGCACCAGCGAAAAGACAATCAAAAACACGGTTCGAACCATTTCAAGCAGCTGTTCCGCAATAAAATTGCGAACCATGTCCACATCCATGGTGCACCGCTGGATGATATCGCCCGTTTGATGCTGGTTATGCCACGAATAGGGCAAATGCTGAATATGCCTGAACAGCTTGTTGCGAAGCCGGTTGACAGTGCCTTCCGACGCCTTTGCCATATCAACGCGCGACACATAATTAAATACTCCCGATAAAACGGAAAAAAGTAATGCAAACGCCGCACAGATAGCCAAATGATTCCGCAGTGTTTCCCGCCCGCCGATGGCGGTAATCCATGTGCCGAGGAACGCGGGCACCGCAAATGGCCCGGTACCGATTACGGAGTCCACCGTAATCCGAATTACCTGGGGTGTCAGGTAGTTTGTAATGACCGCAAGAATGGAAGCGATAAACGCAATTGAAAAATATGCGCGGCTGCCTCTTGCAAACGGAAGCAGCTTTAACAGCTGCCCTCTTTTTTTTGTATTCTCCATCGTACACCTCGATTTAAATATGAACAACGTATTCGCTGCCATCTGCTTTTTGCAGGACGTTAGTAGCCTCTTGACCGGCTTGTCTACTTACTTATTTTTAATCAAATGAATCGTCATTATATTTTACGATAATCTGCGGCGTTGGTCAATCAAAACACTATGATTCTTTCAAGTATTTTAAATCATCAACTCAATTTTGGTAATATGCTTACCTAATTTTCCGCATAGAAACAAAAAAAGGCCGCTTTCACTTTACGCAAAAACGGTCTTACAATACGAAACAGAATGGTTGCCGCGCAGCATATGCACTATCTGCGGCGAATGCCCAATACTTTGTCTTCAGCTTTGCTAACAATATAAATAGCGGCGAAACCGCATACTAATCCTAAAATCATCCCCGCCAGAATATCCGATGGATAATGCACATACAAATACAGTCTTGAAAACGCCATCACAAAAGCAAACAGCAGTGCGATTACTCCTAATTTTTTATTTGCCTTCCATATTGCGACGGTTGCCGCGAAAGAGGCCGAAGTATGACCGGACGGAAAGGAAAAATCAGATGGCCTTGCAATCAGCATCGGCATAACTGTGTTCACATTGCAGGGCCTCACTCTTTCTACCAGATGCTTTAAAACAACTTCACCCGCCAGAGCCGCCAACAAGACACCGCACACAATCATTACTCCGTATCTTCGATATCGGGGAAGCAATAAGAAAACAACCGCAATGGCAAGCCAAACCGCACCAACATTTCCGATCATACTGATAAATGGAATTAATTTATCTAATATAGGATTATGAAGATTGGTCTGAATGAAGTTCAGCCAATGATTATCAATATTTTGAATCCATTGTAGCATTTTATTCGTCCTCTTTGTCAACAGATTCAACTGCTGCATCTGATTTCATTTTATTTTTAATACGTTTTTTATAATAGATCACACCAAGAACAATCGCTAATACAGCGAAAACCACTGCGGCAACCATGGAGTAAGTGTTCATGTACCCTGCGGCAGTTTCCCATGAGGCGCCGAAAAACGCCCCAAGGTAAACCAATACTACATTCCATATTGCTGTTCCCAATGCGGTCAACAGCAAAAATGCACCCATACTCATACGGGCCATTCCCGCCGGAATGGAAATTAAGCTGCGAACGATTGGAATAAAGCGGCAAAAAAACACAGTAAGCTTTCCGCGCCGGTCAAACCATTTTTCAGCCCGCTGGATATCTTCTTTTTTAAGATGAAGAATCTTGCCCAGCCGGCCGTTAAGCCAGCGTTCCAGACGCTCCGGATTCAGCCACCGCCCAAGGGCATACAGCACAAGGGCACCCGAAACCGACCCGATTGTAGCGGATAAAATAACGCCCCATATCTTCATATTGGTAAAGGTTGTCATAAATCCGCCAAAGGTCAAAATAACCTCCGATGGAATTGGCGGAAATATATTTTCAATTGCAATCAGCAGGGCAATACCGAAATACCCAAACTGATTCATAATATTAATAATAATCGTCTGCATTTCTTTCTCCTTCGTGAACAACAAAGCTCAAGTGATGTTTCTATTCTACCCCCCATTTCTAAACAAAGGATAAACAGCGTATAAAAAATTAAAAAACACTGCCCTCATGGATAAATCGTGCAGCTTCATTCATTCACCCCCGTAATCTATTATCTCAATTATTTTATATTTCATCAGATTCTAATCATAAATAAAGAATCGCAAATTTTCATAACAAAACAATAAACAAATTATAACAAATAAACGGATGCGTGTGAAGCCCGTTGTTTCACCAACTCTCCGAAGAACCACTTTACAGAGCTGTATATACTGAAACGAGGGTGCAGACGGAACGCACTCCGTTTACACCCTCATTTTTTATCTATGCTTGTCCGGATTAATTTCACCGTGACCGGCACTCTCTTTATTTCAGCAGGAGGTGCGTTCGCCGGCTTTTTGTTGAGATATTTTTCTATTTCATTTGAGAGATCGACCGTTACCTTATCCGCACCCGCAGTGTTGCAGTGGCTGATATTGTTGTAAATATATTTCCTTGGTAATTCTCTATCACTTATCTTTGTAATAATTGGCACATTGAGTTCATGTGACAGATAATTCGCTAAATCTGAAATATCACTTTTAGAAGAAACCAACGATTCATCAAGAAACGGAGGAAACGTAATCAAAAAGGTAGCACCTTTTCCTTTGCAAAATCGATTGTAATCATTTAAATACGAAATGAATTCAGTGTTGTAATCCCTTTGATTAAACTCCGTATCCTGACTTGTTTTAGAAAGATGCCTTGGGAGTACGCATTTGCCCCTGAAATAACTGTAATTTCCGTCACTGTCAAAAGATTTCCCGGAATATGAAGGGCTTTGCTTATCCATAATTTTAAAGTAATATTTAACCTTCTTAATTAAGAAAGTGGGATAGTATTCCACCGCTTTTTCCCAATCTTTTGCAGAAAAAGCTTTGTACATATCAAAGTTATTTTCGCAAGCGGTCAAAATGATGCTTGGGGTAAAAGAATCTCCGTTTGAAGGTTCCAGCTCCAATACCATGATGTCACCCTTGTGTATGCTGCTTTTTGAAAGCGACAAAATGTATTCAAGACCGGTCCCTGAATGTATTCCCAAGGTTTGAACAGGCATTTTGATTCTTTTCTCCATTAAAGGAACATTCAAGCTGAACGGTACGGCGGAATCGCCCATAACCACAAGCTTGCGGGACGAAATCCTTCGCATGGAGTTATATTGAGCGCTTAAAGCATGCTGATACGACATGCCAAACTGCTGCGGAAGGCCGAATAAGACAAACGCAGTAATCCCGCCTAATAGAATCAGCATGGTAAAACAAAACAGCAGACTCTTACAGATAAATTTCTTCATGAAGTTTCTCCTAAAACTGGAAATAAATAAACTGACTGGGGTCATTACTTGCCAGTACACCTAAAAAAATAACGGAGAGCGCCGCAGTGCAATATATACTCCATCTGAATACAATATTTTGTTTTGACAGCGTTTCGCGCAGATTCCTTTTTCTTTGCAACAGACTGACAACGATTAAAACAATGATTGATAGAATCAGAAATGCAAAATCAGTCCTTGTGAAATTGTTAAAAATAAAGGAAGTAGAAAGTGCGGGCTTACTCAGCGTGAAAATTGACTTCATCATGGAAAACGCAGTTCCCATATTTTCCGCCCGGAACAGGATAAATCCGAGACAGACAAGCGAAAAAGTCCGTGCCACCCGGAACAGCTTCCAGCCAAAGCTTTCCGTCGGAATACGCAGCCTGGCAGTCATGCTTTGCAGCAGCGGCTTGCACTGCATGCTTAAGATAATGAGTGCCCCGTAGTAAACGCCATACATGACATAATGCCAGTCCGAGCCATGCCACAGGCCGGTTGTAAGCCACACGACAGCCAATCCAAAAAATGCGGGAACGTTTTTTGCAAAAGCGGGTCTGAAGTGTTTTCTGCTGAATTTGCCAAGGTTGATTCCTGTTTTTGAAAGCGATAACGGATAAAACAGATAATCCTTAAACCATGTGCCAAGTGAAATATGCCATCTGCGCCAGAATTCGGAAACCGATTTGGAAAAATACGGCCTGTTAAAGTTCGGCGCAAGCCGGATTCCCAAAAACTGAGCCGCACCGGTTGCAATATCAATATAACCTGAAAAATCGGCATAAATCTGAACTGCATAAATAACCGCTACAAAAGCAACTTGCAGACCGCTGAAGCTTTGGTAATTGCTGTAAACCATATTTACTAAAATACCGGCCCTGTCGGCAATGACCACTTTTTTAAAATAACCCCACAGCATTAATTGCAGCCCGAATTTCGCATTGTTGTAATCAAACTCATGCTGCTCGTAAAGCTGATGAGCCAGTTCATTGTAACGGCCGATTGGACCTTCCATAATCTGAGGGAAAAAGGAC
>DAMDEB010000015.1:8698-14076 GCA_032090075.1 Caproiciproducens sp.
CAGAAACAGCGCTAATTTTGCCAAATTCTTTTCCGGCTGATATTTTCCACGGTACACGTCAATGACATAGCTCATGGCCTGAAAGGTATAAAACGATATTCCGAGCGGCAAAAGCAATTTTAAAGTTGGCACGGAGGCGGACGAATGAAACGCACCGAGTACCCCGTCAACGCTTTTGATAAAGAAATTGGAGTATTTCAAAAAGGCAAGTATCCCGAAATTGATCAGTAAAACACCCGCCACAACCTGCTTTTTGTGTTTTTTGCTGTTCGCCTTCAGTTCTTTTATCTGTTCCTTTGCATACGTATCCTTGTTTGTGAGAAGAACATCTTTTTGATGTTCGTTAATTTTGCCAACGCCAATGGCCGCGTAATACGTTGTAACTGTGGTACTCATTAAAAAAAATCCAAATTTAAAATTCGCCAAGAGATAGAATACGTAGCTTACAATCAGCAGCCATATCCATTGATATTTTTTCGGGATTATATAATACAGCATAGCTACAATGGGAAAGAAAATAAAAAAATGCAGCGAATTAAACGTCATACCGTCAGGCCTCTTCTTTCAGCCTGTCGACCAGTCTGTTGATTGCAGAAACCGAATTAAAATTCTCCGGTGTAATTTCTTCCACCGGTATTTCAATGTCAAATTCCGAATCAAGCTCCGCAACAATATTTACGATATCAAGGGAGTCCAAAAGTCCGTCGTCAATTAGCCTCTCACTGCTTTGAAAGTTAATATCGGGTCTGAACTCGTTTAATATTTTCAGAATATCTTCCATACTTTTCACCTCTGCATTATTTCAAATTACTGAATGCTTGCTTTTAGTTTGACACGGTCAATTTTACCGTTTCCGTTTACCGGCAAGGCTTCCAATTGAACCAATTTGTTCGGCAGCATATATTTCGGCAGCATATTCCGAAGCGCGATCAGGATAGCGGCATCATCCGCACAACCCGACTGATAAAATAATACGATTTTATTGTGCTGGTCATCGTACACGATGCACCCGTTCTCTATATTGGGCAGCGACAGCACCGCTGTTTCAATTTCACCGATTTCAATTCTGTGCCCCATATGTTTAATTTGAAAATCACGGCGGCATAAATAAATCAGTTCATGACGGTCATTGTATTTAACCAAATCGCCGGTGCGATAAATGAGTTCAGGGTAGTGTTCGTTCAGCGGGTTCTGCACAAAAGCTTCTTTGGTCTTTTCCGGATTGTTGTAGTAGCCCAACGAAAGCGAGGTACCCCGTACGCACAACTCGCCAATTTCATCTTCTTTAACCAGCTGGTTGTTTTCGTTCAGTACAAGGATATCCGTATTCCCGCAGGGGATGCCGATGGGCAGCGGTTCATCATCCGCCATGTCCCTGTTCACAATAAAGAAGGTGCAAACATCTGTTATTTCCGTCGGCCCGTACAAGTTCGCGTACAGCGCATTGGGAATTGCTTTGCGCCAGATATTAAGCTGTTTATTCGGCATAACCTCCCCGCAAAAAAGGATTTTCGTAACGTATTCCGGTATCAATTTCGCAAGCACCTTGGAATTTGCTACATAAATCAAAGCGGAGGGAACCCAGAAAATAGTATTGATCCGATTTTCATTTAAATATTCAACAAGCTTAATTGGGAAAATAAAAAGTTTTTCAGGAACGATATACATTGTTGCACCCGTTTTTAAAGTGCAATAAATATCGAGAATGGAATTGTCAAAATAAAAGGGAGCCTGATTGCCAAACCGTACTTTTTCATCAAATTCAAAAGTGCGGCATACCCATTCAATGTAATCAACCACCGACCGATGGCAAATTGTTACGCCCTTTGGAATTCCGGTTGAGCCGGAGGTGAATAAAATATAGAGTGGGTCTGTATCTATTTTCTTTGACAGAGCGGCGTCAATTTTCGTTTTTTCAATGCTGTGGTCTACCGTGTCTTCAATGAGTACAATTTGTTCTTCAGAAAACCCGAGCGATTGCGCAAGCGCGCTGAACTCCGATGTGGTGACAATCAACTTTGGTCGGAGCGTTTCAATGATTTTGGCAAGCCGAGCCTGCGGCGAGGTCACATCCAGCGGAGTATAAAAACCGCCGCTGTAAGATATCCCCATGAAGGCGGTCACACATTTGACGCTCTTTTTTAATAAAACAACCACCGGAACATTGATCTCACCAAGAGTAACCTCCAATATCCGAGAAGCAAGTGCCATTGCCCGCGCTCTTAAGGCCGCAAAAGTAACAGATTCTTCCTCATCGACATAAGCGGCTTTTTCCGGAAAAGCATTTGCGCTGCTTTCTAAGTAGGAAATAATATTATTCAATATAAAGGCCTCTTTTTTAACAGTATTGTTTTAAAATCCGCCGCAATTATTATGATGTGTTTCTAAATTAATAAAATAAGTAAGTAATATTAAATATTTTATTGAATAAAATATTTCAGTAAAATTTCGGAATAATTTGTTGCCTCCAACATTATAATAACCTTAATTTTGTTTGTCAATTGAAGTTGAATTTTGTAACCACTCATTACAAATCTGATATTTATGTACAATTTATGAAACAGGCCGCAAATCCAATAACCATGGACTTGCGGCCTGTTTGCAGCCCTTTTGAAAATTTGATGTCACGGTAAAGTTAATATGTTTTACTGCTTGGAAAATTTCCTTTGAAACACTTTAACAATTTCCACAATCGGAATGACGGAGAACGCAAGTGCCAAGGCCACCGAATACTCAATAAAGGAGATATGTTCAAAGCCAAAGGCGAGCGCCAAAGCAGGAACATAAATTACAGCAGTGGTTAACAGGAGCGACACAAGCATAGCGCCAATTAGATACCAATTTTGATGTTTGATGGTAAAAATAGAACCCCGCTGGGAACGCATATTAAACGAATGAAAAATTTCAGCCATAGACATCGTCAAAAATGCCATCGTCATTCCATCGGAGCTGTTGGTGATTTGCCAAACGCCAGCCTCCAAAAAGTGCCCGATGAAATAGGCTGCAAGGGTTACGATCGTCACCAAAGCACCCTGATAGGCAACGTCCGTACCAAGTCCGCCGGAAAAGATTCCGTCCTTGGAATCGCGGGGCTTGCGGTGCATTAAATCTTGTTCCCCTTTTTCCATACCGAGCGCCAAGGCGGGGAAACAATCGGTAATCAGGTTAATCCACAAAAGATGAACCGGTTTCAATATGGTGAAGCCCATAAGCGTTGCTGCGAAGACAGACAAAACCTCACTCAGGTTGGAGGCGAGGAGAAATTGAATCGCCTTTCGGATATTATCGTAAATTTTTCTGCCTTCTTCCACTGCGGAAACAATGGTTGCAAAGTTATCATCCGCCAATACCATGTCGGCAACATTTTTGGTGACATCCGTTCCCGTAATCCCCATGCCAATACCAATATCCGCGCTCTTAATGGATGGAGCATCGTTTACACCGTCGCCGGTCATGGCGGTAATCATCCCATTCTCTTTCCATGCGTTTACGATACGAACCTTATGTTCGGGCTGTACTCTGGCATATACGGAATATTGCGCAATTGTCTTTTGAAATTGTGCATCGCTTATTTCATCCAGTTGGGCACCGGTAATCGCCTGTGAAGCGTCCGTAATCATGCCAAGCTGCATTGCAATGGCGGCCGCGGTATCTTTATGGTCGCCTGTAATCATGATTGCGCGAATTCCGGCGGCTTTACATTCTTTAATCGCGTCCACCACTTCCGGACGAATTGGGTCGATCATACCCGTCAATCCGATAAAGGTTAAATCATTTTCAAGGCTGTCCGGTTCAAAGGAAGCCGGAACATTCGGGTATTGTTTAAAAGCCGCACACAATACGCGCAGTGCCTTGCCCGCCATCCGGTTGTTTTCGGCAAGTATTTCGGCGCGGATTTCTTGTGTTAAAACCACCACTTCGCCGCCGCGTAAGACATGCGTACATTTTTTCAGTTCCTCGTCGGGCGCCCCTTTGGTGTACTGAACAAATCCGCCGTCAGCGACGGAATGAACAGTCGACATCATTTTGCGAACAGAATCAAACGGTGCTTCACCGATACGTGGATTCGCCGTCTTTAAATCATATTTCTTTAGTTCAAGACTCGCCGCGTAGTTCACCAAAGCGGCTTCCGTCGGTTCCCCGGTCACTGCTCCCGCTTTGTCCAGCTCCGCGTCGCTGCACAATGCCATAGCGGTCGCCAAAAGCATTTCATTTTCTCCGAAATGCTCCACAACCGTCATTTTATTCTGTGTCAGCGTACCTGTTTTATCGGAACAAATAATTTGAGCGCATCCGAGCGTTTCCACTGCGGTAAGCTTGCGGATAACCGCGTTGCGCTTTGACATATTGGTAACGCCGATGGAAAGCACAATCGTCACCACTGTGGCAAGGCCCTCCGGAATCGCCGCCACAGCCAAACTGACTGCCACCATAAAGGTATTTAAGATGACTTCGCCGCTGAAATCACCTGCTTTTATCAGGCTGAAAGCAAATATGAAGATACAAATTCCAATGACCAGGTAGCTTAGTATTTTACTGAGCTGATTTAATTTGATTTGCAGCGGTGTGGTATTGTCCTTTGCGTTTGCAAGCGCATCGGCAATTTTACCCATTTCGGTATCCATACCGGTGGCCACCACCACCGCTTTCCCACGGCCATATGCCACGGTGCTGCCCATGTATGCCATATTTTTGCGGTCACCGAGCGGTACCTCTTTTTGATTGTTCAGCGAAAGCGCCCTGATGATTTTGCCCACGGGTACGGACTCGCCTGTCAGCGCGGCCTCCTCAACCTTCACGCTCGCGCTTTCAATCATTCTTGCGTCAGCCGGTACAGCGTCACCCGCTTCCAGCAAAATGATATCGCCGACAACCAGCTCCTCACTTTTTATTGTAACCACATTGCCGTTGCGAAGAACCTTGGAGGTCGCAGCAGCCATCTCCTGCAACGCTTCGATGGCTTTTTCCGCTTTGCTTTCCTGATACACCCCGAGTACTGCATTGATGGTCACAACAATCATGATGATAAATACATCGGCAAAGGATTCATTGGCATAGGACGCGGTAATACCGGAAATAACCGCTGCAACAATCAATATAATTGTCATTGGGTCACTGAGCTGTTGTGCAAACCGTTTCAGCAGAGACACCTTTTTTGCTTCTGCAAGCTTGTTTTTTCCGTTGCGCTGCAATCTGGAATCAGCATCGGCTTGTGTCAGCCCCTTGTCGCTGCTGTCTACCTGCTGAAAAACCTGGTCTGTATTTTCTAAATAATATCTCATTCTTTGCTCTCCCTTTAAGTTTGTTGCATTCGTTATTAATATATCTATAAAAAAAGGACTCATGCACAGCTTTGTTCAAAAGCTACACATGAGTCT